>JAYSYJ010000222.1:0-12185 GCA_043727675.1 Fimbriiglobus sp.
TCATCGTGGAAGTGGCCCATGTCGAACTGCAAAAGCGGATGCTCGACCTGCGCGTCGTCGGCAAACCACCGGAGGCCGAATGCCCCGTGGAAAAGCGGAAGCCGATCCGAAAGAAAATCGATCCGGCGCCCGAGAAGAATAAAAAGAAGAAGCGAAAGTGAAGGATTACTTGAGCTTTGTCTCACTCTGAGAACTCGAGCTTCTAACCGCTTCGACCGTCCGAAGTTTACGGACACGTCCGGGGCCAACCGAATTTTGTTGTTCCCTTCGAGGGAGTCGGGCAAATCTTTCTGGCGGTCGATTTTGACCCTGAAGGGGTCATTCCAACAGCCCAGGTCGGAGGTCGCGTAGCGGCCGGAGGCCTGAGAACCCAGAATCGGAACATGGAGACGGCCTGAAAGGCCGGTTCCAAGGACTGCTGCTCTGAACCGTCCCTTCAGGACGGACGCCGTTTTCCGGATCGGGGTTCCCAGGCCTCCGCCGGCGGCGCCGGCTCCGACCTGGGCTGATGGAACGGCCCTTTCAGGGCCGAGTCCTCCGGATCCGACCGCCAGAAAGATTTGCCAAACTCCCTGCGAGGGGGTCAATAAACTTGTTTCCCGCCATGAAGACATCGACGCGATCTCGGAAGAGCACGTCGATGTCCACTTCAGCCGGGAAACGATTCACCGGTTGAACAAGAAACTCGGCGTGTTGATGAGGGCCCAGGTCAAATCCTGCGCTCCTAACACACGGGCATCCACCGGCGGTGCGGCGGGAACATCCCGTTGCAAGCGCTGGTACTCGGCGTCCGTTGCGAGATACGCTTGCGTGAGCTTGGCGACTTGCTCGGGTGTCCGTTTGGCAGATTCGGTCTCCACGATTTTGAGCAAATCGGCGGGCACGGGTGAAGCCAATCGCGGCTGTTTGTCCGACGTGTACGACAGCCGAAACTTACCGATGGTGTGGGCCGTGCCGAAGCGTTGATCGAGGCTCACCGCGAGCGTGACTCCTGCCTTGGCCTTCACCGGCTTCTCGAAACTGAAGATCGCAGTTTGATTCGATCCAAATTTTGGTGCGATGGCCCATCCGGTGGCGGCATTGCCGTCGATGGCGTTGGCCACAGGATAGGTATCTTGGCTGAATGTCGCCTCCGGACGGACGAGCTTCACGGGCACCGGTTTCTGCGCAGCAGTCGTTTCCATCGCCGTCACGGTGAATTCGTTCAGCACGAAGTTTCCATTGAGCGCCCGACCCGGCCCTCGAGCCGGGAGTGACTCGTCGGCCAGTACTTCCAATCGGATGCCCGTAATCGCCCCGTCGAGTTTCAGATCGGCGGCGAGGGTCTGGAGTTCGTAAGCTTCGGCCCGCCCACTCACGAGGATGGAACCATCCTTTTGGACAGTCAGCGTGCTTCCGGTTTTCACATCGGCGGCGGCCGGAGTCGCACCGGCTTTCGATTCCATTTTCGTCGGAGCGAACGTCGTCCACGCGGTCGGTTTGAGATCGAGCAAGCCCTTTTCGTAGGCGGGCAGTTTCGCGGGTACACCGGCGGCATAAGCGTCGAATGCGGCCTTGCGCTTCGTGAAGTCTTGGGTCAACGCCGCGTGATCGTCCTTGGAACCGGTCAAAGCTTTGACGCCGATTTCGAGTTCCTTGGCGGTCGGCCGGCGGTTGAGCACCGACAGATAAATTTCTTCGATCACTTTCGAATCGTCCTTGGTCTTTTCGGTGAAGGTGACGATGTGGTTGCTCGGGTCTTTGATCGCGTCGCCGACGATGGGGCCATTGACCATGGCCAGCACCGGCCCGAGCATCATGGTGTTCGAGCGTTCGCATTCGCACGCCGACTCGCGAACCGGTTTGCCCAAGAGGTCGAGGAAGCCACCGGGGAGATCGACGTTGCCATCGAGCAGTTGCGCCGCCCGTGCCCCGACCGGTAAGCCTGGCAACCGCGTTTTGGCTCCCGTGGCCGCGTGGATCGCATCGAAGAGCACTTCCGCCGGCAGACGCCGGGGCGTGGCGTGGCTGTAATTCATGTCGTCGTCTTTGTTCCACGTGTTCGTGGCGATCGACAACTGATACGTCCGCGACTTCGCAATCGTCTTCATGAGCTTCTGGGTGTCGTAACCACCGGCGACAAACTCGGCCGTCAAGCGGTCGAGCAATTCCGGATTCGTGGCCGGATTGCCGGCCCGGATGTCGTCCACCGGTTCGATGATGCCGACTCCGGTGAGGTAGCTCCAGATGCGGTTGACGTAGCTCTTGGCGAAGTAAGGATTATCTTTGGCGGTGATCCAACGGGCGATCTGTTCGCGGCGGGCGGCCTTGGCATCGGCGGTGAAGCCGGGAACCGAGAACGGGAACTTCGGCGGTGCGTTCGCCCCGGTGCGGTCGTGCTTCATTTCCCCCGTCGTGGCATCGGAGATGACTTCGACGAGCGGCACGGAACCTTCCACGGCGCTGCCACCGATCTTTTGGCCTTTGAACTTCGGATCTTCGGTGCGGCCGATTTGCGCGAAGTACGCGCTCGTTTCGTAATACTGATCTTGCGTCCATTTCTCGAACGGGTGATCGTGGCATTTGTTGCAGTTGAAGCGGATGGCGAGGAACAACTGCGTGGTGTTCTCCATCACCGTGTCCGGGGTGCGTAAAGTTTTGTAATACGCGGCCGGCGGATTATCGAGGTTCGATCCTTTCGCCGCGAGGATCCCGTAAGCGAACTGGTCGTAGGGCACGTTCTTCGCAATCGCGGCGTGCGTCCAAGTCCGGAGTGCGGTGGCCCCGCCGTCGCCGAGGAACTTGCGGTTGATCTGGAGCATGTCGCCCCATTTGTTCGTCCAATGATCGATGTAGGCCGGGCTGCCGACGAGGCTGTCGATCAAGGCGTCCCGCTTCTTCTGCATCGGCGTCGCGTCGGCGATGAACTTCCGAATCGCGTCGGACGTCGGCGGCAACCCGGTGAGATCGAGCGACACGCGGCGGAGGAATTCCTCGTCGGTGCAGAAGTCGCTCGCCTGGATTTTCAACCGTTGCAACTTGGTGTCGACGAGGGTATCGATGAAGTTGTTCACCGGGCGTGGCTGCCACTGATAGCCGCCGCGATCCCCCATCACGACCACCGCGGCGGCGGCATACGCCCCTTCGTAACGGGCCAGCATGGTCGCTTCGCCCCGGCGCACCGTGGTGATGAGCGACGCCTTGTCGACCGTCGCCACTTCCGTGTTGCTGCTGTCGAGAAAGGCTTCGGCGGTGACGTCGCGTTTGCGGCCATCGGTGTAAGTCGCGATCACCGCGAACTGCTGTTTCATACCGATGATCGGCACCGTCACCGCTGCGGGAATCACTTCGAGCGAGGAGACCCGCGGCGCGGTCAAGTCGAGCTTCACCCCGTCGGCGATCCACTTTTTCACGAGTTCGTAATTGGGGTCATTCGGCGTCCAGACGATACCCCCGGTGTGCGCGATGGCTCCGGCGGGCTTCAACAACATGAGGCTGCGATCGGGAGCGGTGCGGTTGAATCGGCGCCCTTCGAGATCGTCGGTGAGGGCGCGGTGATCGAGGATCGGATCGTAGCCCCGCAGCGAGAGTTTGAATCCACTCTTGCCCTGAGCGGCCCCGTGGCATGTTCCCTGATTGCAACCCAGCTTGGCGAGCACGGGCTGAACATCGGTCACGAAGCTGATCGGCTTGTCCATCGCCGCGGGAACCGCCACCGCGATTTTGGCCGTCTGACCCGCGAGCGAAACGGTGATCGTGCCGCTACCGGCTTTGGCCGGGCGAGCCAGACCCGTCGCACTCAGCTTCACGGAATCGGAGGCGTCGAATTTGGCCAACCGGGTCACATCGACTGTTTCACCCGATTCGAGCGTCGCCGTGACCAGCAACTGGGCCGACGCAAACGTCGTGGTGAAGTTGATCGTGGCCGGCTGAACCACCAACGACCTGACCTTGGCCCCCGGCGGCAGCGATTCATTTGTGGGTGGTGGCTCCGCACCGAACACCGGTACCGCAAACAGCATCAAACTGACGACGAGGGAGAATCGCATTAGGGTGTCTCATTTGTAGGGTTCAACTGAACCGCGGTTCGCGTCGTCGCGGTTCAAATTTCTCAACTGGTTACTTCGGAAGAACTGCAAATTCTTTGAGGAGCTTGCCGGTTGCGGAATCGTGGAACCAGACTTTGCCGTCGAATCCCCCGGAGGCGAGCATCTTACCATCGGGTGCCCAAGCCACGGCGAAAGCCGGGCCGGTGATCGCGTCGCACTTGGCCGACTTCTTCCCAGTCGCCACGTCGTACACCGCAACCTCGCCCTTGCCGTCGAGTCCGCTCGCGGCGGCGAAACGATTCCCTTCGGCATCGAATCGCACGGCGGAGACGCGGCCGAGCATTCCTTCGAACTGCTTGAGTTTGTTCGAATCGTCGCCGATCTCGCGCTTCACTTCGCGGTGCATTTTATAAAGGCGTGGCACGCCGTCGGAACCGGCCACGAGCAGTTCATCGTAAACTCGGTTGCCGATGGTCGGGGTATCGGCGGGCACTTTGGCCATCGTCTTCGTCTTCAGGGGTCGGCGGTCGAGGGCCATCAGTCCCCCTTTGAGCCCACCCGGTGTGATGCTGGTGACGTTGTCCACGAATCGTTGCGTGCTCACTTCCGTCAGCTTCATCGACATGTCCCGGCCGACGCTGGCGAGGTTCAACCCATCTTGGCTGAATGCGGTACCGAGTACCCAGTCCGAATGGGTGCCCATTTGCAACATTTGTTTCCCCGTCTTCGGATCGATGGCCCGGACGGTGTTGTCCGAGCAGCCGAACGCCACGAGCGTCCCTTCCGGGTTCCACGTGAGCCCGAAGAGCGTGTCGAATGTCACCGGAGCCGAGACTTTCAACTTGCGCTTCTCGACGTCCCAAATTTGAACTTCGCCGAAACGGCCGGGGTTGCCACCCGCCACGGCCAAGAGTTTGCCATCGGGCGAGAACGCCACGGACTGCACCCGTTCGCTCAAGCCCACGAGCCGAGCTTGCAGTTTGAGATCCTCGACGCCGTAGAGCAGGACTTCATGGTAACCGGTTACGGCGAGCAACTTCCCTTTGGGTTCGAACGCCAACGACGTGATGACCGACGGTGCCATGTACACCGGCGGGTGCTCGGCATCGATTTCTTTGGTTCGGGCCGACGCCGGGGTATCGTCGAGCGCCCCTTGTTTCACCCAATTTTCAATGGTCAAAAATTGCGGGGTCGGCAACGGCGTGCCGTTCTTGGGCATCTCCGATTTGCCTTCTTTGTTGACGTGGATCTCGGCGAGGAGGTAGCTGGCTTCGGGCTTGCCGGGGACGATGCCGAATTTGCCACTGTCGCCGGCTTTGAACAGGGCCGCGAATTCGGTCATCACGTAGCCCCCCTGCGCTTTGGCAGGTTGGTGACACCCTTGGCAATTCTGCTGCAAAATTGGGCGGACGTCTTTATAAAAGCTGACCTTGGCGTCTGTGGCGAACACCTGCGCGGCGAGTGTCAATAACAAGCTGGAAAACAGCCAACGCATAAACTTGACCTCAAGTCAGGAGAGGAACCGCCAGGGCGGGTCTTACTAGCAGAATAATAGTGTACCACGGATTGCGCCGATCGTTCAACGGAAAGTCTGCGAACGCGTTAGGAAGGCGAGCGGGGGGAGTAAGCCCCCTGTTTCGGGGATTGGTTCGGGTCATGTGTCAGCCCCCTGTGTCGGGGATTGGCCGCTTCCGAGAAACAGGGGACTGACGTCCCCCGCTCGCCACCTACCGTTAGGAATTATGAACCACGCGGATTCTCGGCTGCCGATCCGTTGCAAACATAAAACAACCCGATGAACCAGCTCCATCTCAAAGTCGGCCTCGTTCTCGAATCGCTCGGGTTGCCGTTGCGGTCGGCCCTGTTCGAAGCGACCAAGTTGAGCGTGCAGGGCGTGCAACTCGATGCCGTCGGCTTACTCGCACCGGAAAATTTGGGCGACACGGCCCGGCGTGACTTTCGCACCCAGCTGCGGTCGCACAACCTCGAACTCACGGCACTGCACTGCCCACTGAAAAAGGGGTTGGATAGTTTCGAATTCCAAGAACAGCGGCTCGACCACGTCACCAAAGCGATGCAGCTGGCTTACGATCTGGGTGCGAAGAAGCTCATCGTGCCGATGCCGATGATCCCGGTGGAAGTGGTTGCGGAGGAGGAGGCGGACGACGAGCCGAAACCCCACCTGTTTTTCACGGGGCCACCGCCGAAGAGTGCCACCCTGCGCGAAACACTCACAGCGCTTTCGCAACGGGGCGACCGCATGGGCACCTGGCTCGGACTCGATGGCGGTTTGGATTCCGGCACGTCGTTGAGAACCTATTTGGACAGCTTCAAGAGCGGGACGCTCGGCGCGAACTTCGACCCCGCGAATTATTTGATGAACGGTTACGATCCGATGGCCAGCTTGACGGCCCTCGGTGATCTGGTGAAGCATGTGCACGCCCGCGATGCCCAGCGCACGAGTGCCAGTGCCGGGCCGGTAGAAGTGCCCGTGGGGGCCGGCGATCTCGATTGGCTGAGCGTCGTGGCGACGCTGGAAGCGTTGGAATACCGCGGCTACCTGACTATCGAACGCACGGCTGGTGACGACCGCCTAGCGGACGTGAAATCGTCGGTGACGTTCCTGCGTCGATTCGTCCCACTGACGCGAACGTAGAAGAGAGAAGTGAACGTCCATGTCCGAATTCCGCCAACTCCCGGCCGTCAGTAAAGTGCTTGAGCACCGCTCCCTAGCGGAGCTGCGCGTCCGCTTTTCGTCCGCCGTGATGACGAACGCCGTTCGAGCCGAACTGGATGCCGTGCGGAGCCGCTTGAAATCGGGTCTCGTCGGTACCAATCTGGATGAGATCGCCGCGGCGGTCGTTCGCAAACTTCACAACGCGGAAGCGCCGAAACTGCGGACCGTGCTGAATGCCACGGGAATCGTGCTGCACACGAACCTCGGCCGTTCGCCGATGGCGGAGGTGGCGGCGCAGGCCGCCTACGAAGCCGCACGGGGCTATTTGAATCTCGAACTCGACTTGGGATCGGGCAAACGTTCGAGCCGGCAAGATCCGATCCGCGCGGGGGTGACCAGTCTCACCGGTGCCGAGGCGGCGACCGTCGTCAACAACTGTGCGGCCGCGACGGTGATCGTGTTGCGGGCGCTCGCGGCAGGGAAGGAAGTGATCGTGTCGCGCGGGCAGCTCATCGAGATCGGCGGCAACTTCCGCATCCCCGATATCATGGCGGCGAGCGGGGCGATTCTCCGCGAAGTCGGCACCACGAACATCACGAGGCTGAACGACTACGAACGGGCCATCGGGCCGAACACCGGCTTGCTCATGTGCATCCACACGAGTAATTTCCGCGTGCGGGGCTTCACCGAAAGCGTCGGGATCGAAGCCCTTGCCGCACTTGGGACACAACATGGAATCCCGGTCGTCGATGATGCGGGAAGTGGGGCCGCGCTCGATTTAGCGTCGTACGGATTGCCCGACGAACCACTGATTTCACGGGGGATCGCGGCCGGGGCCGATTTGGTTCTGTTCAGTGGCGATAAGCTGCTCGGTGGGCCGCAAGCGGGAATCATCGCGGGGAAGGCGGAACTCATCGCCCGCATCGAACGGGATCCGTTGATGCGGGCCTTTCGCTGCGACAAAATGACCCTCGCCGCTCTCGAAGCGACCTTGCGATTGCACCGAAACCCAGAGCGCGTCTGCGAAACAATCCCCACGCTCGCCCTGTTGACGATGCCGCTGGCCACGCTGCGAAACCGAACCGAGACGTTCGCGGAACGGTTGAAAATCGTTCCGGGTATTCGGTTGATTGAGGTGTGTGACGATGTGTCGTACGTCGGTGGTGGGTCTCTCCCCGACGTCGCGGTGCCGACGGTGGTACTCGCAGTGACAACGAATAGTCACACGGAAGAACAGTTCGCCACAAAGTTGCGCACCGGCACGCCGGCGGTGATGGCCCGAGTTCACGCGGGACAGGTGCTATTCGATTTGCGGACAATTTTGGATCGACAACTGGACGATTTATTCGGGGCGATTGCGGTCGCACTCCGGGAGGAAACACTTTGAATTTCAGCACGGCCCTGGCCCGCTTGCGGTTGATCGGTTTCATCGAAGGGATTTCGGCGCTGTTGCTCTTCTGCGTGGCGATGCCCTGGAAATACCTCATCGACTTACCGTCGGGCACCCCGGTCGTCACGGCCGTCGGCACCGCCCACGGTCTCCTTTGGACGGTTTATATTGTGGCCGTGCTGAATACCTGGATCGTTCAAAAATGGGGTGTCGGCCGGTTCTTGATAGCCGGGCTAGCGTCGATCCCACCGTTCGCCACCTTTATTTTCGATCGCAGTTTGAAGCGCGAGCAGAGTCAGAACCGCGTTGGCTTAAATCCGCGTGACTAACTCGCGTACCAGTGCTCGCAATCGGGGTTCCGCTTCACCGGCGACTTCGAGAATCTCCGGCAAGCTCACCGGCTGCAACGCGTCCGGCAGGCAGAGATCGGTGACCACCGAGAGGCCGAAATTCCGCATTTTGGAATGCACACCCACAATCACCTCGGGGACGGTCGACATCCCCACGACATCGGCACCGATGGTTCGCAGGAAGCGGTACTCGGCCCGCGTCTCGAGGTTTGGCCCCGTCACGGAGACGTACACCCCTTGTTGAATGGCCATCTTTTGCTCCAGCGCTATCTGCCGACCCAAGGCGAGCAAGGCCCGGTCGTAGGCGAAGCACATATCGGGAAAGCGTTCCCCCAGACGGTCGTCGTTCGGGCCGATCAATGGGTTGTCGCCCAACAAATTGATGTGGTCTTCGATGAGCATGATATCACCGCGTGCGTACTGCGGGTTCATGCCACCGCAGGCATTCGTCGCAATCAGCACCTCGCAGCCGAGTGCCTTGAGCACGCGCACGGGGAAGGTGATCTGCTGCATCGTGTACCCTTCGTAGGCGTGGAAGCGGCCCTCCATCGCCACGACGGTTTTGCCACCGAGCGTGCCGCAGACGAACTGCCCCTTGTGACTCGGGGCCGTCGAACGCGGGAAGTGCGGGATCTCTTCGTAGCGGATTTCAGTACGATCCGAAATCTCGTCGGCGAACTGGCCGAGGCCGGTGCCGAGGATGATCCCCACGGCGGGCTTTCCGTCCCAACGGAGACGGATCGAGGCGGTCGCTTCCTGAATTTGATCGTATAGGCTAATCACGTTGTTCTCCTTTTCGAGCAGTGTATGAGCCTCCGTTGGTTCCGTCCGTCGCCGGCACCCCGGTTGAAACCGAATCCGACCGACGCCGAATTGCGCCGCATGGCCCGGCACCCGAGCGCCTACGCCCCGACTGCCGACGAGGTGCTGACACCGTCGCAATCAGTCGTCATCCCGTTCAACCCCCACCCGCTGTTGCGCGCTGTACTGGATCGGCCCGCGGACGATGCCGCGCGGATGGCTTACGCCGAGTTCATTGGCACCACCGATCCGGCACGGGCCGAGTTCATCCGACTGCAATTGAACGGTGACCCGGCGGATCGGTTGCTCGCCGAACACGGTGCACGCTGGGCCGAGGCGTTTGCGCCTTGGGGCGCCCGCGACCTCGTCTACCGCCGTGGATTTGTGGAAGCGATGTCGCTCACCGGCCGCAGTTTCATCAGCTTAGGAGCGAGCCTGTTCGAGCGCACACCCTTACGCGAAGTCCGGTTGATCGCGGTGAATTTCTTGGTGGAGGAATTGCTCGCGTGCCCCCACTTGGCGAAGTTGGACATGCTGAATCTGCGCGGCAACCAACTCGATTCGATGCGGAGCCACATCGAAGTCAGGCTGGTTTCGTTGAGACTTCAGCTGAAACTCGTTTGGCAATAACCCGGTATCGCAGCCGACCCGAAAAGTACGTCCGTCGGGCCTCGATCCCGATCCACTTCGACTACAATCGTGGCATGACATCACCGCATCCGACTCTCGATGACCTCCGCACCGCCCAGCACCGCTTCGATACCGAAGCGATGGCCGGCGTGGTGCAGACCCCGCGCTACCGGCTTCGCTACTTCGATTGGGGGCAGGGGCAGCCGCTGATCTTCGTCCACGGGATGATCGACACCACGCGGTCGTTCTGCATGCAGATGCAAGGGATGGTCGAAGCCGGGTTCCACTGCATCGGCTACGAACTCGCCAACGGAACCGACGACGGGGCGAACCTCGGCATCTACCAACACCCGCACTTCGCCGAAGATTTAATCGCCCTGCTCGATCACCTCAAATTATCGACGGTCGACATCCAAGGTTCGTCGTTTGGCTCCACGATCACGCTGTCGGCACTGGCCCGTTTCCCGACTCGATTCCACCGCGCCGTCCTCCAAGGCGGCTTCGCCCGCCGACCACTCATTCGGATCGAACGCGGCTTAGCCAGACTCGGACGTTACTGGCCTTGGCGGATGAACCAACTGCCGATTCGCCCCGCCGCCATGCGCAAGCTCGAAGGGGGACAGTTCGTCGGCTGTCCGCCGGAGATCTTCGAGTTCCTCTTGGAATGCAGCGGCACGAATCCGATCCGGGCCGCCTGCCGTCGGGCACTCATCCTCGATAAGACCGATCTCCGGCCGCTGTTACCCGGCATCCAGCACCCCATTTTGATGATCGGCGGCGATCGCGATGGACTCGTGCCACGGAGTGCGGAAGCGGAAGTCGAAACCGGTGCTCCCCATGTCAAACGGATCGAGTTCAGCCCGTGCGGTCACTACCCGCAATACACCATGCCCGCCCCGATGACGGCCGCGATGGTGCCGTTCTTCCACGGCGAGTAGTTCCGGGGGCTCTCCTTGACAGTTGGGCGGATCGCCCCTAAATTGAGTTTTCGAATTCATCAGTGTTCGTGTCGTATTTGAGGCAGTCATGGCAGTACCGAAGAGACGGACGTCGAAATCGCGTCAAGGGCACCGGCGGAGCCACCACCACATCACACCGAAGGGCATTCAATATTGCCCGCGTTGCCAAGACCCGACGTTGCCCCACCGCGTCTGCAACAACTGTGGTTTTTACCAAGGTCGTGACGCCATCGTGATGGCGGATGCCGCAGAAGGGAAGTAGAGGCGATGCGGATTGCGCTCGACGCGATGGGCGGCGACCACGGGGTGCGGCCGAACGTAGTCGGCGCCCTCAAGGCCATCGCCGCCGTCCCGGATCTCACGGTCGTGCTCGTCGGTGATCCCGCGCAAATCGAGCCGCTCCTCGCCGCCAATTCTTATCCGTCCGATCGCATCGAAATTGTTGCCAGTGTCGGCGTGATCGGCATGAACGAAAAGCCGGTCGAAGCCCTTCGCAAGAAGCCGGACAACTCCATTTCTCGTTGTTGGCAACTCACCGCCACCAAGAAAACCGATGGTCTAGTCAGCGCCGGCAACACGGGCGCCGTAGTGGGGGCCGGTCTGTTCGCCCGTCGATTTTTGAAAGGGGTGCGCCGGCCCGGAATCGGTGCCCTCATGCCGACGGAAAAGGGCCATTGCGTGGTGCTGGATGTCGGGGCCAACATCTTCCCCAAGTCGTCCCACCTCTTGCAATACGGGGTGATGGGCAGCGTGTTGGCCAAGCACCGCCTCGGGATCACCGAGCCGAAAATCGGCTTGATGAACGTCGGTGAGGAAGAAGGCAAAGGGCACGAACTCGTTCAAAAGACTTACGCACTTTTTCGCAACAGCCCCTTTGCGGATCGCTTTGTCGGCAATGTCGAAGGCCGCGACGTTCACAAGGGTGTCGTCGATGTCATCATCACCGATGGCTTCGTTGGCAACGTGTTGCTGAAACATGCCGAGGGTGTCTTCGAGTTCATCATGCAGATGGTAGCAACCGATGTCGTCGGCGTCCTTTCCGCCGAAAAAACCCTCGCGGCCCAAGCCGTGCAAAAACTCGTCGACAAATTTCATTACAGCACCGCGGGCGGTGCCCCGCTGTTGGGTGTCGATGGTGTCTGCATCATCTGCCACGGTTCGAGCGACGAACGGGCGATTGCCAACGCTCTCGCGGTGGCGGCCCAAGATGTCCGTGTCCAATTGAACGACCGCATCGTCGAAGAGTTGGCCAAGCTCCCCGCTTTCGGCGACGAAGACTAAATCCGGAACCGACTATGACTGCCTTCCTCTTCCCCGGCCAGGGTGCTCAATTCGTCGGCATGGCGCGCG
>JAYSYJ010000223.1:0-4058 GCA_043727675.1 Fimbriiglobus sp.
GAACTGCTGCCCCACGGCTTCGATGGGTCGTTGCTGAGTTAATGAAAGGACACCCAATTTCCGGTCGCGGGGTCACGCACTTCGTTCGGCCCGAAGCGGGCCTTGTATTCCAGTGAAGCGCAGCCCTCCACGTAGTACCCCAAATAGACATGCGTTTGCGCGCGTTTCTGCGCTTCCATCAGGATGCTCAGCACATTGAACGTCCCCAACGAACGGTCACGTTCTGCAGGGTCGTAAAAGAAATAGATCGCGCTCAGGCCCACGGGCACCGAGTCGACGTAGCCAACACCGATCAGGCGCTCCCCGAGCCAGTAGCACCATTCTTCCGTGGGGAACGGGTTATCGACGAAGCTGTCGCTGTACGAAGCGCTGTTCTTCGGGCCGTGCTCGGGCCAACCTTTGGCGTCGGCTTGGTAGGCGTGGAATTTGTCGTGCAGTTCGAGCTTCGCCGCGCTGACACTCGGCGCACCGATCGTCAGGGTCACCGTTTTGGCATTGGCTTTCCACGCCCGCTTCTGGCTGCGATCCGGTTTGAAGGTGGCCAACGGCACGCGGATCGACTGGCAGCGTTGGCACGCCGCGCATTCGGGCCGGAAGACGGCCGGGCCGAAGCGACGCCAACCCGATTGCAATTTCTCGCCGTACTCGGCCGCCTTCATCGACCGCACCACTTCGTAGCGCAGACTCCAGCGCTGTTCCGGCAGGTAACCGCACGGCCCCGGCAGACTGACGAACGTGTATTGAACTTCCATGCGTCCGATCCCGCGGAATAGCAACGGTGACCCAGAGCCATTTTAGCAGCCCGCGCCGTCCGACCATCGGAGACATTGACGGCTCCGTAAATAAGACAGTGTTGAATCTCGTCACCACCTGAATCCGGCAACGGACGATTCGAGCCTCGATCATGCACATCGGCATCACATTCGACCTGAAACCCGTTGGGACGTTGCCCGCCGGTGCACCCGACGACCTGCACGAGGAATTCGATTCCCCGGACACGGTTCATTCCATCGCCGAAGCCTTGCGCGCCCTCGGCCACACGGTGTCCGAACTGGGCAGCGGCAAACCGCTGCTCGGAGCACTCTTGGAGAACCCACCCGATTTCGTCTTCAATTTCAGTGAAGGCACGGGAATCTCGCGCAACCGCGAGGCCCGGGTGCCGGCCGTACTCGAAATGCTCGGCATCCCGTTCACCGGCTCCGATCCGCTGACACTGGCGTTGTCACTGGACAAAGATTTTACCCGCCGCATCGTCGCCGATGCCGGGGTCGAGATCCCCAAGGGTTTCGTTCTGCAACCGCCGAAACGGCTGTACGACGGGGAGTTTGCCGAGTTCCCACCGCTGCTCGAAGCGAGCGGGTTGACGCTGCCGGTGATCTTGAAACCGACCTGCGAGGGCTCGAGCAAGGGGATTCGCAATCGCAGCTTAATCGAGACGCCCGAAGCCTTCGGGCCGATGGTCGTCGAACTCTGGAACGCCTACCAGCAATCGGTGCTCGTCGAAGAATTCATCGCTGGGGAAGAAGTGACGGTCGGCATCGTGGGGAACGATCCGCCCGAGGTACTCGGCGTGATGCGGGTGGTGCCGAAGGTGCCGACTGACCGCTTCGTCTACAGCTTGGAAGTGAAGCGAAACTACGAAGCGCTCGTCGATTACGAGTGCCCGCCGAAGCTGTCTGGGAGCGTCTTGCGCGACCTCGAACAGAGTGCACTGGCGGCATACGAAGCCGTCGGTTGCCGCGATGTGGCCCGGCTCGATTACCGCATCCGCGACGGTGTGCCGTACTTCATCGAGGTGAATCCGCTGCCGGGGTTGAATCCGATTTCGGGCGACTTGGTTCTGATCGCCCAGGCCATGGGTGTCACTCACGCCGAGTTGGTGCAGCGGATTTTTGCCGCGGCTTGTTCGAGATTGGGCGTAAAGTAACGGAACGTCAATTCGCTGATTCTCAGAAGCCCACCTTATGACCGACCCGCGCGTTTTGATCGTTTACAATGAACCTGTGCTGGCTCCGGAACACCCGGATTACGGTTCGGAGTCGGACGTCCTCTACTCGGAAAAGATTGTCCGAGAGAGTCTGACAACGCTCGGCATTCCGAACGCCTCCTTCGGCGTCACCGACGACTTGCCGGCCTTGATCGCCCGTCTGATGCGGCGCGATTTCGACGTCGTCTTCAACCTGTACGAAGGCACTGCCGATTTCTCGATCACCGAAGTTTACTTCACCGGGCTACTCGAGTGGTTGCGATTGCCTTATACCGGTTGCCCATCGACCACCCTGGGCTTCGCCCGCAATAAAGTGCTCGCGAAACAACTCTTCACCGCTGCGGATATCCGCACCCCGAAGTTCGCCGTTTGGAACGAACGGGCGCCGCCGCTGCACCTCGGTTGGCCACTCATCGTGAAGCCGGCGGCCGAAGATGCCAGCGTCGGGATCGACCAAGGATCGGTCGTGTCGGATGAAGCCGAGTTGCGGGCACGCGTCGATTATGTGCAACGGACCTACGGCGGCGCGATCCTCGTCGAACAATACATCGCCGGCCGCGAAATTCAGGTGTCGCTCGCCGATCTCGATGGCACGAATCAGCCGACGGTGCTGTCGTTCTCGGAAATCGCCTTCAAATCGGCAGCCGCCAAAACGTTCTGGCCGGTCTACACTTACACGGCCAAGTGGGACGAAACCAGCGACGAGTACAAATCGGCGCCGGTCGTCGTCGGGGCGAAAGTATCGGTCGCCGTGCGGAACTCCTTGAACGAGATGGCGAAGAACGTGTTTCGGCTACTGGACTGCCGCGATTACGCTCGCGTCGATACCCGCATCACCGCCCGCGGCCAAGTTTACATTCTCGAGTTGAATCCGAACCCGTCGATCACCAGCGTGATGATCGACGAAGGATTGACCTCCGTAGGCTGGACGTACGATCAATTCATCGGCGCGGTGGTGCGCAACGCCGCCGCGCGGTCGACGACCCCCGTGGGCCAACGACGGAAACGAGACTAGACTCCCACTCGAACGAGGTGCTTCTGATGTCCAAAACGTCCCTGCTCGTCGTCAACGGAGCCACGGCCACGTTCGACTGTTCCTTCGGGCGCGGTTGCGTCGGACTGTGTTGCCAGCATGGCGAACCGAGTGTGACGCCGGCCGAGTACGAACGCATCCGCGACCACCTGCCGCAGGTGTTGCCCCATTTGCGCCCCGAAGCGGCCCGGTCTCTCGATTCGGAAGACTTCATCGGCGCCGAGATCAAGCTCGGCAACCCCATGGTGCGCGTCGTCGATGGTTGGTGCCTCTTCTTCAACGAAGGCTGCGTGCTGCACAAAGTGGGCGCGTTGGAAGGGAACTTCTCGAAGTACAAGCCGATCCAATGCACGATGTTCCCACTCGAACCCAACGGCGACGGCAGTTGGTACGTCCGCCAGTGGAACCACGAAGGCGAGCAGTGGAACGATCTCTTCTGCTTGAATCCGGAGAACACGACGTTGAAAGCCGTCGACACGATGGCCCCGGAAATCGCCGTCGCTGAAACGCTGGGCCCGGACTTCAGTTGGGAATGAGCCGAGAGGGTGACGTCGGCGACTTTCGATATTTTAGAAACAGGAATCTGTTCCTTATTGCATGAGAGTATCGATGTTTGCTCAGGTCACGATTCGCTGTTGGGCCGACCTCGGTGAGTTGTTGGAAATCATCAATTGGTCTGCACTCGGCAAGTGGGCACTGGCACCGATATTTTTAACGGGATTTTGGATCGTCGCCATTTTCTTTGCCAAGAAAAAAGTCCAGAACCATGTCGAAATATTAGAAGGCCAGCTGAGCAACCGCATTCATGCTGCCGAGGTGGCTCAAGCCAGGATCGCGAATTTGGAGTCGTCGATCATCACCCAAGGTCAGACGATTTCCATGCAGGCCGAGTCGGTGAGACTCAAAGATTCGCAATTGGCGGCCCGGCAATCGGAACATGACAAAGTCTTCGCCGCAGGCAAGAAGGAATATCTGAAGCGAACCTCGTTGGAAAAGTATTTGAAACTGTACGACGACTTGATGCGGAAGACTCTCCTA
>JAYSYJ010000224.1:0-12156 GCA_043727675.1 Fimbriiglobus sp.
TTGAATTGCAACTCGATGTGGAATCGTACCGAATGGCGGTTACGATTCCACGAACTCGGGAAACATTCGACTCCGTTTGGGCGGTTTCGTTGAACGACCCGAAGAACACGACGAGAGCCATTCTCGTCGGTGATCTGTTTGTCGGGTCCATCTCTTGCTTCCCGCAGGATGGGACCGACCACGTCGGTTATTGGATCGACCGTGCATTTTGGGGGCGTGGAATTGCCAGCGGAGCTTTGCAACTTTTGCTCCAAGAAGTCACTCGACGTCCGTTAGCCACCACAGTCGCCACCAGCAACGGGGCGTCGCTGAGGATTCTTCAGAAGTGTGGCTTCGTCGTTGAAAAAATTTACCATTCGCCAGCCAGTGAACGATACCCCGAGTGCGAGGTCGCCGACCTCGTTCTGAAATAAGCTTTGATCAGTTGCGAACAAAGTCATGCGAATCGGGGGTATTCGAAGTTTTCTTGTGAACCTGTTCACCCGTGATCCCGTCATCAATTTCATGAACACCATCTTTCTCGACAACAAGTTCGCCCGGATCGGAGCTCGTCTCAAGGTTGCAGACCGTCCTGCCGGACGTTCTCGCACGACGGGTCCGATCTCTCTCGACGTTCAGGCCGACCGCATCGGCGAGTTCTTCGAGATCGTGCAGCGGCCATTATCCGAAGTGGAATTTCTTGTGCTCGACGTGCAGCCAAAAGATCGTCACCTGCTTCTGCTGGTTCGTCATCGAGGCGAAAAGTCGAAATTCCTTTGCGGTCACGATGAACGCCATTGGTTTGTGGCCGGCATTCCCGAAACCGCTCCGGTGGGTACGGTGCGACAGGCCAAGGAAGCGCTCAAACCGGCCGAGGTCCGCCTGGCTCAGGCGAGCATCGGACTCGGAGCCGAGGCCCAGAACCGCCGCAAAAACGCCGCCTATCTCCGTCAGGGAGAATGGTTCTTCTTGCCGGTGGGTGGTATGGTCGTTGATGATAAACTGGTTCTTCGACATGAGCCATTGACTCGTGGGGGTGGCAGCAAGCCCCACTGGATGGAGTTCTGCTATCGGACGGGCGGTGAAACCGTTAACGTTTGCCCGCGGCATCCGAACGGCCTCACCGGGGATCAGTATCGCATCCTGTTGATGGGCAACCCCAAGGCGAAAATGTGGGGTTGGCGCACGATGCGACGCAATCCCGGAGTCTTTGTCCGAGGCCGTATTCGTCATGCCGATCACGCGACGATCATGCTTCACGGTTGGCATCAAGTTTTGATGAACACCGAGGGTCAGTCGAAGGCGATGCGTAACGTGGCGTTTCTGGATTGATGCCACTTCGAGAAGTAACACAACGGCCCGTGACAGCGAGATGCTGGCACGGGTTGTCCATTTGCTGGTGACATCACGAAGGGGGAAGCAATGAACCGCAGCATGGTGACAATCAGCAAATTCCTTTCGAAGCATCTTCGTCATACGCCGGAGACTCTGGGCCTGACACTCCAACCGGGAGGCTGGGTGTCGGTGGATGAGTTGATGTCCGGTTGCGAGCAAGTTCAGTTTGCAATCACCTACGATGAATTGATCGAATGCGTCGAGACCAGCGACAAGCAACGATTCTCATTCGATCCGACAGGCGATCTCATCCGAGCCAACCAGGGCCATAGTGTTGAGGTCGATCTGGAGCTTGAAGCCAAGCGACCGCCCGATGTCCTCTATCACGGCACAGTTGCGACATTCATTCCTTCGATCATGGTCGAGGGACTTCAGAAACGCCAACGGCACCACGTTCATCTCACGAACGTCATCGATACGGCTCGAAAAGTGGGCGCCAGACGGGGTAAACCGGTAATCCTCCAAGTCGATGCGGAGACGATGCACGCTAAGGACTACGAGTTCTACGAGTCCGCCAATGGCGTTTGGTTGACCCACACGGTTCCCGCAGAGTTTTTGAGAATCGTTGATTTTGCCGCGGGTGCCTAAACCTTGGTTCGTCACTTTGTCCGATGCATTGGTTTCCAATCCTTATCTTGAAAGGTAGTTCCGTCCCCAATCTTGAGAACCGACCGATGCCCGCTGACTGGAAGCCGTCCGCCAATATCCGCGCTTTGATCTTCGATTGCGATGGCACGCTCGCCGATACTATGCCGATCCATTACCGGGCCTGGACTCAGATTCTGCACCCCCGTGGAATCCCGTTCGATGAACGGCGCTTCTACCAACTCGGCGGAATGCCGACGGCGAAGATCATCCGCATCTTGAGCGAGGAAACGGGTGTCCCGGTCACTGATACCGACATCGAACAGCTCGTCCAAGTTAAAGAATCGATCTTCCTGACACTGTTGCACGAAGTCACCGCGCTGGATTCCGTCGTAAACATTGCTAAACGCTACCGGGGCCTGTTGCCCATGGTCGTGGCGAGTGGCGGGTACCGCGCTATCGTGCAGCAGACGCTCCAGGCCATCGGCATCCACGATTGGTTCGATGCATTGGTCTGTGCGGAAGACACGGCACATCACAAACCGGAGCCGGATGTCTTTCTGGAAGCGGCCGCCCGGCTCGGGAATGTCCCGGCGAGGGCTTGCGTGGTGTTTGAAGATACCGACATCGGCCTGGAAGCGGCGCGCCGCGCGGGAATGCAAGGAATCGACGTGCGCGGCTGGGTTCCACCGCGGGCGGGCGAAATCACCCCTGGCTACTGACGCGTGGGAAAAAGATTCTGAATTTTGTCCCTTGGCCCAGTGCCGTAACAACTCGCACGAAGCCACCGGCGTGCGTGACGATCTGACTGACCACCGCGAGCCCCAATCCAGTACCTTGGCCACGGGGTTTCGTGGTGTAGAACGGATCGAAGATTTTCGACAGCACCTCGGGTGAAATTCCGGTGCCGTCATCGGCCACTTCCACCAAGACGAATCGTCCCGGGAGACCGTCCTCGTACCGATCCTCCACGGCATCGACGATCACCGAAATCGAGCCTCGATTTTGGAGTGCATCCCGGGCGTTCACCACCAGATTCAACACGACGCGTTCGAGTTGATCCGGGGCGATCAACACTCGGCCAGCGGCCGAGCGAAACTGGACGGTGACCGTACACTGGTCGCCCGCGACGGCTTGCAACAGTGGAAGTTGGGCGGCGATGACCTCCGACGGTCGAATCACCCGGGCCGCTTGTGGCCCAGGATGAGCGAACTCCATCAATTCCGCCGTCAACTTCACCCCGCGTTGGCCCGCGCTGGCGATCTGCCGGGCGAAGCCGCTGAGGGTTGGCCCCACCGTCGCGTCGGCCGCGATCAAATCGGCATAACCGGTGATGATCGTCAAAATGTTCCGGAAGTCGTGGGCGACGCCCGCCGCCATTTCAGCGAGCGCATCCAACCGACGGGTCTCGGCGAGTTGGCTCGCCTGGGTGTGCAACGCGATCCGAGCTTCCTCGAATTCAGCCGCACGGATTTTGAGAGCCACCATGTCAGCCATCGACCCGGCGAAGTCCCGATCTTCGGTCGTCCACTCTCGAGGGGGGCCGATGTGCTCATGGCAGACAACACCAATCACTTCGCCGGCCACATAAATCGGAGCGTCGAGCAGCGAAGTCACGCCGAGTGGGGCAAGGTAAGCTTCATAGAGTCCGGCCGTTCTCGGATCGGTCTTCGCCGACTCGGCCGGTACGGTTTTGCGACGGGACAGGGCGGCGAAATATGTTGGGAAGTCGTCCACTTGCAGAGTGATGCCCGCCGAGTGCGTGGCTTTGGATCGCTCGAATAAGTCGACGCAACGCAATGCTCGGTTTTCATCCACGAACAGCCAAATTCCGGCCCGTTCGATCCGGAGTACGCCGGCGGCGGCTTCGGTCAACTTCCGAAACACGTCCTCGAGTTTGGTGCCGTCTTCGATGCGGAGTTTCGTCAAATCCAGACGGGCATCGTCAGCGGGGCGCCGGGGTTCGGAATGTTCTGGCATGGGCGAGTCCCTCATCAGCCGCCGATTCTAAACCGCCGTCGGTTCGTCGTCGAAGGCGCCTTCGTCCGAGGTGATATTCACGATGCCGTCGGCAGTGATCGCCAGTGTGTGCTCGATGTGGACGCTCGCCAAGCCGTCGCGGGTGACCACCGTCCAATGGTCGCGCATCGTCACGACTTCGGCCGTGCCCATGTTCACCATCGGTTCGATGGCGAGAACCAAGCCCGGCTCTAAGCGGAAGTCGTGCTTGCGCGTGTCCCGCGATACATAGTTCGGCACTTGTGGATTCTCGTGCATCACCCGACCGATCCCGTGGCCCACATAGTTGGTAACTACACTGAACCCCGCTTCCTCAGCGTGCTTTTGCATCCGACTGGCGACTTCACTCCACCATTTGCGTCGTGGCAGTTCATCAATGGCCATCTGGAGCACTTCCGTGCCAATTTTGAGCAAGCGCAACCGCTCCGGGCGAACTATGCCCACGGGGATGGTGATCGCCCGATCGGCGCACCAGCCGTTCAATCGGCAGGCCGTATCGACCTTGAGCAAGTCGCCATCTTTGAGCGTCCGCTCGCCCGGGATGCCGTGAACCACTTGCTCGTTGATGCTCATGCACGTCACGGAGGGGAACGGCACTTTGCCAGGATACCCTTTGAACAACGGGATTGCTTGATGTTTCAAATAGAACGCTTCGACCACGCGGTCGATCTCGATGGTTTTGACGCCGGGTTTCGCCATATCGCGGCAAATCTTGAGTGCCCGCGCCACGAGTTTACCCGACTCCCGCATGAGGCTGAGTTCGCGAGCCGATTTCAATTCGGGCGGACGATTGTTGTGCCGTTGAAACATGATATCCATGGGGTTTCAGCGTTGGAATCGAAATTCGCTCAGCCGCGTTCGGGAAGGCATTGCACGATGTTCTGGTAAATCGTCTCAGCGGGATCGGTCGCCGAGATTTCTTTCAGCAGCCCGGCCCTGCGGTAATGTTCGATCAGAGAATCGGTGTTGGCGTGGAACTCGGCCAGCCGCGTCCGAACCGTCGTTTCGCCGTCGTCATCTCGGTTCATCAACGTGCTACCGCAGCGGTCGCAAACGTTCGGCAGTTTCGGTCGTTGAAACTCTAAATTATAACAGACTCCGCACGCGCTATTGGAACAACACCGCCGGCTCCCAATCCGCCGGACGACGTCGTCATCGCTCACAGCCAAATCGACCACGGCGTCCAGTTTCAAGAATTGCTGCGCTAATAAAGCATCGAAAGCGATGGCTTGCGAGTAGGTTCGCGGGTATCCGTCCATCACGAATTGTTCCGGATGCTGGGCACGGAATAATTCGGCAACCAGGTCGTTGGCCATCGTATCCGGCACCAATCGGCCCGCATCGATGAGCGGCTTCGCCTCGCGGGCCACGGTCGTGTTTTGGCGGATGGCCGCTCGCAAAATATCGCCGGTACCGATGTAGAGCAGCCCGAGGCGTTCGCACAGTTTTCTGGCTTGCGTCCCCTTTCCCGACCCCGGTGCACCGATCAGAACCAATCGCATAAGCATGGCCAATAGAAAAGCCGACGAACGTTCGGTTCGTCGGCAGCTTGGAAAAAACGAGTCACCTCAAGTTCACTCGTCGGTGAGGCCCGCGTAGTTCCGCATCACCAAGTGGCTGTTGATCTTCTGCACGAGATCGAGGGCGACACTCACGACGATCAGCAAGCCTGTACCACCGAAGAAGGCCGCAACGGTCGGGTGGATTTCCAACTCCGACCCGACGATGGTCGGGATGATCGCGATGATCGCCAGGAATGCTGCGCCCACGTAGGTGATCCGCATGAGCACGCGTTCGAGGTAATCCGCCGTGCTCTTCCCAGGACGATACCCCGGGATGAAACTACCGTAGTCTTTGAGGTTGTCCGACACTTCTTTCGGGTTGAACGTGATCGCCACCCAAAAGTAGCAGAAGATGTAAATCAAGACGATGTACAAGACGTTGTAAATCCAACCCGAGTTGCGCTGGAAAATGTTTCCCCAGTCGGTCGCCCATTGCACGTTGAATTGGTTCGCAATCATGTTGAACGCGAATCCCGGAATGATGAGCAGCGTGCTGGCAAAGATCACCGGCATGACTCCGGCCGCATTGAGCTTCATCGGCAGGAAGTTTCGCGAGCCACCGAATGCCCGGCGTCCACGGATGTGTTTCGCCGACTGTGTCGGGATGCGACGTTGCGCTTTCGTGATCGCGATGACACCCACGACCACAGCGATAAACAGGAAGCCGAGCACCAGCATCTTCTCAAGGCTGATGTCGCCAGATTCACTGCCGAGCGTGAACAAGCTCGCCTTGAGTTGCGACGTTCCCGGAACGAAGATCATAATCCCAATCGCTTCGGGAATGCGAGCGATGATCCCCGCCATAATGATCAAAGAGATACCGTTACCAATACCATATTCGTCGATCTGTTCCCCAATCCACATCAAGAACAGCGTTCCCGCCGTCATAATGATGACCGCCGCCATGCCGAAGTAAAATGCGGTAGTCGAGTCATCCATGATCCCGCCGATTGCCGAACCGAAGCCACCACCATCTCCGCCCGGACGCAAAAGCGTCTGGACGAACATGGTCGCTTGGATCACGCAAATCGGCACTGTGAGATAGCGCGTGTATTCATTGATCTTCTTCCGCCCGGACTCCCCTTCTTTACGGAGGCGTTCGAGAGACGGCAGCACCCCGGATGACAGCAACTGCATAATGATCGACGCGGAGATGTACGGCATGATGCCCAACGAGAAGATGCACGATTGGCTCAAGTTCCCACCCGAGAACAACGAGACGAAGCCGAGGACTTTCCCGAGTGCCCCGCCACCGGCGTTGGCCATTTTATCGGCGAGAACCGCTTGATCGATCATCGGGAGTGGAACGTAGTATCCAATCCGGTACGCGGCCAAGAATAGCAGCGTGATGAAAATTTTGCGGCGCAGTTCGGGGATCTTGAAGATCGTGACTAATTGCGAGAACATCGGGACCCCGATAAGAATTGCGGAATACGGATGACGGCATTGGGATTTAATGACTCCGGATCGAAAGCCCGCAAGGATTCTTGCAGGCCTTCATTCACAACCGGGAGCCACAATCGCAAATCCGAAATCATACGACTGCCGTCGGCTTCGGTTTGATCTTCACGGCCCGGTTGCCCTGGCCCATCTTGTTGCGAACAGGCTTTTTCGGTGGCGGAATCAGTTCGAGCGAGCCACCTTTGGCTTCGAGCTTCTCACGGGCCGATTTCGTGAAGTGGTTGGCCTTCACGGTCAACTTCTTCGTGACTTCGCCTTCGCCGAGCACGCGGACACCATCGAAGGTACCCACCACGAGCCGCTTGGCCTTGAGTGAGGCCATATCGATCAACTCGCCCGGCTCGAATTGTTCATCGAGATCGCGGATGTTGACGATGGCGAAATCCTTGGCGAAAGTCGCGTTGGAAAAGCCGCGTTTTGGAATCCGGCGGTGGAGCATCGTCTGGCCGCCGACGAACAGCGGATTCGGCTTCGCCGAACCGGCGCTCGCGAACTGACCTTTGTGCCCACGGCTACCCGTTTTGCCGTGCCCGGAGCCGACGCCCCGACCGACTCGCTTTTTCAGCTTGCGTTTTTGCAGTCCATCCGAGAGTGTCGTGAGATCCATTAGAGTTGCACTCCCCGAAGGTTGGCAACCATTTCGCGTGTGCGTAGTTGCTTCAGGCCGTTGATGGTGGCTTTCACAAGGTTGATAGGGTTCGTGCTGCCGTGCGTTTTGGTCAGGATGTTTTCGATCCCGGCCGCTTGCAGCACTTCGCGGACGCCCGGGCCCGCTTTCACACCGGTACCGGGGCCGGCGGGGACCAGGATCACCCGGCTCGCACCGAACTTACCGATCACGCGGTGCGGGATGGTCTTATCTTTGAGCTGGAGCTTCTTGGCCCGCTTGGCCATTTGCTCGCCTTCTTTGATTGCTTTTTCGACGGCCGGTGGCACTTCGTTCGCTTTGGCGTAACCGAAGGAGACCTTGCCGAGCTTGTCGCCGACGACCACGAGCGCGTTGAAACTGAAGCGCCGGCCACCCTTGACCACGCACGCGCTGCGGCGTATTTTGACCAGATAATCGACCATTCCTTGATCGCGCGAATCGCGGTCGTCGCCACCGCGGCCACTGCCGCCGCGACCACCGCCGCCGCTGCCCCCACGGCCGCCTCCACCACCGCCACCTTGTTCATTCGCCATGTTCGATCCCCGGTGATCCCGGCGGCGGAGCCGCTACGGATCGGTGCTGTAAGTCTATCGGACGCGAACGCCCGCGATTATCGTTTGAAACTAGCTCTGCTGACGTTCGGCCTTCTTCTCTTTTTTCGACGGTGCCACCGGCGCGACCACTTTCGCTTCTTTCGGTGCCGCTTCGACCAAACCCGTGCAGATCAAACCGGCTTCGGTTGCGGCTCGGGCCAGTGCCTTCACCCGCCCGTGAAACCGGTAATTGCCTCGGTCGAAGGCCGCCACGGCGATCCCTTTGGCTTTGGCCTTTTCCGCGAGCTTTTTACCGACGATGGTCGCTGCCGAAGCGTTACCGCCGTACTTCAGCTTGTCGCCTTTGTCGCTGGTCGACGCCGCCGCGAGCGTGACCATATTTTCGTCGTCGATCAGCTGGGCATAGATGTGCAGGTTACTGCGGAACACCGAAAGCCGCGGCTTGGTCGCCGTGCCACGGATCGCCCGACGCACGCGGTATTTCCGCCGCTGGCCCTGCAATGCTTTGAGTTTATTGGCGTCCATAATTCTCGAACTTTCGGCTGTCGGCGGAACACAGTTTCACAATCAGCAAGACTAGCCATCGGCTCACGCGGCCAATGATGTCGTCGGCAGTTGCAACGCAACCGCCGTCTGCAGACTGCCAACCTTCGAAATTACTTGCTCGCGGCGAAGGACTTGCCTTCTTTGCGGCGAACGACTTCGTTTTCGTATCGAATCCCTTTACCTTTGTACGGCTCGGGCTTCTTGCTTGCTCGGATTTCGGCTGCGAATTGGCCGACGCGCTGTTTGTCCGAACCGGTGACGAGGATCGTCGTCGGATCGGGCACGGCAACCGTAATCCCTTCGGGCGGCGTGTGCAGAATGCGGTTGGCAAACCCGACCGTCAATTCCACGCCTTTGCCCTTCATCGTGGCTTGGTAACCGACGCCTTCGATCTTCAATCGCTTTTGGTAACCCGTTGTCACCCCGACCACCATGTTGTTAACCAAGGCACGAGTCAAACCGTGGAGAGCACGATTATCGCGGCTATCATCGGGTCGCTCGACCAGAATTTGGCCAGCATCGACCTTCAACTTCATCGCAGAGTGGTGTGTGAACGAGAGTGTTCCCTTCGGGCCTTCGACTTTCACGGTCGTACCCGTCACATTCACCTTCACGCCTGCCGGGACGACCACGGGCTGCTTACCGATACGAGACATCGTTGAATCCTCTGTTCACAATTCCAAGCGACGCTACTATTCGTGCTTGAGGTCAATTGAGAACGATAGCGGGTACTAATTTCTTGCGAGTCAATTAGAAATCACCAAACGGTGCAAAGAACTTCGCCGCCGACTTTCGCTTTGCGGGCCTGGCGGTCGCTCATCACACCGCGACTGGTGCTGATAATGGCGATCCCCAAACCGTCGAGCACTCGGCGGATCTCCGTGTAACTCTGATACACACGACGACCCGGCTTGGAATAACGGTCGATCTTGCGGATGACCCGTTCGCCGTCCGGGCCGTACTTCAGGAAGACTTGCAACGTCACATGGGCTTGGCCGAGATCGGTGGTTTCCACGAACTCTTTACCGGCGTCGCCTTCGTTGTACTTGCCAGTGCGGTAACCCGAAACGAACCCTTCGTCCACGAGTACTTTGGCAATGGCCACTTTCAATTTGGTGGCGGGCATATCGACGAACGGACGCTCGACATTACTCGCATTGCGAATCCGGGTCAGCATGTCCGCTACGGGATCGGTCATCATGGTCGAAGTTCCAGGTTCCAAGTTCCAAGTATCAGGTTCAACAACAAGCCCCGGCTTCGACAAGTCCTGACGACTTGGAACCTGGAACTCGGAACCCGCAACTAAAATTTACCAAGACGCTTTGCGGACACCGGGAATCAAGCCATCACTGGCCATGTCGCGGAAGATAATTCGGCAGACGCCGAACTTGCGGAGAACGGCGCGAGGGCGACCGGTGATCTGGCAACGATTGCGAATGCGGATCAAATCGCGCGGGCGCATGATCTTGGTTTTGTCACGTTGCTCTTCGGGCTTGGCCATCTCCGCTTTGTGAGCGTCGAGTGCCACCATTTGCTTCTTAAAACGAGCCATTTTGGCGTCGGTTGACATCCAGCGACCTCGGGTAGAGATTGTGAGACTGCAATCGTGGCGGCGTTCCGACTCGGGCAGTGAACCGCACTGTGAGTAGGCCGTTCCGCAGGAAATTACTTTGTAGTGCTTCGGCCGCAACTGTCACGGCCATTTCCAAATTACTCCCGGAACGGCATTCCGAAGAGCTTCAGCATCAAACGAGCTTCTTCGTCGTTCATAGCCGAGGTACAGATGGTGATATCCATACCCTGCGTGAAGTGCACATTGTCCGGGTCGATTTCCGGGAACACGAGTTGTTCCGAAAGACCCATGCTGTAGTTACCGTTACCATCGAAGCTCTTCGGATTCACCCCGCGGAAGTCGCGGATCCGCGGCAGAGCCAAGTTGATCAGGCGGTCGAGGAATTCATACATCCGCCGACCGCGAATCGTCACCCGGCATCCGATTTCGTAACCCTGACGGAGACGGAATGTACTGATGGCAACTTTAGCCTTGGTCACTTGCACTTTTTGACCCGCGATCAACGTGAGTTGATCGGCGGCTTCGGTCATCCGGTTCTTGTCTTGCAGGGCTTTACCCACGCCCATATTCAGGCAAATTTTCGTGAGCTTCGGCAAACTGTGTTTATTCGTCCGACCGAGCTTCTCAATCAGCACCGGCTCAATTTCTTTCGAGTATTTCTCTAACAAGCGGGCCATGTTCAAGTTCCTAACTCAACCTAATTCCCACCCATTGCCAACGGGCGAGGTCCGGGTCTTCGGTGTATAAAAAACGGGATGCCGATTTACTTTTTGGTGGCGTATTTCGCGTTCGCTTTGGCGATCTGGCGGATGGTCGTCCCACTCTTTTTCGCAAACAATTCTTTGCTGCCGTCGGCCGTGTACCGAACACCCACGCGAGTCGGGGTATTCGTCTGCGGGTCGATCAGAGCGACGTTCGAGACGGCCACGGGCATTTCCTTCGACAAACGGCCCCCTTGCGGGTTCCGCTTCGACGGCTTCAAGTGGCGGTAAACCTTATTGATGCCTTCGACGAGGACTTTACCGTCTTCACGAAGGATCTGCAGCACTTTGCCGCGCTTGCCTTTATCGTCGCCGGCGAGTATCGCGACGATATCATCTTTGCGAATGAACATCTCAAACACCATCGTGTATCGGGATTCAGGATCGTAACAGCACAGCAAGGCTCAATTCAAACCACTTCGGACGCAAGGCTGATGATCTTATTGAACTTAGCTCGCAGTTCACGCGGCACCGCACCGAAGATACGGGTGCCACGCGGATTGTTGTCGTTGTCGAGCAACACGAGAGCATTGCTGTCGAAACGGATGTAGCTACCGTCTTCGCGACGGGTGGCAATCTTCGTGCGGACGATCACACCTTTGATCACGTCGCCGTTCTTCACTTCACCACCGGAAAGCGATTTGCGAACGCTGGCGCGAATCACATCGCCCAAGTAGGCCACGCGGCGTTTCGTGCCACCGAGCACTTGAATGCACATCACTTCTTTCGCGCCCGTGTTGTCGGCCACATCGAGATAAGAATACATCTGAATCATGGTAAAATCCTAATGGTGTGGCCAACATCCGGTCTGACTACTTACTGACTGGTGCATCGGTCGGCAATTGGCTGCCGGCGACGGCCCCTTCGAGGTTAGCCACGGTTCGGCTCGGCGCTTTGGTGAGGATCCGAATCAGCGTCCAACGCTTCGTCTTCGAAAGCGGGCGTGACTCTTGGATCTCGACTGTATCACCGAGATGCGATTCATTCGCTTCGTCGTGCGTGTAGCAGACGGTACGCTTCTTGATGAACTTGCCATACTTTGCGTGACGCACGAGGCGTTGAACTTCCACGC
>JAYSYJ010000225.1:0-4049 GCA_043727675.1 Fimbriiglobus sp.
AGAAACAGCGGGCCGTGGATTGGCAATTCACGATCGACAAGGCGAGGGTCAAATTGAAGCGGCTCTACCCGAAAGTTTAGTCTGGACTGAGCACTAGGTACACCCACAGGTCGCCGGCGAGAATCTCGAACGCCGCCTATGCGCCCACGATCTGCATGGGGTACATAGCTGCAATGTCTTTGAACAACCGCTCGGGAAGGCGGGCACATATATCTTGCACAGAGTTGAACGGGAAGGCGGGCTGAGGAACTGTGACGCGCTCGGCAAGTTCCCATCGCTTGTTGTCGATTCTGTCCCACTTTTCTTGCTCGTTGAGATCATCCCAACCGTCGAACTTTACTTCCTCCCGTGCGAGCGCATCCGCTTGGCTTGCCACCCATCCGGCATAATAAAGTTTTCCGATAATGAAAGGAAGTTTTTGATACGATTCAATGTTGCTTGCAAAAATTTGATAGTAGCTTTGGACATGGTCACTCGAAATCGTTTTCAGAAATTCTTGCTTCTTGTAGCTAATCCCGAAAAAGTCCGGTCGCCATGCGAGGGTCTTGAAGTCTAACATCTTGCAGTTGTCCTTTACCAAGCGGAATGCCTTCGATACAGGCAAGACGGTTTGGTACACTACCAGAATGTAAAACTACAGCTCACTTAAAACCGACGACATGCCCGAACTCTTCGCGGCGTTCGACGAACTGTCTAGATTACTCATAGGAGTACCGAAGTCGGAACTAGAAAAGCGGGAAGCTGAAACGAGGTCCGACAGGCGACTTTAAAGTCAAGTAGAACCCATCGAACGAGTCATGTAATCGGCACGATCGTGTGTGTCAAGTAGAGTATTGCAAATAGCAAGCCACCTACGAAAAAAATCGGCCAGAGAGCGAGCTCTCCGGCCGATTCGGTGTCATCAATTCTAGTTAGCGTTGGCTGATGCCGCTGCGACGCGCCGCTTGCTTCTTGAGCGGGAACAGAATCCGCCAGCTGGCTTTGCGGGAGCCGGGCTTCGCGTGCGGCTTCGGTGCCACGTGGATGTTCCGGGCGAGGCCGAGGACAGCCATCACTTGGATGCAAGCGTAGGTCACGTCGATTTCCCACCAACGGAGACCGTGGCGAGCCGAACGCTGGTAGGCGTGGTGGTTGTTGTGCCAGCCTTCGCCGAAGGTCAGTGCGGCCACCCACCAGTTATTCTTCGAATCGTCGGTGGTTTGGAAGTTGCGATAGCCCCAAATGTGGCTGGCACTGTTCACAAACCAAGTGGTGTGCAGCACCCAAACGGTGCGGACGAACATACCCCAAACGAGCCACGAGGTAGCGATTTCCATGCTCAAGCCGTCGTTGAACACCAAGTTGTTGTACAGGTAGCCGGCACCGAACACGAGCAGGGCCAACAGCGGCAGGTAGATCACGTGGGTGCGTTGGAAGAACCGATGAACCGGATCGCGGGCCAGATCTTTGACGTTGAACAGTGTTTCGATGGGGCCATCGGTCTTGGGGTCATCACGCATCCACCAGGCAGCGTGCGCCCAGAAGAAGCCTTTGTCTTTGGGCGAATGCGGATCTTCGGCTTCATCGGAGTGGGTGTGGTGCAAGCGGTGGGTGCAAACCCAGCGGAGTGGCCCGCCTTCGTTGGCCCAGATTCCGAATAGCGTCAACGCGTATTCGATTGGTTTCCAAGTGCTGTAGCTGCGGTGCGTGAGCAAGCGGTGGAAGCCGAGGGTGATGCCCAATCCGGTGAGGATGTAAAGGGCAAAGAACGCCACAAGACCCGACCAGCTAAACGTGAACGGCGCGAACAACGCGCCGATGTGAATCGCGGAAACCCAAAAAATCGTACCCCATTTGATGGGCGGCTTGGCCGCAGGGGTGGGGGCGACGACGGCACCATCCGAAACCATGGACAATCCTCATGCGAGTGCCGAACCGCAAATTCTTGTGTCTTAGAGCGGGGTGGCAGTCGTATTCATTTAGTGGAATTAGAACCTTCGGCCAGCGGCCGAGGGCGGAGATGCACCTGCACCGTGGCAATGCGCTTCTCATATACTTTGACATGATAGGACGGAAGAGCAACTCTGGTTCGCCAGGATTCCGAAAAACTCTCGAATCAAACTTGGGGCTTCGCAGGCGCAATCTGCGCCCGTAGCACTTTGTAGTCGGTCTTTCCGGTGCCCAGAACCGGGATTTTTTCCACCCGCCGCACTTCGTTCAGCCGAATCACCCCTTGGAAACCTTCGGCCAGAAGGAGGTGGTTGGCCGTTTGCAGGTCGTAATTCTCGGTGACAAACAGTACGATTCGGCGCCCTTCGGGAGTTTCGATCCCTTCCACCGCGACCCGGGGGCCTTCATCCGTGGGCGGGAACATTTTGGCGAACGGTTCTTCCAACGCGGGTAACGAAATCATCTCCCCGCCGGCCTTGAGGAACCGCTTCAACCGGCCCTGGAAGACAATGTAGCCCTCGGAATCGAGCGCCACCAAATCACCCGTGACATAATACCGCTTGCCGTCGTGTTCCTCGAATGGGGATGGCCCATCGTAGCCGATGTACCCCGGGAAAACGCTCGGGCCGGCCACTTGCAGCATCCCCATTTCCCCGGGGGGCACGGGCAAATTCGTTTCCAAATCGACGACGCGCAGTTCCACGCCATCGAGCGGTTTGCCGATGGTTCCCCGTTTCGGAGCGTTCAGCGGGTTGAACGACACAATCGGCGAGCATTCGGTGATGCCGTACCCCTCGATCAACTTGGCACTCGGGGCGAGTTTCAATCCTTTCTCAAACACGGCGTCCGGGCAGCGTTCGGCACCCAACGCGACGATCCGCAACGAGTCCAGTTCCCCCGGTTTGGCCCGATCCAAAATGAACTGGATGAACGACGGTGTCCCCGCGGTCAGCGTCGGCTTGTAACCGGCGATCTTGCGGACGAGCGCCGCCGCGTCGGTCGGATCCGGGTGGTGAACGATCTTCACACCGCCAAAAAGCGGGAACAGGCCGCTGACGGTGTGACCGAAACTGTGGAAAAGCGGCAGAAATCCGAGCACGCTATCGTTTTTGGTAATCATCAACCGCGGAACGGCGGCACGCATGTTGGCGATGATATTGGCGTGCGTCAGCGGTACCGCTTTCGGGGCCTTTTCCGAACCGCTGGTGAAGAGGATCACGGCCGGGGCTTGCGGATCGCGGACAATCGCTTTCATGGCGGTGCGGGCCGCCAGTGCGGGGAACCATCGCAGGGTGAGCAGCGTCGTCAGCAGTTCGAATTTGCCAATCGATTTGCGAACCTCTTCCAAGTGAACAAACTCGGCGCCGGGAACCACCAGTTGCGTCCGGTCGATGAATGCCTTCGCCGTGATGACGCGCTTCACGTCCATGAGTTTCACAGCGTGTTCCAGGTTACTCGGCCCCGTTGTCCAGTTCAAAACCACGGGCAGCTTGCCGGCGAGGTGCAGCGCCACGAGGGCCAAATCCCCGGCCACCGATGCCGGCATGAGTAGCCCGATATTCGGTTCCGGAAATTGCCGGAACCGTTCGGCCATGGCCCGGCTGGCCACGAACAATTTTTCGTAGGTGAGCACCCCGGAACTGTCGTCGGCGGCCGCGACATTCTTCCGATCCACGATGCAGCGATTCACGAACGCTTCGCCGAAAGTTTCGCCCAGTACTGCGACGTCCGGTGAACCCGCCGCGACCCGAAACCATTCGGGCGGTGCCGGTTTGGCGGGGGCGTGTTCGATCAATCCTTCCGCCAACGCCCAGAGCTGACCGACGGACGTCGGCACTTCGTCGCCGCTGAAGCCGAACCGCTGTTCGACTTGTAGGGCCAGTTCCATGCCGTCGAGGCTGTCGATGCCGAGCTGGCCGTAGGTCATGTTCGCGCTGTTCTCCGCCCCCGTCAACGCCCGCTTCAATTTTTCGGAAAGGATCTCGGCGACAGCTTGCTTGGTCTCCGGCTTCACCTTCGACAAATCGTGTTCGATGAGCTGGGCAGGCGGTGGAAAGGTGTACTCACGCTGGCCGAACAGGAAATGGTATGGCACCCAGGTCGGCGGCTCCGGCTGGCCT
>JAYSYJ010000226.1:0-4028 GCA_043727675.1 Fimbriiglobus sp.
GCAATCCGAAGCCGGACAAATTCAACCGCGAAGGCCGCTTCCACAGCCACGCCTTGATCTTCAATGCGGAGGAGTTCCGCGAAGTCGCCCGCAACTATCCTTTCGCCGTCTTCGATGGCGGATTCCAATTTCAACAACTGCCGGAAGTCGACAAAAATAATCCTGATTGGAAGAATGGCCACATCCCCAAAATTGACGTACCGGTCAAAAGTTGCCCGCCGCGAACGGAAATCGCGGCATCGGCAACGATCCCGAACGCGTTGCTGCTGCAGGTGGCACAATGGCTCGTCGTTGAGCCTGCCGAACGACCGGTGCTCGCGCTGCCGTACCCTCCGGAAGAAGTGGAGAGATTTTTACATCAGCTCCTGGCACTGTTACCCGTGAGCCAACGCGTCCTGGCTTCGTTCGATACCTACTGGCCGGGGCGCGGCAAGTACCCGCCGCAGATCGCCGGGGCCGGAACCGCCGAGTCGCTGGCGCTTTGGTCCTACCGCCAGCACAGCCGCTTCGACCTGCGACGCCAGCAAGTCCAGCCTCCGATCACGATTCAAGAGAACTGGCAAACGAATTTGGTGGGCCACTTGAATGCTTACCCGGACATCAAGGAGGAGGACTGCGAGGGGAGTTGGAAGCTTTTGACATGGCTAAAAGGACCGTACGAGCAACCGTGTCCGGAGGTCACCGAGGCGGCAATAAACTACCTAGGGACGTTGCCGCCGGATAGCAAATACTGGAAGAAGAAGATCGAGAAAAAGTGTTCACGATCATTTCCGTGTAAATTGGGCGAATACGAATGGTTGAAGGCGCGAGTGTCCGAATGGATCGGCGGGTGGTCGCGAATCGGGTTGGCCCAACTCGGAAAGGAGATCCCCATAGCGAAAGTAGCAATATGGATCGAAGAGTATTTGCGCACGCTAACGGAAGTACCGGAAACATTGGCCAAAGTGGTTTTGGATTGGCAGGAACAACACAACGAGCCTTGTACCAAACGTCTCAAATACATCTGTGCCCGCTGGTTACCTCGATTGCATACAGCATTGCACAAAAAGTTGCGAGAAGTTTTGACGACCAAAGACGAATGGATTCGCGAATATTGCAAGTCAACGCTTCCGGAGCAATTACGCTCGCCGGACATTGCCGAAGAATTGTTGCAGGCGATGCTCGGAACAGAGCCGCCGACGGCGCATGCGAGATGGTTTTCTTCGGTGTTCTTCAAAACGACGGATGACGCGAGTTTTGAATTTCGCAATCGCGTGAATTTCCTATTGGCCTGCGATTCCGCATTCAAGTTAGACCTGCTGGAGTTTTATCCGCTTGTTAAGGATTGGATTCTGACCGAATTGCCGCGGTGGCTGGAGTTTTATCCGCTTGTTAAGGATTGGATTCTGACCGAATTGCCGCCGTGGTACGCTCGTCCTCCTCGAATCAGCCCGTTTGCGTTGGACACATCCGCGAATGTGCTCGATAGCCGTTTGTTTTATCTAGGCTACCGTGTCGATTTTTCCGGACTTCCCGATGAGCATCTAAAAGTATTCGTCGACCTGGCCTCGAAAGAATCCGTCCACGTGATGAACGCGTTCCGACCACTCTTTGTAGCGAGTGAACCCGAAGCCATCAACAAATGCTATGCACCGCCTGGTACGGCATATATGAACCAAGTCAACGAGCTGGCTTCCGATGGCAAACGCGATCCGTTAATAGAATTTTTCAAGAAAAGCTCGGACGCGGATTTCCAGGGGCTGGTCGCGTCCGAATTGATGGACAACTTTGCCGCCTCATTCGTTTGGCTGGAGTTGGAGCCGGCTACGGACTCCGTTTTCATCGGCCTTGTAATCAGAAAGAACATGGAGGTCGACGACAAATCCAAATTCCTGTTATTGACGACGCTCGTCGAATCGGCCATCGATATCCAAAAGTTGATCGCGGAGAAATTCGAATCGATCCCCGAGATGCCGTACCGTTTACAGGGACTTGTCAGAAGACTATTCGCTAAAGTGTCGCCGTCTATACTACGCAGAGATCAGTGAATTTATGGAATTCGCCATGCAGTGCCCGCAATGCTTGAGTACGGGTGGTCTCCGGCTGATTTACGCGCCGGATGGGCAAAAGGTATGGGCCTGCCCCGGTCCCAAATGTAAGTCCACGAGTATTCCGTTCCGCTACGCCGACGCCTATGCGGACTTCCCGACGGTGCAGGTCTGTTTAGTTGGGAATACAGGCCACGGAAAGTCAGCGTACCTCGCGGGCACATTCAAACAATTGGACACGATTGCCAACTTCAATATCTGGTCCGGCTTCATGATTGAACCGCTCGACGATGGAGCTTACATCGATTTCCGAAGGCGTCTTTCGAATTACGAATTTGGCGGTTCGGAAGCACCGACCCAACTAGATGAACACCCCCCGGCCATTGTCCGCTGTCACAATATCCCGCGAGTCGGTGGCTGTCAGTTGATCTTTTTAGACAACGCCGGTGAAGTCTTCGATGAAAATGCGATTAAGACGATTCAATCCGGCTCGCATCTTGCCAACGCTTCCACCGTTGTCTGGCTCGTCAGCCTTACCGATGGCATCGAGCAGGGATTGCCCACCCCCGCGCAAGAATTGATCAAAACCGTCATCACCTACAAAACCGCCATCGCCAATCTCGGGGCCATCACCAAAAACCAAACAGTCGTCCTCACTCTCACTAAAGGCGAACGGCTCGAAAGCCTCAAAGGCTTCCCCGCCTCGGCGAAAGCGATCTTGCAAGAGGACCTCACCGACCGAGCAGCTGATCCGTGGGCTAAACTCGAAATCGTCCACAACGATCTGCGCGATTGGCTTCTCACCACACAATACGCCGGGTTGATCAACCAATTCACCGTCGGTTTCAAACAGCTCCGTATCTGCGTCGTTTCGGCCCAAGGCCGCGAATTCGATGAATCCGAGCAACGCTCCTTCGAACCCAAAGCGATCTTATCCCCGCTCTTTTGGCTCTGGCGAACCGAACGCCCCGGCGTCTGGGTCGATGTCGGGGACAAGAAGGAATTCTTCCTCTCGCTCACCGAAGCCCTGCGCATCGATTGGCCCGCCGGCGCGGTCGTCCGGATCCTAGAGGGAGTGCACTACCTTTCGAAATCGGTCGAGCTGAAGAAGCCGATCAAGATACGAGGCGAAGGAGATCGCACCACCACGATCATTCGTGGGCGTGGCGGCGAATTCGTCTTCGGCATCGGCACCGGCGGCACTGTGGAATTTGAAAACCTCTCCATCGAACGTATCGAGGATGTCGGTGATGTCGTGCGCGTGATGGGCGGCGCATTTGCAGCTACTTCGGTGGCCTTCAAGCACGGCATCGCCGCGGCCGACCCCGAAAGTCGATCCCCCATCGGCAACGGGCTCGCCGTCGGGAAAAATACAACTGTGATGTTGAAAGCTTGCCACTTTCAAGGCAACGGCCGAGCTGGACTTTGGGGCTTCGGCTCCGCGAAATTAGAGCTCAAGGATTGCACTCTCCACACGAACAAGCACGGAATGATACTCACTGCCGCTTGTTCCGCCACCGCGCTGAAGTCATCGTTCGATTCCAACCAGCAGCACGGCATCTGGATCCATGATCAATGCCGGCTCGACATGATCGAAGGCCGGATGAACGCCAATAAGAAAGACGGGCTTCGCGCCGTTGGCACATCGCGGATCTCACTGACCGGCATCGCCTGCATCGGGAACCTCGGTCGCGGCGTCGAACTGCGCGATAACACCGAGGCCAAGATCGATGGGGGACAATTCAACGGCAACCGTTACGGCATCGCGCTCAAAGGCGAGAGCCGGGCTGAGGCGGCGCGATTTGCGGCGCAAGGGAACGTCGTTAGCGGAGTTGTCAGCGAAGAGAACAGCGGTGGAAAGATGATGAATGCGACGCTTACCGGCAACACGGTCTACGGGTTACACCTCAGTGACAACTCGACTCTAGACGCGAAGGCTTGTGAAACTCAAGGCAACACGCGTGCCGGCGGCTTCGTCGACAAGTCTGTCCACTGGCGCGT
>JAYSYJ010000227.1:0-12027 GCA_043727675.1 Fimbriiglobus sp.
TTGCAAACGCTCTCGGTGAAACTACTCGGCTTAACGACTCGCACGGCCACGCTCGAAGACGTCTTTGTAACCCTGACCGGCCGGCACCTCCGCGATACGGATTGACCCACTGTGAACCGCCATCCGCTTTTTCAATTGACGTTGGCCCGCTTCCGCGAGTTCTACCGCGAACCGGCCGCCGTGTTTTGGGTCTACGGTTTTCCGCTCTTGTTGGCGGTCGCACTCGGTGTCGCATTCCGGGATCGACCGGTCGACAAAATTACGGTGGATATCGTTTCAGACGGCGCAGGCGGGATGGTCGCAGCCGAGGCCTTGGCCACCAAGCTGGGTGCCAACGAACAATTGAAAGTGAATCTGAATCCCGATGCGACAGCCAAGATGCGATTGCGAACCGCCAAGACGGGCCTGGTGATCCGTCCGACTGTGGCGGACAGTTTGGTGAGTGCAAAATGGGAATACCAGCTCGATCCGAACCGGCCGGAGTGCGTACTGGCCCGCAACGCCGTCGATAATTTACTCCTGCGCAGTGAAGCCCCGCAGCTGCCGAAACCACAAGACATCATCACCGATGAACCGGGTGGGCGCTACATCGACTTCCTACTACCGGGACTGATGGGCACGAACTTGATGGGCGGTGGTCTATTCGGCGTCGGCTTCGTGATTGTCGATTTGCGGGTGCGCAAGTTACTCAAACGATTTTTGGCGACGCCGATGAAGAAGCATCACTTTCTGTTGAGCTTGCTGATTTCGCGATTGGTGTTTGTCATGGTCGAAATCGGAGTCTTGCTGGTCTTCGCCAACTTGGCGTTCGACGTAACAGTGCATGGGAGTTGGTTCACGCTCCTTGCCTTGGTGTTCGTCTCGGGATTGAGCTTCGGTGGGTTGGGCTTATTGATTGCCTGTCGGGCGAAGACGATCGAAACAGTATCCGGTTTGATGAATGCGGTGATGCTGCCGATGTATGTCGTCAGTGGGGTGTTTTTTCCTTCGGACAAATTCCCGGATATTGTGCAGCCGTTGATTCAACTGCTGCCGTTGACGGCTTGCATCGATGGCTTGCGGGCAATCATCAACGACGGCGCCAGTTTCGCCGATGTCAGCCGCTCCTTCTTGGTTCTTTCAGCTTGGGGGGTCGGTAGCTTTGCGATTGCCATGCGACTGTTCCGTTGGCGCTAATTGACCGTATTTCTCAGAATGCCCAAGTGCTGGATTGCCAGTTCCACGACGTCGCCCGGTTGGAGCCAGCCACCGACGGCCTCGGGAGTGAGTTCCAAAATGCAACCGGTGCCAACGGTTCCTGAGCCAATCAGATCACCGGGCCGGAGTTCAGTATCCCGGCTGGCATGGGCCAAAATCTGGGGCCATGTCCAGTGCATTGTGCCACCGTTCCCACGCGAATATTCTTTGCCGTTGACGGAAGCCGTCATCTCCAAATGCAGGCGGCCGTTTTGGTAGTGCGGTTTGAGCTCTTCGAATGGAACTAGACGCGGCCCGACGCTGGTAGCGAAGTCTTTGCTTTTGCTCGGCCCGAGTCCCACCGCCATTTCGACCCGTTGGAGATCGCGTGCGCTCCAGTCGTTCAAGATGGTGAAACCGGCCACGCAGGCCATCGCGGAATCATCGGGGGTGAGATCGCGAGCGGCGGTGCCGATGACGCAGGCGAGTTCGAGTTCGTAGTCGAGTGCCGAACTCCCGTGCGGCGCGGAAACCGGATCGCCATCGCCGATGATTGCCACGGCGTTCGAGAAATAAAATACCGGCACTTCGTACCATTGGGGCACCATGGCTAGCCCGCGGTGCGCACGGCACGTTTTCACATGCTGTTCAAAAGCGTAAAAGTCTCGGAACGACGCAACGGAAAACGGTGCTGGCATGGGGATGTTTCTCCGGGTGAGTTTCTGGTTTCACTTTACGGCTATGAAGTCAAAATTGCTTAACGCAACTCCGCGTTGACCGAACCCGAGTTCCACGGTATGCCACGCCATTCGATGGGGTGCTCCGCGCTCCGACGACCGGGGGATCGGCTCGTGACACGCTTCGCACTGCTCTTCGTTGCACTATCGGTTTTTACCTTCACGGGCTGCGCCAGCACCTGGGACACGGTGAGTAGTCGCAAAACTCGCAAAGACCCGATGAGCTTGTTCAAGAGCGAAGAACCGATGGCCGTACTGCGGACGAAAGTCGGCGGCGGTGAGCGGGCGATGGCCATGCGTAAACTCAAAGAACCAGCTGCGAATGGCGGGAGTGCAGACGTCCAGAACGAAATGTTGACGATTTTGGCCCAAGCCGCCACGGCTGATCCGAGTCCGGTGGTACGAACCGCCGCGATTGATGCGCTCGGCCGATTCCGCGATCCACGTGCCGTCCAGGTGTTAATCGTGGCTTATCAGAAGGCCGAAGGAATTCCCGGTGGAACGGTGCTTTCCGCGGCCGAACCCGGAGTGGAACCGGCTGGGTTATTGGATCCGAAAGGCGTCAACGACTTGCTCGGTCTGACTGGGCCCGTCGGCTTCCAACCCGAGTTGACCACGACCATCCGCCAGCGTTCCGTGACGGCACTGTCTCAATCAAATAGTCCGGAAGCGGTCGCATTTTTGGCAAAGGTCGCCGTGGGTGAAGGGAAATCCACCACGGATAAGTTTGACGATCGGGAAGTCCGCGTCGCGGCCGTGCGTGGTCTCGGCCAAATGCGTCAAAAACCGGCGGTGGTGGCTCTGACGCAAGTCCTTCAAGCCGAAACGGGCAAAGATGTGGTACTTGCCAGTCGGGCCCACGAAGGATTGGTCGAACTGACCGGAAAGAATCTCCCGGCCGATCCGGCCAAGTGGAACAGCGTCGTGCAATCCGGTTTCGAGGTGTCGTCCGGCCCGAGTTGGATCGAGAAAAACCTGACCCGCTGACCGGCGACGTTGATCACTCCTTCAACCCTAAATCTTTTAGTTGCCGGGCTTCGACAATCGCCGGGGCACCGGTCATCAAATCGCGGGCTTGTTTGTTCTTCGGGAAGGCGATGACATCGCGGATGTTCGTCGTACCTGCCAATATCATGCACCAGCGGTCGAGGCCCAATGCAATACCACCGTGGGGCGGGGCACCGCTGGCAAGAGCGTCGAGCAGGAAGCCGAAGCGGGCCTTCGCTTCCTCAGCCTCCATGCCCAGCATCTTGAAGACGCGGGCCTGCACATCTTGGCGGTGAATCCGGATACTGCCACCGCCGACTTCGTAACCATTGAGCACCAAGTCGTATGCTTTAGCGCGGGCCTTGCCCGGTTCCGTTTCGAGCGAGTCGAGGTCGGAATCCATCGGCGCCGTGAACGGATGGTGGATCGCTACATGCCGTTTCTCGGCGGGGTCGTAGGCGAACATCGGGAAATCGAGCACCCACAGAAAATTGAAGTGGTTGGCCCGGAGCACGAACGGCTTCGCGGAGCGCTTCTCTTTCTTGGCCGCGGCCGCTTCGGCTTTGTCGTGTTCCGCTTTTTCATCCCACCAGTTGCGGAACAATTTCAGACTCGCCCCGAGGTGACTGCGGATCGCACCGAGAGCATCGCAGACGATCGCTTCCTCGTCCGCAACGAACAAGAGCAAGTCGTTCGATTCGACCCCGAGGCGTTCCTTCAGTTTCGCCTTCACGATGTCTGGGAAGAACTTTTCGATGGTGCCGGTGAACTTGTCACCTTCGTATTTCATGCTGGCGACACCCTTCGCCTTGAACGTCTCGGCGACCTTGGCGATCTCCCCGCCCGGCTTCAACTGCGTGTTGCTGTATTTGTCGGCCACGCCTTTCACGTTGATGGCCCGCACCATCGCTCCGGCGGCAAGGGCGTTCTTGAAAACGCCGAAGTCGGACTCGGCGGCGATGTCCGAAACATCCACAATTTCGAGGCCGAAACGCAGGTCGGGTTTGTCACTGCCGTACTTCAGCATCGCTTCGGCATAGCCTAAACGCGGGAACTTAGCGGGGATCGTCAGGCCCAAGACTTTATCGAAGACTTCAACCGCGAGGGCCTCCATCAGTTCCAAAATGTCCTCGCGTTCGACGAACGACATTTCCACGTCGAGTTGGGTGAACTCAGGCTGGCGATCGGAACGCAAATCTTCGTCGCGCAGGCAGCGGGCAATTTGGAAATAGCGGTCGTACCCTGAGACCATCAGAAGCTGTTTGTACAACTGCGGAGATTGCGGCAGCGCGAAGAATTCGCCGTGATAGATTCGGCTCGGCACCAAATAATCTCGGGCACCTTCCGGGGTGCTCTTGCCGAGTAACGGCGTCTCGACTTCGAGAAAGTTCCGAGCATCGAAAAAGTCGCGGATGACTTTGCAGAGGCGGTGCCGGAGGACAAGCACTTTTTGGAGCGAGCGCCGGCGCAAGTCGAGGTAGCGGTATTGCAAGCGCAACTCTTCGTTGGCCAAGTCTTCGTCGATGAATTCGGTGACGCTGAACGGCATCGACGGGCAATCGTTGAGGACGATCAGAGAATGGGCTTGAAGTTCGATCTGTCCGGTTGCGATGTCGGCCCGCTCTTTGCCGGCAATGCGGTTGCGCACCAGCCCCGTGATGCTGACGCAGTATTCGCGGCCGAGTTTATTGGCTGCCGCGAACAGTTCGGCTTGGTCCGCTTCGAAGACGACTTGCGTGAGTCCGTAACGGTCGCGGAGATCGATAAAGACTTGGTTGCCGAAGTTGCGAGTCGTGAGAACCCAGCCGTTGAGTGTGACGGTCTGCCCGAGGTTCGCCTCGCGGAGATCGCCACAGGTTTGGGTTCGTTGCCAAGCACTCATCGAATTCTCCACGCCGGCGGGTCATGCTAAAATGGGATTATAGGGAATGGATGTCGTCGCTAAAATGGATTAAATGTCATCGTTGGAGTTCGATCTTCAGTTTATCTTGGCATGTTACCAGGGATCGAATGGTACAGTCGGGCTGAGTCTCCGAGGACTAACCTCACAGTCGTCTTGGCCCGATTAAGACAACCTGAAGGTTGAACTCCAACAAAGATTGTTCCAGCCAGGAGTCTCCCGATGAAAGTGCCAGCTAGCCTTGTCGAGTACGGTGCCGTTATCGATGCCAGTAGCATGGTGGCTCCAGCTGACACGGCCGAGTTCGAACTTGAACCGGATCACCCCGGCCTTGGCGATAAGGCATACATCGCCCGTCGTCAATTCTTGTTCGACATCACCCGGCACCATCGTTTGACTCGGCAACCACCCCCGCTGATCGACTACACCGATGACGAAACGAAGATCTGGCGTGAGATCTCGCCCCAACTCGATGAATTGCACGTGAAGTATGCCAGTGAAATCTACCTGAAGGCGAAACGAACACTGGCGATCACCGCCGACGAGATTCCGCAGTTGCGCACTCTCGGCGAGCGGGTGCTACGCGAAACGAATATGCACTTCGTCCCGGCCGAAGGTGCTTTGCCTTACCGAATCTTTTACGAGTCGATTGCCGAGCGTGGCTTTCCGGTCACCCAGTTTCTCCGGCACGGCTCACACCCGGAATTCACGCCCGAACCCGACATGATTCACGACTGCCTCGGGCATGTTCCGCCGCTGATGAATCGCGATTACGCCGAGTTGCTCACCCTGATTGGGAAAGCGGCCGCAACGACGCCCAACGGCGAACATGTGCTGCTTTTGAAGAGGTTCAGTTGGTTCAGCATCGAGTTCGGCTTGATCGAAGAACACGGCGATGTGAAGGTTTTCGGCGCTGGGATTTTATCGAGTTTCGGCGAGATTCCGCATTCATTGTTCGGTACGGCTGCACGCCGTCGCCCGTTCATCACGGACGATGTGATTAGGCAAGACTACGATCCGTCGCACATGCAAACCGAATTCTTCATCGCCCCGAGCTTCGCTTTTTTGAGGAGCGAATTGGAGAGTTTGGTGGAGCGACTCGGGATTTTCAATTCCAGTGCTGATTTGTCGTCTTCAACGGCTTCCGTAACCTGATTGCAAGTTACTCTCGCCGGCACGGTCAAGGAATTTCCGATGGGTTTCAAATGCGGTATCGTGGGTCTGCCGAACGTCGGCAAATCGACCCTCTTCAATGCGTTGCTTTCGACGATGCAGGCCCAGGCCGCAAACTATCCATTCTGCACCATCGAGCCAAACGTCGGCCGCGTCGGCGTGCCGGACGAGCGGTTGCAGAAGCTCGCGGCCATTGCTGGTTCGGCGACCATCATCCCGACCCAACTGGAGTTCGTGGACATTGCCGGCCTCGTCAAAGGGGCGAGCAAAAACGAAGGGATGGGGAATAAGTTCCTGTCGCACATCCGCGAGGTCGACGCGATCCTGTACGTGCTGCGTTGCTTCGACGACGGCGACATCATCATCCACGGGGACAATGGCGTCGATCCGTTGCGCGACGCGGAGATTGTCGAAACGGAACTGCTCATCGCCGATCTCGAAAGCTCGGAAAAGCGACTCAACACGATGCAGAAGAAGGGGAAGATGGGCGACATCGAAGCGGCCGAACAAGCGGTGATCTTGGAGCGGGCGTTCAAGCTCCTCTCGGATGGCAAGCCGGCACGCGGCGCCGATGTCCGCGATGCCCGCGAAAAGAAAATCCTCGATGCCCTTCAACTGTTGACGACCAAGCCGATCCTGTTTGTTTGCAACGTCGATGAGGCCAGTGCCGCGACGGGGAACGCGTATTCCAAGAGTGTCGAAGAAATGGCCACTAAACGGGGGGCCACTTCGGTGGTGATCTCGGCTCGTATCGAACAGGAAATTTCGATGCTCGGCACCGACGAAGAGAAGCAAGAGTTTCTCAGTTCACTCGGCTTAGCGGAGACGGGTCTCTCCCGCATCGTGAAGGCGGGTTACGAACTCCTCGAACTCGTGACATACTTTACCGTCGGCCCGAAAGAAACTCGCGCGTGGACGATCACAGCGGGAACGTTAGCCCCGGCGGCCGCCGGGGTGATTCACAGCGATTTCGAGCAGGGATTCATTCGCGCCGAAACAGTCGCGTACGACGATTACTTGGTCGGAGAAGGGGAACAGGGGGCGAAGAAGGCCGGCAAGTTCCGCCTCGAAGGTAAAGAGTACGCGGTGCAAGATGGCGATGTGCTGCACTTCCGCTTCAGCAATTGACATTTCTTTGTCTGCAAACGTAGGCCAGGCAAAATTGCCTGGCCTATTGCGATTCTGATTACCAAGTCCATTGGAGTTGGAAACTCAAGCCCTGAACGAAGAAGTCGGTGTCTCGTAAGGGCAGAGCACTGGGACGCACGATGGACGACCGGTTCGGGCTGGGGTCGAGCGGAAAGTTCGGGATCCGGGTCACGTCTAAACCCGTATCGATCTGGCCGGACGGCCGGACAATGCTGTTGATGTACATGATGTTGTAGCCGACGCCGACGCGGAGATGCGGTGTCAAATTCACTCCGAGCGTCAGGCCCGCTTCGGGGAGCACGCCAAACTTCGATTGCGAATAACTCCCGATGTTGGCTCCGGGCAGAGCCAATAGTCCGCCAGTCGAACGACTGATGCCGACATCGGTGAGAATGGTCTGTGCACCCGCGATGGTCACTTGCTGTTGAATTTGGCCAAGTGCCACGGCCGCTTTCCCGTTTAGGTACCAACGCCCGCGCTGGATCTCACCCTGCATGCCGACGTTGACACCGTAAAAATGGTTTTCGGTGCGGAAGCGGTCTTCCACGGTTCCGGAGATTGCATTCGGGACGCCAATGGACGTCGGCGAATTCGGGGTGCGGGCAAAACTCTCGGTGATGTTCAACGATTCCGACACGTTCAAATTCTTGAACCCGACGAGGAGGTCGAGCCGGGAACAGGGGGTCGGGCAACAGAGCAACGCCCGGCGGGCATTCACTTCGGCCCCCCAGATGTTCGTATCGAAGTCGATCCGGGCTGACCCGGTGGAGAGGCCGGGGAAGGCAGTCAACTGTGAAAAGTTTTGACCCGTATTGATGTTAACGAACGGCCGGGCAATCAGTGAATCGGTCGACGAATTCAAAGAGTAACTGCCGTTGCTGTTGCCGAGGAAGAAGACACTGCCATCGATTCCCCAATTCCGATTGGGGAACAGGTATGACGCCGTGAAGCGTCCACCACTCTGGTGAGTATTACCGATGACTTGATTGCCGAAGAGCGTCCGAGTGTCACCCTGACCTTGAATGCCGTTGAATTGCGGACTGCTAGTGGTGAATAACGTCGGGGCGACTTGAGCACGGGAGAACCAGAGCAGGTATTCGGCCCCCAATGTGAATCGACCATCACCCGGGCCACCGAAGACCGCATTACGCAAACGTGGGAACAGTGCATTCGCACCGTACCCGCCCAAATACGGATCTTCCATGCCGAGCGAGCCAATACTAGGAGCGCACGTTCCGGCATTCAACGGCCCCACTGGGCAAGCCGGGTTGGACGTGAGTGCGGGCGGGCCAAAGGTGCCGCCAGTACTCGCCAGCGGAATCGGCTGACCCATCGGGATGGGTTGGCCCATTGGAATCGGCTGACCCATCGGGAGAAGTTGACCGCTCGAATCGCGGAACTCCGTCACCATGGGGTTTGGAATCGGTTTGGGTGTTCCGACGGATCCAGGAGCAGGCGCTACGGTGCCCGGAGGAGTTTGGTTCCGCAAGGGAGTGCGAACCGCCGGCAGACGCGGGTCGGAGTACTGACCCCGAGCCGTGGTGGTCGTCGGATCTTCAACCGGACGCAATTGACCCAACGTGGCGGCCGGCGGACTCTGAGCGAGTAGGGGGGGTGCCGAGAGTGCGAGAACAAAGCCGACACCTGCGGTTCGCAAGCGCATGTGAAATCCTCCTGACCTGACGCGCTCCGGTATGGTGAAAGCACCGGATGGGAGACGCTCCTTGTCTTCTAAGAAGGAAATTCGGCCCGCTCGTGGCCAGCAATCCAAGGGAACCCCGCCCGATGGCCCGTCAACTTGAAAACCCGCTCCGGTAAGGATCGTTGTGCGGATCTTGCACGAAAATGGGTTTATGCGTGTCCGGCAAGATGTAGCGAAGAGGCGGACTTTCCGGGCTTCGGGTAAATTCGGGAAGATCGACCCAAATCCCCTCAACCGCTCTGCTTCGTTCGCCGATACTCTGGGTACGGAAATGATTTCCCACCGGCCCAAGACGGGATCGAGGTTGTTATGATGACCAAATTATTCAAAATTGTACCGGCAGCTGCATTCGGATGCGCCGCCTTCACGGTACTATCGTCAGAAGCATTGGCCTTCTTCCCTCCGGTGCCGACAGGCTCTGAAGTGGTGACGGTCTCCCCACCCTCTCCAATCATCCCGGTGTCGCCACCGCCGGTGATCGTGGTACCACCGGTGCCACCGCCGGTGGTGATTCCCAAAGAAATTCCGAAGCCACCACCGTGCAACTGCATTCCGGTTAAACCGAGTGAAGTGCCGGAACCGATGACACTCATTTCGGGCTTGATCGGTTTGAGCGTACTGGGTGCCGCGGCTGTGAAACGCAAGATGAGCAAGTCGAACAAGGCGGAAGACACAACCCCGAATTGATCTCGGTACATTCGGTGCGGCCCCCGACGCGCCGAATGGAAGCGCGAACCGTAGATGCCGGATTGGAGATTCCCCCCTCCATGCCGCCTGCGGTTCGCCTTCGTTTTTAATTCAACATCACTTCCCGCGGATCTGCGCTTTCAACACGTGCACCAGTCGGCTCTCGATCTTTTGATGCGCCTTATCAATCTCTTTATCGGTGAGTGTCTTTTCCTTGGGCTGGTACGTCAACGCGAAGGCGAGGCTCTTCGTCCCGGCAGGAATACTGTCGCCACGGTAGACGTCGAACAACTCCGCACTCGTCAACAGTTCGCCCCCGGCCGCTTGCAATTCTGCGAGCACTCGATCCATCGGTAATTCTTCGGGAACGATTACCGCGACATCCCGTTTGGCAGCGGGCAAGGTGTTGAACGGTCGGTAGGCATATTGTTGGGGTACGGCAGCCAAAAGTGCTTCCGCATCAATGTCGGCGACGAGAACCGACCGATCTACCAGTCCGAATGCTCGGGCGACATTGGGATGTAGTTCCCCGAAGGTCGCAATCGGTTTGCCATTCAACAGAATCGTAGCTGCACGGCCGGGGTGCAAGTGAGGCACCAACTTTGTGGGTTCGAATGTCAACGGTGGCAAATGCAGTTCAGTGCCCAGACGGACGAGGATACCTTTCAGATCATAGAAGTCGAATGCGGCGGGCACATTGGCGGAAGCGTCGTCCCAAGCGGTGGCAGTCCGACGCCCACTGAGCACAATCGCGAGTCGTTGGGGTTCTTTGGGGAGGTTCGTCGAATCGGGCAAGAACACGGATCCCAGCTCGAACAGAGCCACACTTTCGGCCGACGCCAAATTACGAACCGCGACTTCGAGCAATCCCGGCAACAGCGAGCGCCGCAGGACGGAACGTTCCGGGGAAATCGGGTTGAGCAAGGTCACGTAGTCGGCTACGGGGGCCGCGCTCGGGTCGAGTTTGCGTTCGGCATCGATGCTGGTGAACGAATACGTGATGCACTCGGTCAGACCGAAATCGGCCAAGCGATCTTGGAGTGTCTGTTCGAGATTCAGCCGTCGGTTGCCCACGGGCATCGGCATTTCGGTCGCCAGCAATCGTTCCGGGAGTTGGTCGTACCCCGAGACGCGTGCCAACTCTTCGATCAAATCCGCCGGCCCCGATTGCAAATCGAGTCGTGTGGCGGGTGGTGTGATCTTCCAGCCCCAGAGTGTCGGTTCGAGCTGAAATTCCAGAGCCAAGAGAATGCGTTCGACTTGCCCATCGGGGATGTCGAAGCCGAGCAACCGGCTGATTTCCGAACGGTTCAGTTCAATCGGCACCAAAACTTGCGGCGTCGGATATTGCTCCACGGTGCCAGTTAGCACCTCGGCTCCCGCATGTTTTTGCAACAGTTGTGCGGCCCGTGCTGCTGCCAGTGGTACGAGTGCCGCGGGAACACCTTTGCTGAAACGGGTACTCGCTTCGCTGAACAAATTGAACTGCCGGGCGGTCTTGCGTACGCTGACGAAATCGAACGCGGCGCTTTCGAGCAGGATCATCTTGGTCGTCGCCGTCACTTCGGTGTCGAGGCCACCCATCACCCCGGCTAAAGCAATCGGCCCCACGCCGTCGGCAATCACCAAATTGTCTGGCCCGAGTGTGCGTTCCACTTTGTCGAGTGTCGTCAGTTTCTCGCCGGGCTTGGCACTGCGAACGCAGATGCTCGGCGGCTGGCCACCGGCACGCTGCACCAGAACGTCGAAATCGAAGGCGTGAAGTGGCTGCCCGAATTCGAGCATCACGTAATTCGTAATATCGACGACCGCGCTGATAGGCCGCATCCCGGACGCGAGCAAGCGTGACCGCATCCACCGTGGTGCCGAACCGGTCGAGGCATTCCTCAGCAACGTGGCACTGTAGCGAGAGCAGAGTTTCGGGTTCTCGATGACCACAGTCACTTGGCCGAAGGCCGATTCGGCGATCGTCGGTACCACCAGCGACGGTTCGCAAACTTGGGCACCGGTCAGGGCCGCCACTTCGCGGGCCACCCCGAGCATCGCTAAGCAACGGGCCATGTTTGGCAGGACGTCGAGTTCGATGACGATGTCGCCGAGGACGTCTTGAATCGGGGTACCCGGAGGGGGATCTTGGTCGTCGAGCAAGATGATGCCATCGTGATCGTCGGCGATACCGAGTTCGAAGTTCGACATGCACATGGCATCGTTCATGATGCCACGGAGTGCTTTCGGTTCGAGGGTGACGGTGGTTTTCTTGCCGTCTTTATCGCTCGTGAAATAGCGGCAGCCACGCAGACCGAGAATCACTTTCATACCCGATTCACCGGCGGCAATATTCGGTGCCCCGGTGACCACGGTCTTCGGCTCCGCTTGGCCGTAGTCCACGGTGACGAGCTTGAGTTTGTCAGCATCCGGATGCTTCTCGATCTTCAACACTTTGGCCAAGACGATTTGCTCGCGTTCCCAGACGAGACCCGCATCGTCGGCTTTCAACCGGATCCCGGCCGGCACGG
>JAYSYJ010000228.1:0-11966 GCA_043727675.1 Fimbriiglobus sp.
AGTTCTTCGGCGAGGTCGTCGAGTTTCGACAAATAGATGGGCCAGTCGAGTTCGGAGTCATCGACGCCGAGGGCGAATTGGAAGTTCAACTCCGCCAGGTCGACGGGCGTCTGCGGGTCGGCACCGAGTTCCGCAAGTGTGGCGAGGAGGTTCATGGCAACATAGTAGCAGGCCGAAGTAGCTGTGGGTGAAAATGGTGCTGCGGCGCGTTGGAGTTCAACCTTGAGGTTGTCTTCGTCGGGCCGAGTCTTCGAAGCCCGACGTGCATTTGTCAGATGTCGTGCCTCGAAGACTCGGCCCGACTTTCCGTGCTGTCGGGCAACAACCTAAAGATTGAACTCCAACGCTCCGCCGTGGTGAAATTTACTGCTTCCCCAATACCAAATCGACGACCCAACACCCCCGGACATGCTCCGCCGGTTTCCGGCAGTGGAGCAGCACATCGGCGTTCGTGCACCCGGCTTCTTCAAAAGCATCCGCGAGGATCGGCAGCCGGTCGAAGGCGCGATCCCGGTAGATGGCGGTTGCGATGGATTGGACGGTGTCCGTGAGCCAAGCGGGATCGGCGACGATTGGAAGGCTAAATATGCAATGAATAAGTCTCAGCTGCTCTCGTTTTTCCGTCGCAAGATTTCCAGCAGACATCGAAAGGCTACTCGCCTCCCGTGCCGCATAATAAGCGTTCCGATTGGTACATCCGAAAGCTGCGCGAGAAGCTGGAAAGGTGGTCGTTCCTCCCAAACCATCTGTCTTTAATACGTTGGCGGCTCGTCTCGCCAATTGCAACTCGACTTCGAGAGCGCCGCCTTCTGCAAATCGCTCCGCGATATCGATTGCGATTCGGCTATTCTCGAACTTCATAAGATGCCAAATATTGCGGCAGCACGCACATGCGAATAGCCGCAATTTTCGATCGCTTGTCTTCGCTCGTATGAACTCCAGCATCGCCGCCGGATCGCTCGCCGTCAGCCACTCTTCTTCCGTCATCGCTAAACCTCCCGGATCACTCCTCGAACAGCGCCGCGACGAATTCGTCGGCGTTGAACGGTTCCAAATCTTCCATCTGTTCGCCGACGCCGATGAACTTCACGGGGAGGCCGACCTTCGATTTGATGCCGAAGACGGCCCCACCTTTGGCGGTGCCGTCCAGTTTCGTCAGGATCAAGCCGGTGCATTTCACGGTCTTGGTGAACTGCTCGGCCTGGGTGATGGCGTTCTGGCCGGTGGTGGCGTCGAGCACGAGGAGCACTTCGTGGGGGGCGCCGGGGATCTGCTTGCTGACGATGCGGTGGATCTTTTCCAGTTCCCGCATCAGGTTCGTCTGGGTGTGCAGTCGGCCGGCGGTGTCGACGATGAGCACGTCGTACTGCCGGGCCTTGGCACGCTCGCAGGCATCGTGGGCGACGGCGGCCGGGTCGGAGCCTTGCTGCTGTTTCACGATGTCGACGCCGATGCGGTCGGCCCAGATTGTGAGTTGTTCCACCGCGGCCGCCCGAAAGGTATCGCAGGCGGCCACGAGCACCTTTTTGCCGTCGTTTTTGAAGCGGAGTGCCAGCTTGGCGATCGACGTGGTTTTGCCAGAGCCGTTGACGCCGGCGATCATGATAACGGTGACCCCGCCCGGGACGAACGCCAACCCCTCGGCCGGATCGAGGAGCTGTTCGCGGAGTTGCTGGCGAACGAAGAGTTTGACGTCTTCGCCGACCTCGCGGTCGAGGTAACCTTGGCGAACCTTCTCGACGATTTGCGAGGTCGCCCCGAGGCCGACATCCGCGAGGAGCAGTTGCTCTTCGAGTTTGTTGAGGAAGACGGAATCGACGCGGTAGGCACCCGTGAAAAGCCCGACGACCCCGGAAAAGACGGAGCGAGTCTTGGTGAGTCCCTTTTTGATTTTTGCGAAGAACCGCCCGAGCATGATCGCCGCCTGAATCATTGGAGGAAACTGAAAGGAAATTGTACGACCGGCACTCATCGACGCGAAGAGCCGGCCTGGAACAGGCCGGCTCGCGCTAGTCAAAGTTCGTGGACTACTTCGGCATGTCTTCGACCGGGGCGACGTTCGTCCGGAGGTACTTCCCGGCCGCTTGGTTGATCGTCTCTTCGTTGACATCGAACTTCACCGCGTAGCCGATGCTCGGGAAGAAATCGCGGTAGCGAACGACCTTGTTTCCCTTTTTCTTGGCCTCATCGCGGGCGGCGCTGATGCCGTTGATCAGGTCGCCCTTTTCTTTGACGAGCAAATCGCCAGCGGTCACGGATGGGATAGCACCTTCGACCGCAAACGTGGTTCGCTCGGTCGGCCCGCCACCGATCCACTTGCGACTGGAAAGGTCGTAATAGCCATCGACCACGATGCCCATTTTGTTGAGCTGGCGGGCGACGGTTTTGATGTCGTCCGAACCGTCGCCGTCGATATCGAAGATGCCGTAAAGGACGACGTGATCGACGCTCCCCTTCCGCCACGCGGAGTTGTACAAGAGATCGGTTTTGAGGATCGGTTCACGAAGGGCCTCGGCGGTTTCGGTCACGCGGGCCCGGCTGAGATACGGCCCGATCACTTCGATCACTTCGATCTTCGCTTTGGGCACGACCCGTTCCACGGAGCGGCCATCCTCGATGATTTTCCGTTTCCGCGATTCGAAGCCCCGATCCTTCACCTCCCGTGGCATGACGTTGAACGTCAGGCCCGGTTTCACGTTGTCGGCCGAGCCGAGATTGATTTCCACAATGTTTTGCGACAGGAACACCGCCGTGATATCGCCTTTGGGATTGTCGAACGCGTTCGGATCGTCTTTGTCCGCTTGTTTTGACAACTCCTTTTCGAGCTGTTCTTGAATCCCCTTCAACTTCGAATTGATTTCGTTGTTCGTCTGGACGGACAAATCGTAATCGTTTCGCGCTTTGGCGAGGTTGGGCCGATACTCTTCGCCGGCTTTGACGAACTCCGCTTTTTTGGCTTCGAGATCTTTGGCCAAGGTTTGGCGGATAGCGTCGAGTTGCTTGGGAATATCCGCCGTGGCTTTCGTGAGTTTGGCGCGTTCCGTGTCGTACAGATCTTTGGCCGTTTTCAGATCGGTATCCAGCAAAGTGACTGTCTTCTGCTCACCGAGAAGCTTCCGCATGGCTATTTCGCGTTCGGCGCGGAGCTTCACCATGGTCGCCATGATGGGGCCTGGGGACGGGGCGGCGAGCATCTCACCGTTGGCTGGCCAAGGCCATGAAAAGAGTTCTGCGGGCTTCAATGTTACACCGCCACTCCCGACGTACACCGTCTTCTCCGCTTCAATGGCCGTCTGGAGTTTGGCGTTGAGCAACCCCATAATCTTGGCGTGTTCTTCTCGGAGCGCGTCTTTTTCGGCCGCGGCCGCAAGCTTCGGACGGTCGTCTTCGGTGCCGATTCCCAAAATGACCTGGTAGAGGCGCGCGCGACCTTGCTCTTTCGAAAGTTCCGCACGGGCCGTTTTCGATTCTTCCTTAGCGGTGTCCGATTCTTTTTTCACCGCATCGAGATCACCTTGATAGGTGAACGCGAGGACACCGGCCACGATGGTCGCCAACACGAAAAACACCAGGGCGATGATCAAGGGAGTTTTCCCTTCGCCACCTCCACTGGGGTTGGGTTTACTGCGAGCCATGGTGTCTCCTCATTCGATGCGGGGTAGCCAGACGACGTGGGTCTCTAGGTACTATAGCCATACCACCAAGTTTAAATGGGATGGTAGGCCTGTCAATCGAAAAGGGTCGAGTTCGCCCGGATGGGAGCGCGGTGGTAGCGGTCGCGCTGGGGTAGGGTGGCCCGGGCCGATTACTCGTAGCGGAGGGCTTCGACCGGTTGCACCCGCGATGCCCGCCGTGCCGGATAGAGCGCCGCCCCGGTTGTGATCAATACTGCAAAGCCGACTGTGCCCAAGCAGAGCCAGAGCGGGAACTCGAAAACGGTGCTGCTTTGAATCGGTTCCACCGACTGTTGCTGGATGAGTCGTCGGACGAAGCCGTCGCCGGGAATCGACAGAATCCAACCGAGCAACAGCCCCAGGCCACCACCGAGGAACCCGAGTGCCATCCCTTCCGACAAGAACATCAGCAAGATTTGCGAGTCGCGGGCACCCAACGATTTCCAGATTCCGATCTCGCGGGTTCGCTCCAACACGCTCGTGAAGAGTGTGTTGGTGATACCGATGGCCGCCACCAGCAGCGAAATGAGTGCGAACAGGTTCAACCCCGCCGAGATCAGCGTCACTTCGCGCTTCACCGATTGGTAAAACTTCAAGCTGGAATAGCAATCCATGCCGTCGGCTTTGATGCCGTCGACCACCGCCGGGAGATCGCCGCCCGGTCGGACTTTCACATCGGCATGGGTCTGGCCGAACGTGGCGAGTTCGGGGAATTGGCCGAACAAAATTTCGCCACCGTCGGTGGTGAGAAACAGCCGCATCTGATTGGCGACCATCGTGTGGGAATTGAGCGGATCGAACACTTCCTCGTCCGGTGAGGTTTCCCGCAGGACACCGACAATTCGGAACTCCGCCACGGCGGACAACTCGATGGGTTCGGGTACGGCGGCGGTACTGCGCTTGCGATTCATCACGAGTTTCACAAGCGCTTTCTCCGCTGGCGTGAGATCGAAGTGGTCGATCTTTTGCGGGAGCTGATCAGCGATCTTCATGAGCGTGTGCGACTGACTGCGGGTGATTTCATCGTTGATTTCGCCACGGCCAGGAGTCAGCAGGCTGGCGAGTGCCCCGGCATTCTGGAACTCGGATTTGCCCAAGGTGACGCGGACCGTCTTCCCAACAGCACCATCGATTTCGGCTTCTGTCTGCACTCCCAACTGGTACAAAAGCAGTTCGGTGACGTTCACTTCGTCCGCCGCGTTGGCGATTCGGCCCCGAATGATTCGGTCGTCCAGAGCCGGCTTGAAGGTGTCGAGCCGGCCCGCATAAGTTTGTCCTTCCGTCAAACGATCCCCGAGACCGATCTCGCCAAACCGAGTCCGGAAGATCCGCACTTCTTCCACGTCGGGCAAGGCTTTCAAGAGTGCGACGCGCTCGGGCGTGATCAATTTGATGTCGGGGGACGAGTGATTTTGGCGGTAATCGCGGATCAATCGTCCGCGTAGGCGATGCCGCCGATCTTCGGGCATTTCGCCTTTCACCTCGATCTTCACCGGCGGAATATCACGTTCGTTGATGGTCGCTTGGCCACGATTGGCCGGATAGACGGTGACCCACCAGAAATCGTCGCGCGAACGGAACTGATTGTCGATGAGCGAGCGCAGGCCCAAACCGAGGGACAAGCTGAATGCCAGTGCGCACGACCCGACGGCCACGCCCAACAGCGTGAGTGCCGTGCGCGCTTTTTGCCGCCAAAGGCCCCCGAGTGCCGAGCGGATGATATCGATGGTACGCATGGTGACAGTGTACTAAGAAAGGAACTCCGTTCCGCTTGCGAGCGGTATGTTGATGCAGTCGGTGCAATAGTCGATTTCCTGTTGATCCTGGGAGACGGTGGTATGCCGGTTGAAGTCGAATTGAAAGGTTGGAGTGAGGAACCGTGCGAACGCCGTGGCGAACCGGTGACGGTCGGTGTCCCCTGGCCACGGGGGGTTCTTCGCGACGCGGATCATCTGGCCTGCACCGGGCCAGATGGGGACGTGCCGCTGCAAACGGAAGTGCTCGAACGCTGGCCGGACGGCAGTATTCGCTGGGTGCTGTGCGATACGTTGCTGAGCACCAAGGGCAACGGGGCAACGGGGTACCGGTTGGTGGTGAGCGACTCCCCCTCGCCACTTCGGAGAGGGGGCCGGGGGGTGAGGTCTGCCCTGCCAATTCACATACAGCTCGATGAATTGGAATCCAGCGATTTGTTCGTGTTGCCCGAGACGATCGGAGAAGCGGACGTCCGAATCCGGACGCCATTTCAATATCGTGGCCATTCCGAAATCGTAGTCACCGGGTTCCGGGACGACTTGCCGAGCGCCAATGCCGTCCGCGTGCAACTCACCATCACCAATCCTTTCGCTGCGGGACACCCCGGTGGCAATTGGGATCTCGGGAACGAGGGCTCGATTTTCGTCCGTGGTTTGCAAGTGACGATTTCCACGAAACCACCTTTTCGGATTTCCGCCGAGCGCAAGGCGCCATTTCACAATGCGAATGCCATCGAACTTTATCAAGCCTCCAGCGGAGGCGAGAATTGGCAAAGCGAGATTCACCTCGACAAAGATCGCAAAGTGTCGATGCCGTTTCGCGGGTACCGATTGAATGAAGAAACCGGGCTACAGGCCACGCCGATTGTTTTGAGTGCTGATATTGGAATTGCGATGCCGTGCTTCTGGGAGAATTTCCCGATCGGCATTCAAGCCAAGGATAAGAGTCTGCGGAACCCCGGTGATCCCGTCCCAGAAATCACCCTTCAATTACTCGACGAAGGCCTCACCGGTCAATCGGTCGAACTCCAAGGCGGCGAAAGCAAGACCCACACCTTCACCGTCGCCTTCGGCGAGTCCGGGATCACCGATCAACCGCTCATCTGGGCACGATCCCCTTTGCAAGTCTCCTGTTCCCCGGAGTGGTACGCCCTCTGCGAAGCGCTGCCGCACCTGACACCGAAGGCGACCGACCCGCATGCGCTCTACCTGAAACTCGTCGATCAGGTCATCGAAGGGCCGGACACGTTCGTGCACAAGCGCGAGGTCATCGATGAATACGGCTGGCGGAACTTCGGCGACATCTACGGCGATCACGAAGCGGTCCGGCACAGTGGCCCCAATCCAATGGTATCGCATTACAACAACCAGTACGACTGCGTCGGCGGCTTCGCGGCCCAGTTCTTCCGCAGCGCCGACCCGCGCTGGTTCACCCAAATGATCGAGTGCGCCGACCACACGGCCGACATCGACATCTACCACACGACCGGAGACAAAACGGCGTACAACGGCGGGCTGTTCTGGCACACGTACCACTATGCCCACGCCGATACGGCCAACCACCGGAGCTACCCGAAACGCATTCGCAGTGGCCCGCAAGACACCCGCGTCGAGAAGCTCGACGCCATGGACGACGAGACGGCGAAAAAGCTGCTCAAGGCCTATTCGGTCGGCGGTGGTCCGGCTCCATCCCACGTTTACACCACCGGGATGATGATCGCGTATTTTCTCACCGGCGATCCGCGCTACCGGCAAACGGTCGTGGGCCTCGCCGATTACATTTTGAACTGCGAAGACCCATCGAAGACCGTCTTCCGCTATCTGTCGCGCGAGTTCACCGGCTTGGCCACGGATAGCCAAGCGGGTTATCACGGCCCCGGCCGCGCCTCGGCCAATTCGGTGAACGCGCTGCTCGATGGCTTCCGACTCACGGGGGAACGGAAGTACCTCGACTTCGCCGAAGTGTTGATCCGCCGGGTGGTGAATCCGAATCAAAATCTCGCGGCGCTCAACCTGCTGAATGCGGAATTGCGGTGGTTTTACACCATGTTCCTACAATCCCTCGGCCGCTACTTGGATGTGAAGATCGAACGCGGTGAACTCGACCGAGCCTACGACTTCGGTCGACAGTCGCTGGTGCACTACGCCCGCTGGATGGCGGAACACGAGCGCCCCATTTTGGACACGCCGGAGAAGTTGCAATACCCCACCGAGACCTGGGCCGCGCAGGACATGCGCAAGGTCGAAGTGTTTCAATACGCCGCGAAACAAGTCGCCGGTGCCGAACGTGGACGGTTCCTCGAACGGGCCGGGTGGTTCTTCGAGGCCAGCGTGAACAAGCTCGATACCTTCCCGACGAAATCGTTCTGCCGACCGATGGTGTTGCTGATGAACTTCGGCTGGAGCCACAACTGGTGGCAGCAACGCGATGTTCCGCAGACACCGGAACCGACCGAGGCAATGAACGCCGCCGCGTTTGGTACGTGGTCGATGTTCGTCCCGCAAAAAGCGAAGGCGATGAAACGGGCGAAGCGGGTGGTGCTGGCCGGCGCCCTGGCAGTGATGGGTTTGGTATTGGCCGGTGCAGTTTGGTGGTGGGGTTGAAATCTGGCGAGCGGCCCGGCGAATCATTACTTTGACACCGGCGGGAGTGCATCTCCGCCGTCCATTTCCGTTCACTGCGAGAGGCTACTATGCGAGCGACCGCTTTCGTTCTCCTTTCGGTACTCTGCGCCGCACCGTCGGCCCGTGCCGAACTGCCACCGTTGATTCCGCGCGATGTGCTCTTCGGCAACCCCGACCGAGCTGGACCGCAAATTTCCCCGGACGGTCAATCCATCGCCTACTTGCGACCGGACGACAAGAACGTGCTGCAAGTTTGGGTGCGGAGCACGATTCCACCCGTCGGAGAAGCCAACGACAAAACCATCACCGCCGATCCGAAACGTGGCATCCGCACCTTCTATTGGGCGCAAGATGGCAAACATCTCCTGTACGAACAGGACGCCGAAGGGGACGAGGACTACCACCTCTTCGCCACGGACATTGCGACCCTCAAGACGCGCGACCTGACACCGTACAAAGGGGTTCGTGTCCAAGGTGTCGAGATGGATCGCAAGCATCCGAACGAAATCCTCGTGGGGTTGAACAAGCGGAACAGAGCCGAATTCGACATGCACCGCATCCAACTGGCCAGCGGCGAGGACAAACTCGACACCGAGAATCCCGGCCTCGCACTGGCTTATGCCGTCGATGCCGAGTTCCAGGTGCGTGGGATCACCGTCGCCAAGATGGACGGCGGCTTCGACCTGAAGGTGAAGGACAAAGACGGTAAATGGAAGACGATCAAAACGGTCGGTGCCGACGACCAAGCTCAGATTTCCGGCTTCGGCAAAGACGCGAACACCGTCTGGCTCATTCATAATGCCGACGCCAATGCACTGCGCTTACTGAAGCACGACGTGACCACGGGGAAAGAAGATGTGATCGCCGAAGATCCGGAATACGACATTTCCGGTGCGATGATCGACGAGGAGAAACGCATCCCACTCGCGGCGGCGTTCACGAAGGCCCGCTCGGAATGGAAGGTGCTCGACGACTCTGTGAAGGCCGACTTCAATGCACTGGCCAAGGTGGCCCCGGGCGATTTCGCGGTGAGCAGTCAGACGAGCGACAACCAGTACTGGATTGTGACGTACACCTCGGATGTCGGCCCCAAAGCGTATTACGTCTGGGATCGTAAAGCGCAAAAGGCCAACAAGCTTTTCACCAGCAGTACCAAGCTTGAAACGGTGAAGCTGGCCTCGATGGAGCCGTTCGAATTCGACGCCAAGGACAAACTCAAGGTACGCGGTTATGTGACCTACCCACTCGGCGTGGAAGCCAAAGCGTTGCCGGCCGTGTTGCTCGTGCACGGTGGGCCGTGGGCGCGGGACAACTGGGGCTACAGCCCGTTGACGCAAATGCTCGCCAACCGTGGCTACGCCGTGATCCAAGTGAACTTCCGCGGTAGCACCGGCTACGGCAAGAAGTTCCTCAACGCCGGCAACCGCGAATGGGCCGGGAAGATGCACCAAGATTTGCTCGATGCGGTGGACGTCTTCGCCAAGAAGGGGAGCATCGACCCGAAACGCACTGGCATCATGGGTGGCAGCTACGGCGGCTACGCCACACTGGTGGGCCTCACATTCACCCCGGACAACTTCGCCTGCGGTGTCGATATCGTCGGGCCGAGCAATATTGCCACGCTGTTGAAATCGATTCCGCCGTACTGGGCACCCGCCAAGGCCATGTTCACGACCCGCGTCGGCGACCTCGAAAAAGACAAAGACTTCTTGAACGAGCGCTCGCCGTTGGGCAAGGCGGATAAGATCGTCAAGCCGCTGTTGATCGGCCAAGGGGCCAACGATCCGCGGGTGAAGCAAGCCGAGAGTGACCAAATCGTCGAAGCGATGCGGAAGAACAAAAAAGAAGTGCAGTACGTCGTCTACCCGGACGAGGGCCACGGCTTCGCCCGCCCCGAGAACCGCTTGCACTTCTTCGCCATCACAGAAGAATTCTTAGCCAAGCACCTCGGCGGCCGCGCCGAAAGCATCGCCGAGATCAAAGGACACTCCGGCGTGTTGAAGTAGAACCGTCAGCGACCGGACATTTTGCAGCTGTCATGCAGTTGGGAAATGTCCTGTTGGGTTGGACCTCGAACAAATAGCACAAGCCACAGCGCACTGACCCGAGACTGTCCCCGATGCCTTCCGACCGTTCATTCATTGCTTACCGTATCCACGATGTCCCCGCGAACATGGGGCTGCACGCGGCGGCGCTGGAGCGTGACTGGATGAGCGACGCCGCCCAGCGCTTCCCGTATCGCTGCCTGCCGTTGAACATTGCCAACCAGAACGGTTGGATGCTGACCTGCCCGACCGCGTTCCGCGTCTATTGGTACGGCGGCCCGCTCCCGAGCGATCTCGAAGTGTCGTTTGAAGGCCCGGCCGATCCGTCGGTCGTCAGTCACTTCGGGGCTGGGGTGCTCACGTTCAGCCTGCCGTATTTATTCCGCACCCCACCCGGTTTGAACCTTTGGGTGAAAGGGCCGAGCAATTGGATCAAAGACGGAATTCAGCCGCTCGAAGGGATCGTGGAAACCGACTGGGCGACCAGCACATTCACGATGAACTGGAAACTGACACGGCCAAACGAATGGGTGACGTTCGAGAAGGGCGACCCGATCTGCATGCTCGTCCCCATTCCGCGTGGGCTGTTGGAAGGGTTGGAACCGGAGATTGTATTGCTAAGCAGCGAACCCGAGTTGCTCGCTCGGTACAAGGTCTGGGAAGCGAGCCGGTCCGGCTTTCTAGAAGGGTTGAAAGTCCTCGATCCGGATACGGTGAAACAGGGTTGGCAGAAGGACTATTTCCGCGGCAAAACCGAACAGGGCACGTTCGAACCGCACCAAACCCGCGTCGATTTGAAGGAATTTGAGTGATCTGTTGCATCTCCTTAAATGGCTTTGTCGCCCAGCCCAGAGGCCTCGTGCCACCAGAATGACCCCTCGGCAAGTGCCTCGGAGTCGATGGACAGAACCGCTGCTCGGAACCGCTCTGGCTGTCGCTCACCCATATATGCCAGCAGGCAATCGGCGAGCTGGCCGACGCTACTGTTGACAAACTGCCGACTGCGGAACCGATCCTCGTGGTCGAGCAACACGACGAGCCCGGACCCCTCCTCAATGCAGATCGGGTTGCCGGCACCGTCGGAGCCGATCATGCCATACCCGGCCAGCCGCTCGCGCTCGGCCTCCGACCACTGGGACGGAATGCCGAACACCGTCCAGATTCGTGCCGGCCGGGCCGCCCGATCAAAACTGAGACTCGGTGCGGCGCAATCAGGAAGCACATCGGAACCACACCCGATCATCTCGATGCCAACGTCCTCGTAGCCACACGCCGACCACTTGCGATTCCAGCGTTCTGCGAACGGTTCAGTCATAAACGTCTTGCCTCTACCGTTTACAATTAAGCTCAGTAGCAGCGGAGGGCTACTGAAGTTAGAAATCGGGGAAAGCCGTTTCACTGCCATCGGCTAGATAACGGGCAGTGTCACATTACCGGGGTACGGACTGTCGCCCACAAAGAGCCAATAGGACAAATCGTGGAGCCGCTTGTAGGCAGCCTCGTAGTATTTTTCGCCATGCGGCCTAGGAAAGCTCGGGTGCGTCGACCAATCTTGTGTGAATTGTTCTAAGTACCAAAACCCCTCCGCGATCCATCGCTCGATATGTTCTCGGCCGGCATGGGCTGCCGCACATTGCTCCATCGCCAAAACAAGCCGCGAAAACGCCGCCTGATCCCAAGTCAAGTCGCAGCGAAGTTGTGATAGGAACGACCCATCCTCAGCCGTGAACTCGCGCCGAAGGAATGATTCGTAATCAGCCATAGGACATCACTTTTTCGGAGGCTTGCTACGACTGCCTGATTCTGGCCATCGAATTGGGCAAATACAAGTGTGTAAAACGTGACCCTGCGAGCCGACTGGCGCGAGC
>JAYSYJ010000229.1:0-3964 GCA_043727675.1 Fimbriiglobus sp.
ACTCCAACAAACACATAGAAAACGCCATCCGCTACGCGGAGGGGCTGGGTTGGAAAGTTGTCCTTTCGAATGGTCACGCTTGGGGACGGTTGTTTTGTCCCATGAGTACCCCGGCAGGTTGCATCATCAGCGTTTGGTCCACGCCAAAAAACTCTGAGAGCCATGCTCGCCAAATCAGGAGCAGAATCGATTCCTGCTTCTGTGAAGTTCAGGCATAAAACCAAAAAGAGAAGGGCGAAAAATGACTGCGAAGATGACGACGTGTGAACGCGAGTACGAATTCGCCCTCATCTTGAGCGGCGGGTTGGAACTCAACCAAAGTGTCGAGGATGCCCTTTTCGAAGCGGGCTGCGATGATGCGACTTTGAGCATCCAGTACGGCTACATCTACATGGAGTTTTCTCGGGCTGCGGCCTCCCTCAAAGACGCAATACTCTCCGCCATCCGCGACGTGCGCAAGGCCAACATCGGAGCCGAAGTGTGGAGAGTCGACGAATGCAACCTAGTCACGCCATCTGAGATCGCCCGAAGGATCGGACGCAGCCGGCAACTGATCCATCAATACATGACAGGCCAGCGGGGTCCAGGCAGTTTCCCAGCCCCTGAGTGCAATCTCACCGAGGGTGCTCCACTTTGGGCATGGTGTGCTGTGAGCTACTGGCTCCACCAAAATGACATGATTCGGCCCGAGCTTCTCGAAGAAGCGGAAACGGTGGCTGCAATCAACAATGTCCTAGAAGGTGCTCGCCAAAAGGGGCGCAATCCTACCTTGGTGGAAGAAGTTTCTCGCTCGGTAGCCCGCTGAACGGATCTTAAGGCAACACAGAGCTGCGGCACGGTTGCCGCGGCTTTTGACCAAAAGATTTTTGCCTTCAAATACAGAACTTCCACTTTATTGAATTGAACTTTCCGAACCAATTGGGGAGATCACGCCAGGGGTCGCCGGTGCGGGCGATCCATAGCACCGCATCGACAAAGAAGCGGTTGTCGCCGCCGATCCAAGCCAGTTGCTTGGGACGGCCAGGGAGGAGGTCTTCGATGTGGGCCCAATCGGCATCCGAAATCGCATGGCGGTGGAGCATAGTCGGCCTTCCTTGGCGTCAGAGGAAGGTCACCTTTTACCCAGATCTCCCGATCCGTGTCCACACAACCTAGGTGGTCTTCCGGCGGACGGTAATTTGATCCCGCAAATGAAACCCGGGTGGCGTCTTTATCATTTCGATTGCCGGCCAGTCGATCTTTTCGGCATTCTTTAAGAAATAGTCAACTAGCAGTCTCCCGGTAGCGTCCAATTCTACCAGCACAATGTGGGTCTCATCAGCAGTCCTATCTGGTGATTGGATTGTGAAGTTAGCGGTCCACGTTCGATCACGAGCACTCATATCGACAGTAACATACGGCCAATAACGATGTCCAATCCGATGGCACAATATGAAATCTCCTCCCCACGCCAATCTATATGTACCCGAGATTTTTAATTCTCCTGTATGGACAAAAGTCTCGGAAGATGGAGATGCAATCTTCACCGACCGGAAATGCTGCAAAAGAAACTGAATTATCTTACGGCCCGGGCTTACGAACGGGACCAACTCTTCCAATGCCATTGAGCACTCCAGGTATTGGTTAACGAAAGACTCACATCTGGAAGCCATTTTATCCAATCAAAACTACGCGGCCTACATCGAAGACTTGATCGGACGAAGACGACCTAAACGTTGTACCCAACAAGTGATATCACTTCCCCCCGATGCAAACCAAGCAAGTCCCCTTGCGAGCGTTCGGGCCTTCCAGATTGCATGTCCCCACGAACATCTTGCCACCGTGGACGGTGACGCCGCCGTAGACCATGCCGGGTGCCTTCACGGCCGCATCGGTACCCAAATCGAGCTTCCACTTCGGCAAGCCGTCTTTTAGCCCGATCGCGTGAATGCCCCCAACCAAATCGCCGATGTAGACGATACCCCCGGCAATCGCTACGGGAGCGAACGTTTGCGATTTCGTGTCGTAAATCCATTTGCGATCCCCATCGCTCAAAGCGTAGCCGCGAACTTTCCCATCGGTGGCAGTGATGACGGCGAGTCCATCCGCAATGGCCACGGCGCCGACGACGCCACCGGGGACGTCTTTTTTCCACTTCGGTTCACCATCGGCGAGGTTGAACGCGGCCAGTTCTCCCTTGGCCCCTTTGAGCTGCGCGAAGTAGTAGCCGACGCTGCTCCCCGATACCACAACCGTACCCCCGCTGACGCTGGCTCCGCCCCACGGATTGAATGCGAGTGGCCGCGTCCAGAGTGTCTCACCGGTCTTGGCGTTCAAGCAGTACAGGGCTTTCTCACCGACCTTTTCTTTATCCAGGTAACTCGTGCAGACCAGCACTTTGTCGCCGACGACGCAGACCGGCGCATCGACGTGCCATTTCTTCTCACCTTTGTGCCAGACTTTCTTCGGCTCCGGTTTCAGCAAACTGTCTTCCGTCGGTGGCACCGCGAAGTCCGGGTCTTTCTTCTTGTCGGCTTCGTACTTCGCCAGCAATTCTTTCCACTTGGCTTCCTGCAACGTCGCCACTTCGGCGGCGGTCACGTCTCTACCGTCGAGCGTGGCCTTGTCGAGTTCGACGCAAATGACACCCCCGGCACCGGCACCCATGTACACCCGGCCTTCGGCGATGGTCGGTGCCCCTTCGAGGTGCATCAAGTCGCCCGGCATCGGCAGTTGCCAAACGGGTCGGCCCGTGTCGGCGGTGAGGCAGTGGAGTACACCCCCGGAATCTTGGTGGAGGCCGTCGCCGAAGACGAGTGAATTCCCCGACACGGCGGCCGACGAGACCGACGCCAGTCGGAGATAGGGGGCTGAACGTGACCAGAGCGGCTTCTTGCCATCGACCGTCGGGTAGAGTGCAATCGTCGGCCGGTTGAAGGCACCAAAACCTGAGACGTAAAGCGAATCGCCGACCGGCACCGGTGCTGCGATAAAGTGATCTTGCGAAGCCACGGCCCAAAGAACGACCGGTTTATCCGGCACAGCTTGACCATCGGTATTGCCGGTTCTCGCCGGGTTGCCCCGGTAGGTTGCCCACGGCGTGGGGTCGGCCGCGAAAAGTGTTCCGGCCGACACCAACAGCAGCAATTGGCACGCAAAGAATCGAATCATCGGAAAGGGCCTGCGGGTTGGGGCGGAAGAATCTGATCGTACAGCAAATTCGGCCTGTGCGGAAGCGGGAGCATCGTCGGAACAGACCCAGCACCATCCGCATCCCAATTCTAGCGATCCCGATGCTCTTGCCCGTTGCGCCGGTGCCAACGGGTTCCGCTGGCACGTCCGTCGCCTCCGTCCGATAACGTCGCTGGCTATCCGTCGGTTGTAGCGCAAGCTACCGCACTGGCCCGTGGATCGCCGTCGGGAGTCGGCAGCGGTGGGGCCACGTTCATCAAGGGATGGCAGATATGAGACGGATGCTCTTGGCAGGGATGCTGGCCCTGCCTTTCGTACTGGCCACCGCGTCGCAAGCGCTGGCCCAAGGTGCTGGCTGCAACACACCGGGTGGTTGCGGGGGTGGCGTGATTCCACCGAGATTCGACCATGGCGGCGGCGGTGGTTACGGTGGCGGGTCGGGGGGCTACAACGGCCCGTTCCACGGGTTGGGCCTCGGCTGCCCACCCGCTGGCCCATTCTCGGTCGGGTTCCGCCTATTCTCGCGGATTCACCAAGAAGGCCCACTCGTCAACTACGGCCCCTACGAAGGCTATTACCCCTTCGAGCCTTACGGCCCATGGACTTCCGACTTGAAGTACACCGGCCCCATCGGCCGCCAGGGTGGCAACGCGGCCACGGGTCGCTTACGACTCAACGAACTATCGAGCGGTTGTAGTGGCGGTCTCGGCTGCGGCGGTCGACTTGGCCATCATGGCGTGCACCAGAGTCCTTGTGGAACATGCAGCAGCGGTCACACGTGGGGAACGTATTC
>JAYSYJ010000230.1:0-34347 GCA_043727675.1 Fimbriiglobus sp.
GTTCACATATTTTTGGCAAGCAAAGGATTCTGGCCTATGAAGAAATAACCATCGCCGTGCCACCGTGCCCGAATGGGGCGAATCCCCTGAAATTCCTGAAGTTTGGGAGGGTACCGGTCGATTTCTAAGCTGGTTCGTGCGCGATAGGTCGCCGGTTTAAGTCCGGCCCTCGATACTGTTCCATCATCCGCCGGAAGCCATGGGGCGGGCGGAACGCATTTCGACGGCGACTCGCCAGACCTCTTCGAGCTTTTCTGAGAGCGGGCCCCACTCGTATTCTTGGGAAACGAATCGCTGCCCCTCATCGGCACGGTCAATGGCCGCATCGGGGTTGTGCATCGTTTCGAGAATCGCGTCGGCCAGCCCAGTTTCATTTTCGGTCACGGTGATGTGTCGTCCGGCTTCTAATCTCAATCCCTCCGCACCCACTTGCGTGCTGACCACGGGCGTCCCCATCGCTAACGACTCCAAGATTTTTAGCCGAGACCCGCCGCCGACGCGGAGTGGAACCACGGTCATACCGCAGGTGGCAAGGAATGGGCGGACGTCAGCAACCGTACCAAACACCTGGACGCCGGAAATTCGTGCGGCGGCTTCGCGGAGCCAATCCGGTGGGTTCCGACCGACAATCGTCAAACTCGCGCGCGGTTCGGCCAAGTGAACTTTGGGAAAGACTTGATCGATCATCAGCCGGACGCCATCTTGGTTCGGTCGCCAATCGAGGCTGCCCACGAAGACGACTTTGTAAGGATCCCGTTCAACGTCGCGTTGTGGACGGAAGAACTCGATGTCCACGCCGTTGTCGACCACTTCAGTCTGTTCTGTGCCGTTTAAGTTGTCGCGGATGAGCGTGGCATCTTCTTCGGTGACCGCCACTGTCCAGAGGGCATGGGCGAACGCCCAACGCTCGAATTTCTCGAACTTCAACCACTGACGGCGGGCATACCAGCGCTTGACGCTGTTCTCTTCGGTCTCGGTATAGCGTTTCCAAATGAGACTTTCAACATTGTGAGCCATCACCACCCAAGGCACTCGCTTGAGGCGTTTGCCGAGTGCCCGCCTCAGAACTTGGGCGTACGGCGTCCACTCGCAGTGCCAGACATCGACCCGGTTCTGAGCGGCAAATTCGGCAACGGCCGCGACCAATTCGGGGCTGGTGTGCGTGGTGACCGAGAAGGGCAGGGGGGAAAGTAAATTCCCCGCGAGGCGGGCGTAAAATCCGGCCCCTTCCTTCCTTGGCACGGCCCGGGGCACCATGACGGTGTCGATACCCAAGTTCTGCAGAACTTTGATCGCCACTTCGGCTTCGCCCGGTTCGGCGTTGCGATGGCACAAAATGGTAATGCGGTGCCGCTCCGCCAGTCGGGCCAACAAATTGAAGGTCCGAATCCGCTTCCCCGAGGTCAGCGGGTACGGCAATTCTTCATCGAGTACGGCGATTCGGAGTGAACGCATCGGCATCCTGCCCAAGATCCAAGTTCTGAATACTTCTAGTTTGCACCGAGACCCGGAGCGAATGCAACCCGAACTGTTCGAATTCGGATTGGCGATTCCCGATTTCGGATTAGAAAACGATCATATCGCTGGAGTTCCTTTCTCCAATCCGAAAACCGTATTTACCGATCCGAACTCTTTATGGCTGCTTTTCGCCTGAAAACGACGGAATGTCGCGTGGGGGTCCTGGGCCTTTACAACGCCGGGAAGACCGTCTTCCTGACATCGCTCGTGAACCATCTCGAACACCACGATCCGGATCGTTTCCCATTTGGAAAGCCGGGCACCCACATCCGCAAGTTTCGATTTCTTCCTGCGGACAGCGATTGGAACGCATTCAACTACGCCGGGTTCCGCGATGCCCTCGCCCACAATGGCCGTTGGCCCGAGAAGACCCGGGATCGGTCGATGGTGGCGTGCCAATTCGAGCGTTCCGATTGGAACTTCAGCGATGTTCAGTTGAAGCTGTACGACCTCCCCGGGGAACGTCTCGCCGATGCGGCGATGATCGGCAAAAGCTTTGCGGAGTGGTCGGATCACCTGCTAACCCTGATCCGTAACGACACACCTTACCGCACCATTTGCGAAGGATTCCTCAAAGTGTCGGCGGCGGAGAACGCGACTGAAGAGACTGTCGTTTCGGCTTACAAATTGGCATTGGCGAAGTTGATCCTCTCGTTCAAACCGATGATCTCACCGTCGACGTTTTTGCTCGACACCCAAGGCAATCTCGCCAAGCCGTCCAGCCCCGAGGAACTTGCGGCGAGCCGGCACGTCGGGTTCGATGACCACTCGGAATTCGCCCCGCTCACGGCCGAATTTCGTGCCGCACACCCGGTTTTGACGGCCCTGTTCTCAGGCCGATTCGAGAAGTACAAAACGGAACTCGTGCAGCCGTACTTCCAAACGTTGAAGTCGTGCCATTCCCTGGTTGTGATCATCGATGTGATGATGCTGTTGGCTGGCGGCGTCGGCATGTACGACGACACCCGCCAGATTCTCCAGGACTTATTTCAGGTGCTCGATCCCGGCGAAACGGGATTGCAAACGGTCGGTCGGCAGTTGGCGAAGACTTTTTTGCCACATGCTTTGCGGCCGGGCTGGATCAACCGCGTGGCCTTCGTCGCCCCAAAGCTCGATCTGGTCCACCCGAACGATCGCGACCGGATGGTGCGACTTCTACGGCAACTGGTCAGCAAACTCGCCGACAATTGCGATGGACTCAAATCCCAGTACTTCAACAGTGCGTCGGCCATTTCTACGAAGTTGCTTCCGGCAGACCCGAACGAGCGGTTGTTGATTGGTATTCCCTACCGCGATGCGGACGGTCGAAAGATCCCGCCGGGTGCCGAGCAGCGCTTCCGCGTTTCGGAATTGCCGGAGTCGTGGCCCGCGAGCTGGCAATCGGGAACGTTCCACTACCCCGAAGTGTACCCGACAATCCCTATGCGAAAGAACGCCGCCCCCGAGCAAAAGAACCTCGACAAAATCTTGGAGTTCGTGCTCGGGTAATCGGTCGTCACTCGACGTAGATAAATTCGCTCAAGTTCAATAAAGCCAAGCAAAGGTCAGCGAGTGCTGCATCTTGGCGGCCCTTCAACAAAGCGGTTTGACCCGTTAGAAATTTGAGAAGTAGTGCTGATTCATCCGGACGTGGTGGACGTCCAAACGAACGGTGATAGGCGTTGGCAATCCATTCTTTCGGGCCGTCGCCGACCTTATTCTGCAAACTTTTGGCCATGAGTTGGCTTTGCTCTTGGCCCAGGGGGCCATTCATCAGAATCAACGCTTGCGGGGCGAACGTACTGACGCCACGAGCGGCGCACGATCCGAGTGTGTCGGGTTGATCGAACGCTTCGAGCAGTGGCTGCCGAACGTTTCGTTTGCCGAACAGGTAGATGCTGCGACGGGTGTGTTGCTTAATATCCGGGGTGACCCGCCAAAGTCCGACCGGTTCATCTTCCGTGAAGATCAGATCGTAGACTTCTTGCTCTAATGGCACTTTCACACTCGGCCCGTATGTCGCGCGGTTGAGTGTCCCCGCCGCGGTAAGAATGGCATCGCGGATTGCCTCGGCCGTCAAACGCTGCCGGTTGGTCTTCCAGAGAAGTCTGTTCTCAGGGTCTTGTTCCGCGGAGACCACGTTCGATTTGGTCGTACTCTGTTGCCGATAGGTTGCGCTCATCACCATCAATTTGTGGATGCGTTTGAGACTCCACGCTTCTCCGGGAGATGTTGTCGGCGTCACGAGTTCTGCGGCGAGCCAGTCGAGCAGTTCCGGGTGCGTCGGCAGTTCCCCACGTGTGCCGAAGTCGTTGGGGCTGGCGACGATGCCCTCGCCGAAGTGCTGTTGCCAAAGTCGATTGACGATGACACGTGCCGTGAGGGGATGTTTGGGATCGGTGATCCAGTGCGCCAGATCGAGCCGTGTCTTGGGGATACTTTGCGTCGAATTGGCGACTCGGACGAAGCCCGGCTGCACGGTGGACAACTTCCGTTTCGCGTCGCCCCGTTTCAGAATGTGGGTGATGGCCTCGGGCTTATCTTCGCCGAGCGCCCAGGCCGCGGCCGGGGGATCGGGCAACTCTAGTTCGAGTTTGACCCGTTCGGCCTGCAACGCTTTGTGCTTCGCCAAATCATCGGCGGAATACAACGCCAGTAACTCGTCCCAGAGAATTTTCGTCGATGGCTCGGCCGCTTTCACGAGCGCTCGTTGCTCGGCTGTTCGCTTACTCGGTTCTTGTTTCAATGCGTCGCGCGCCGCATCGGACAGCTTGGCGATCTTCTCCGCGAGAAGCTTGGGACGGTATTTCCCATCCAGGTCGGCCAACGATTTTTTGATTGGCTCGATTAGTTTGACCACGGCGGCGGTGATTTTTGAAAAGGTCTCGCGTTCCATCGGAGTGGCGATTCCGACATCGCGGTAGGACGTACCGGCGAAGAAAGCTTGAAGTCGGTAATAGTCCCCTTGGGAGAGCGGATCGAACTTGTGATCATGGCAGCGGGTGCAGCCCATCGTCAGGCCGAGGACGGCGGAGCCGAGACCGTTGACCATCTCGGTGAGGATTTCTTGGCGATTCTCGTCGCGATCGATATTTCCAGCCACCATGTGAACGGAACCGCAGCGGTGCAATCCGGTCGCGATCCACAAATCGGCGACGTCACGCGGCGGTTTGACTTTCGCCAGCAAGTCCCCAGCAAGTTGCTCGGTGAGAAAACGGTCGTACGGCTTATCCTCATGGAAACTACGGATGACGTAATCGCGGTACCGCCAAGCGTGCGGCCGCTCACCATCAATTTCGTAGCCGTTGGATTCGGCAAAGCGTACCACATCGAGCCAGTGCTGAGCCTACTGCTCCGCGTAATGCGGCGACGCCAGCAACCGATCCACGAGTGTTTCGTAGGCTTTCGGAGAATGGTCGTTCAAAAATGCGTCGATCTCGGCCGGTGTCGGCGGCAAGCCGTGCAGGTCGAATGTCAAACGGCGGATGAGCGTCAGCTTGCCCGCTTCCGGCGACGGTAGGAGATTCTTCTCAGCGAGTTTGGCCCGGATGAACCAATCAATGGGATCGACATTCGCCGGTACCTTCGGCCGTGTGATTGGCACAAATGACCAATGTGCCCGGTTGGCCGCAGTCAGTTCCGGATCGGTATACACCGGTTCCGCAGCGAGCAGCGGGGTGCCAGTCAAAATGATTAAGAAGAACGCAATCTGCATGACGATCCCCAAATTTACTCAGGTACCGACGCCAAGTACACCTGCGGGATCGGCGAAGATGGCGGGTGTGCCGCCGGTGTGGATGAACACCACGATGCTATCGGGCAGGTATTTTTCGGCTCGCACGTCGGCAATCAACGCCGCCATCGCCTTCGCGGAATAGACCGGATCGAGCAAAATCGCTTCGGTACGGGCCAGTAAGTGTAACGCCTCTTGCCCCGCCTTCGATGGTAGCCCATAACCGGGTGCGATGTAAGATTCATCCGCGTCGAAATCGCTCGATTTCAGTCGATGTGGCACGCCGAGGAGTTCCGCCGCAGCGTTGGCATCCCGTGCCAACGCTTCGGGAATATTCCACGGCCAAGGCATCGGGCAGATCAAGCGAACCTTCGCCGAGAGTCCGAGTAAATGGGCCCCGAGTGCCACGCCGGCGCCAGTTCCACCGGCGGACGACACATAAATTGCGGCAGCTTCCAACTCTTCGGATTCCAAATCCTCGGCGATTTCAGCCAGGCAATCGACGTAACTTAGAGCGGCACGGGGTACGACGCGGTCGCGATCCCAAACGTACGGGTTGTGACCGGCCTTTCTGAACTCATCAGCACGGGCGAGCAAGAAGGCATCGAGTTCCGGGCCGATTTTCGCGTCGGTGAATTCGACGTGGGCACCGACTAAATAGTCGAGAAGCAAGTTCCCTTGCGGTTCAACCGACGCCCCGGCACGACTCAAATACAGGTAGCAAGGCAGCCCGAGCTTCGCGCAGGCGGCCGCCGTCTGCCGGCAATTGTTCGATTGAACTTTCGCTCCCCAGACGACCCGATCGCAATCTTGGTCGAGAGCGTCGCCCATCAGAAATTCGTTGTGCCGGGCTTTGTTCCCGCCGAGGAGCAACCCGGTGCAGTCGTCGCGTTTGATGAAGACTCGCACCTTGCCACCGAGGGCCAACGAAAATGCGGGGACTTCTTCCAACGGTGTGGGTAAATGAGCGAGGGGAACGCGCGGAATTTCTTCCAACGCCGCAAAGAGTTCGTCCGCCGAAAGGGCCATTCCAAAAACCTCATCGAGATTCCGTGTAGAAACTTTACTTGGTCTCGTCGTACTATCTACCAGTATTGAGAGGATTCCCACCGACTCAGTCTTTGGATGAAGCATGGCCACGACGACGATTCTCAAAGCTCCTGTGACCAAATCCAAGCAGAAACGCAAGCCGGAGTCCGTTCTGATTGTGGGTGCCGGCCCCGGTGGTCTGGCGGCGGCGCTGTTGCTCAAACAAGCCGGGTTGCGTGTGAAGATCATCGAGCGGATGCCCCGTGTCGGTGGGCGTTGCTCCGCAATCGAAGAGCAAGGCTTCCGGTTCGATCTCGGGCCGACATTCTTCCTCTATCCACGCGTGCTCGAACGAATCTTCCAAGTCATCGGCCGTAATCTTTGGGACGAAATCCCGATGGTGCGGCTCGACCCGCAGTACCGAGTCCTCTTCGGGACGACCGGTGGCCAGCTCGATTGCACCCCGGATCTCACGCGGATGGCAGCGGAGGTGGCCAAGCTCAACCCGGCCGACGGTGCCAATGTCAAGAAGTTCATCCTCGACAACCGCGTCAAGCTCGAAAAGTTCCGGCCCGCGCTCGAAAGCCCGTTCCTCGGCTGGAAAGACCTCATCAGTTGGGAGCTGATCAAACTCTTGCCAATGCTGCGACCGTGGGCATCGGTCGATGGCGAGTTGCAACGCTATTTCCAAGATCCGCGCACCCGACTGGCCTTCAGTTTCCAGTCGAAATACTTGGGAATGTCGCCGTTCAATTGCCCGAGTTTGTTCAGCATTCTGAGCTACCTCGAGTACGACTTCGGCGTCTGGCACCCCTACGGCGGTTGCAGTGCTGTCTCCGAAGGGATGGCTCGCATCGCCCAGGAGATCGGTGTCGAAATCGAGCTGAATGAATCGGTCGAAGAGATTCTCTTCGACGGTCGCAAAGCGGTCGGCGTCCGTACGGAATCGGGTGAGCACCGGGCCGACGCTCTGATTCTGAACTCGGATTTCGCCAACACCATGACGAAGCTCGTGCCGAATCATCTGCGTCGCCGTTGGACCGACGAAAAGCTGGCCAAGAAGAAATATTCTTGTTCGACGTTCATGCTCTATTTGGGCATCGACGGGGTGTACGATCAACTGCCGCACCACACGATCTACACGTCCGAAAATTACTTGCAGAACCTGGATGACATCGAGAAGAATCACAGCTTAACTGAAGATACGTCCTTCTACATTCAGAACGCCACCCCCACCGATCCCTCCATGGCACCGAAGGGGATGAGTACGATTTACTGCTTGGTTCCGGTGACGCACCAACACTCGAACGTGAGCTGGGCCGAACAGAAACAGAACTACCGCGACAATGTGATTCGGCAGATGGCCAAGCTCGGTATGAAAGACATCGAGAAGCGCATCCGGTATGAGAAGGTACTGACGCCGGCGAACTGGGAACACGACCACGAGGTGTACAAAGGGGCTACGTTCAACCTGGCCCACAACTTAGGGCAAATGTTGCATCTCCGGCCACGGAATCGGTTCGAGGATTTGGAGCAGGTCTACCTCGTCGGTGGTGGCACCCACCCCGGCAGTGGACTGCCGGTGATTTACGAATCGGCTCGGATCACCGCCCGATTGCTACTCCAAGATTTTGGTCGGGATGTCGCTTGGTTGGACGCCGAAGCCGGCACGCCTGCAACAATTGCGGTTGGTTAATTCACATTCGACAATGGGGTTTCCGAGTGAGTGCTTCACGTATTGCGGTGATCGGCGGTGGTCTCGGTGGTTTGGCTTCGGCCTGTACCCTCGCGGCCCGCGGCTACGAAGTCGTCGTTTTCGAAAAGTCTTCGTGGCTCGGTGGCAAAGCGGCGGTGCTGAACGAAGCCGGGTTCCGTTTCGACATGGGCCCGACGATTTTGACGATCCCCGCCGTGTTGAAACAGATTTTTTCCGAAGCGGGGCGACGGATCGAAGACTACTTGACGCTCGTGAAACTCGACCCGCAATGGCGCTGTTTCTTCAGCGATAGCAACGTATTGGATCTCGTCGAAAATACGGACGCCATGAAGGCCAAGTTGGAATCGTTCGCCCCCGGTAGCGGTTCGGCCGAGGGTTACGAAAAGTTCCTCGAACTCTCGAACCGGCTGCACACGATCAGCGACGATTACTTCTTCTGGAAGTCGATCGGTGGCATCCGCGACATGATCGATTTCAAAGCGGGTTTCTCGCCCAAAATCCTCGGCGACGTGATGAAAATGCGGATGGGGCGTTCGGTCGCCGGCACCGTGCGAAAGTACGTACCCGATGCCCGCGTCGCCCAAATGATCGACCACTTCACGCAGTATGTCGGTTCGTCACCCGATGCGTCCCCGGCGATTTTGTGCAGCATTGCGCACATGCAAACCGCCGAGGGAATTTGGTATCCGATGGGCGGCACTCGGGCCGTCCCCGAGGCACTCGTGAAACTCGGCACCGAACTCGGCGTCGAATATCGCACACAAACGGGTATCAAGCACATTCACACGAATGCGGCTGGCGACACGGTGGTGTCCGTAGAAACTGACACCGGCGAACGGATCGAAGTCGCGGGGATCGTATCGAACGCCGATAGCGTTCGGACGCACCGCGAGTTGCTCAACGGCAACGCTCCGAAGGCCAAAGAGAAGTTCGACGCCCGCCGCAAGTACGAACCGGCATGCTCCGGTGTCGTGCTTTACCTGGGGTTGAACAAGGCCTACGATCACCTGTTGCACCACAACTTCATCTTCAGCCGCGATCCGGAAGAAGAGTTCCACGCTATCTACGACGAAGGCGAACCCGCCCCCGATCCGACTTGTTACGTGGCGGCGACCACGCGCACAGAACCGGGCACCGCCCCGCCCGGTGGCGAAGCGCTGTACGTGCTCGTTCACACACCGTACTTGCGGCCGCACCACGATTGGGCGAAGATGCTGCCTCAGTACCGGCAGTTGATTCTGGACAAGCTTAAGACGACGGGTCAGATGCCGGACATCGAGGAACGAATCGTGTTCGAGTCAAATCTAACTCCGCAGAGCATCCATGATCGCTACCGTGTGCTCAACGGGGCGATCTACGGCATCGCTTCCCACGGCAAGTGGCTCGGTGCGTTCAAACCGGCGAATCGCTCTCCCGACATCAAGGGGCTTTATCTGGCCGGTGGTGCGGCCCACCCCGGCCCAGGAATGCCGATGGTGCTAATGTCTGGTTGGATTGCCGCCGACACACTCGACCGCGATGCGGTCGCCCCGCGTGTCCGGGCTAAGGCCAACGAATTCGCAGGAAAGCCGACGTCCCATTGGGCGGAGATGCCAGCGTGAGCGGCACGAAACTGCCGACACGTGTCAATTGGCTCTTCCAGGGCTTCAGCCGTTATGTCATGCGGTATGTCCGCAAACACTTTCACGCGGTTCGCCTGTCGGCCAGCGGTGCCAAACTGCCTGCCGACGGCGAACCGATTCTCGTGGTCGCCAACCATCCGTCGTGGTGGGATCCGATGGTCGGAATGCCGTTGGTCTTGTCGTTGAAGGGTTACCACAATTACGCGCCCATCCACATCCAAATGCTGAAGAACTACCCAATATTCGGCAAACTCGGTTTCTTTCCGCTCGACCCGACATCGCTCCGCAGTGCCGCCGAGTTTCTGCAGTTCGGCGACGCCATCCTCGCGGAACCGAAGCGGGCCATTTGGATCACGGCCCAGGGTGATTTCGCCGACGTGCGCACCCGACCACTGAACTTGAAAAGCGGTGTCGGTCACTTGGCGGCGCGCATGAAACGCGGCTGGGTGGTCTGCTTGGCCATCGAATATACCTTCTGGACGGAAAGCACTCCCGAGGCGTTGTTACGCATTGCCGAACCGATTGCCATCGATCCCGGATCCAAGCGGAACGGTCGGGAGTGGACGGCCAAACTCGAAGCGCTCCTCACCGAAAATCTCGATATTTTGAACTTGGAAACACAATCCCGCGACCCGGCAAAATTTACAATTCTGCACGGTGGCCAAGTCGGTGTCGGTGGTGGCTACGATCTCTTTCGCCGGCTGGCCTGTTGGTTGCGCTTCCGCCGATTTCGCCCAGATCACCGCCAAGGCACACCATGATTCTCGCGTTCGTCGGCCTAGCACTTCTCTTCTCGGGCCTCCCTTGTTGGCTCTATTTTCGCAATGTCAGGCAGTTCCGCGTACCGGAAATCAGCACCGGAACAGCAATGGAACAAATCTCGGTGTTGATCCCCGCACGCAACGAGGAAGCCGGGATCGCGAAGGCCCTCGAAGCGGTGCTGCTCAATACCGGCGTCGAATTGGAAGTGATCGTGCTCGACGATAGTTCGACCGACTGCACCGCTGAAATCGTGGCGGAGTTTGCCAGTCGAGATCCCCGCGTTCGCCTCGCAATGGCACCCCCGTTGCCAGCCGGTTGGTGCGGCAAACAGTACGCTTGCTTCCAACTTTCACAATTGGCCCGGTACGAAGTCATCACGTTCCTCGACGCCGATGTCCGACTCGGCCCTGTGGCCCTTCAACGGATGGTCGGCTTCTTGCGGACGTCCGGTGCAAGTCTGGTCAGTGGTTTCCCACGCCAAGAAACCGGATCCCTCGGCGAAGTTTTGATCGTCCCGTTGATCAACTGGTTACTGCTCTGTTACCTCCCGCTGAATCGGATGCGTCAAAGTCTGCTCCCGGCACTGGGGGCCGGGTGTGGGCAGTGGTTTCTGTCGACCGCCGAAGCGTACCGCCACGTCGGTGGGCACGGGCACCAAATGGTGCGCGCTTCACTGCACGACGGGGTGAAACTGCCGCGTGCGTACCGCACATGCGGCTTGAAAACCGACCTCTGCGATGCGAGCCAAGATGCCGTCTGTCGGATGTACCGGAGTACCAGCCAAGTCTGGAACGGCTTCGCTAAAAATGCCCGCGAGGGGATCGGCTCTCCGGGCATGATCTGGATTTGGACGGTGCTACTCACCCTCGGGCACTTGCTACCTTTTGTGCTCTTATGCTATCTCCCACTTTCGCTTGACGTTACCTTGGCAATCACGTTGGCAATCGGCTGGTCGCTCGCCCCGCGAATCCATGCCGCCAGCCGATTTCAACAACCTTGGTTCGGGGTCATCTTTCATCCATTGGCGGTATTCCATTTGCTCACCATCCAGTGGTATGCCACGGTGCGATATTGGCTCGGCCGGCCGGTCGGTTGGAAAGGGCGTACTCCGCCGACACTACCATCAGAATTGAACGTTTCTCTTCCATCCGCGTGAGCCGAGCATGAGCCAACAATTACCCGCCTACGTCGTGATCGGTGCTGCCGGGGGAATGGGGTCTGCCGTCTGCCGGCAACTCGCCTCCAAAGGCGCCCGCTTATTCCTGGTGGGTCAAACGGGCACCAAGCTTGAAGCTCTGGCAGCGGAACTGCAGGAATCGAACCCACAGGGCGAGTACGTCACTCACGTGGCCGATGCCACCAAATCGGCCGACATTGATTCGGCATTCGCCGCAGCGACCGCGAAGTTCGGCACGCTATCTGGAGTGACCAACTTGGTCGGTTCGATCATTCTCAAACCGGCCCATTTGATAACCGATGCCGAGTTTGAACAGACTTTGCAACTCAACACGTATTCCGCATTTTACACCGTTCGTGCGGCCGCCAAAGCGATGATGACCACCGGCGGTTCGATAGTCTTGGTGTCCACGGTGGCGACACGGATCGGGCTGATGAATCACGAAGCGATCGCCACGGCCAAAGGTGCGGTAAACGGCTTGGTGCTCGCCGCAGCGGCGACCTACGCTCCGCGCAATATCCGTGTGAACGCCGTGGCCCCCGGTTTGGTGAAGACGCCGCTGGCCGCCCGCATCACTTCGAACGAGCTGGCTTTGAAGGCATCCACGGCGATGCATCCACTCGGCCGGGTCGGGGAACCGAACGACGTGGCGACGGCGATTGCCTGGCTGCTCGACCCCACTACAACCTGGGTGACGGGTCAGATCATCAGCATCGACGGCGGACTTTCGACCGTGAAGGCGAAGGGATGAGCGACGGACTGTTGATCGCCAACGCCGCCGCCACGTGGTTTATGGTCGGCGTGATTTGGCTGGTTCAGTTGCTCGTTTATCCGTCGTTCCGCAGCTTGGCACCCGAACGATTTCAAGCCGAAATGCTGAAGCATCAAACGGTGACCGGCCGAGTCGTGATTCTGCCGATGCTCGTCGAATTGAGCACGTCGTTGGCACTGCTCATTTTGAATCCGGAATCGCTACTGATCTGGCTCGGTAATGTCTGTGTTGGCGTCTGGGGTTTTTCGACCGTATTGGTTCAAGTCCCGCAGCACACCCGATTAGCAGCCGAGGGGCCGGTTGCCCAAACGCTGACTGCTCTGGTGAATTGGAACTGGCCACGAACCGTCGCCTGGACAGTGCACGGGGGCATCTGCGCGGGGTTGTTGTCGAAGTGAATCACAGATCCAAATCCTCGGCGACGGTCTGATCGGCCTTCTCCATGATGAACCGGTAACGCGGGGCCGCATCGCTGCCCATCAGGTCACGAAAAGCGTCGTGGGCCTCTAAATTCGATTCGACTTCGACCTTCAGCACGGTGCGCGTCTTGACGTCGAGCGTTGTCTGAGCCAACACGCGGGCCGGCATTTCCCCTAGTCCTTTGAACCGGGTGATGTCGATCTTAGAGTTGCTCCGCAACCCCTGAATGATCTCTTCTTTGTGCTCGTCGTCTCGGGCCCAATACGTCTCCTTGCCAACATCGAGCCGGTACAACGGCGGCTGGGCAATGAAGATGTGCCCCTTGCGAACCAACTCCGGCATGTGACGGAAGAAGAAGCCGAGCAACAGCGTGCAGATGTGATAGCCGTCGGCATCGGCGTCCATCAACAGAATGATTTTTCCGTAGCGCAGGCCACCGTAGTTGAATTTATCCCCGGCGCCGGTGCCGATGGCGTTGGTCAGGTCGGCGAGTTCGGCATTCTTCAACACGTCCAGGGTCGTGAGATCTTCGCCGTTGAGGATCTTGCCGCGCAGTGGCAGTACCGCCTGGGTGGAGTTGTTGCGGCCCTGTTTCGCCGAGCCACCGGCACTATCGCCTTCGACGATGAACAGCTCCGTGTGGCCCAAATCGGCCGACTTGCAGTCGGCTAGTTTGCCGGGCAAGCTGAGTCGGCGGGTATTGCTGACCGACTTGCGGGTGATCTCGATCGCGGCACGCGACGCCTCGCGCGCTTTCGCGGCCAGCACGATGCGGCCGACGATCGCATCGGCGGCGGAGCCGTTGGAATTCAGCCACGTTTCCAGGGCCGTGCGAACGAAATTATCGACCTTGGCTTCGGTTTCGCCGTTGTTGAGGCGCTGTTTGGTCTGCCCCTCGAATTCCGGATTTTGAACGAACACCGACAAGATCGCCACGACTCCCTCGCGGATATCGTCGGCGGTAATCTTCAGCCCTTTGATTTTCACATCGTGGGTTTCGATGTAATTGTTCACGGCTTTTCGCAGGGCCGATTTGAAGCCGTTCTCGTGCGTGCCGCCGTTGGGCGTGCGGATGCCGTTGACATACGACCGCAATGTTTCGTCCGTCGATTGCGTCCACTGCAACGCGATTTCCATGCGGTCTTCACCTTCGCGCTTGGCGTGAAACGCGGCCTCCGTCACGGGTGCTTTCTGATCATCCTTCACGAGCTTGGCGAGAAAATCGGGGATGCCGTTGGGATGCGACAGATCGACCGATTCGCCGGTGATTTCATTCTTGAACGTGATGTTCAACCCGGCATGGATGTACGAGATATCTTCGAGTCGTTGGCGGATCGTATCGGCGTCGAACCGTGTCGTTTTGAAGATCGTGTCGTCGGGGTGGAACGTGATGATCGTGCCGTGCCCCCGAAACGGCCCGATCTTTTCGAGCTTCGTCTGCGGGATGCCCTTCGCAAACGTCATCTGGTACTCGAACCCGTCTCGGCGGACGTTGGCGATCAGTTTCTTGGAGAGTGCATTCACCACCGACGCGCCGACTCCGTGGAGACCACCGGAGTAGAAGTAGTTGCTGTCCTTGTTGTTGAACTTGCCCCCGGCATGGAGCTTGGTGAGGACGAGTTCAAGACCGGAGATTTTGTACTTCGGATGCGTGTCGACGGGGATACCACGACCGTTATCTTGCACGGTGATGGCGTCCCCAGATTTGTGCAGCACCACGAGAATATGGTCGGCGTAACCGTTCAAATATTCGTCGATGGAGTTGTCGACAATTTCCATGACGAGGTGGTGCAGCCCCTTCGCATCGACCCCGCCGATGTACATAGCCGGGCGGACGCGAACGGGCTCCAAGCCTTCGAGCGCCGTGATTTCATCGGTGGTGTATTTCGACGGTTTCGGGGGTGTCGTACTCATACTGGCTGGCGATCCTTACGGAGTGTCAAGCGATCTCATCCCAATTCACCAAGGTGATGGGTGGCGGTTCGACGCGAACAAAATTCGTGCGGGCGCCCGGCTTCGTTCCTTTACCACCGCGTCCGACCGGTGGGTAAGCCCCGGTGCCAAACTCTTGCGTTTTGCCATTCTCGGTCTCAACGGTCAATTTGTCGAAGCGGCTGCTCCCGCTCAACGTCCCACCGATCACGGTGTCGCCTTCGTCGAGTTTGATGCCGACAACACCTTTGCCGATTCCCGTCAGCACGTTCACTTCATCCAGAGCAAAATGGATCACCCGGCCACCCTTCGTGGCGAGCATCATCCCTTTTTCCTGGCCGATGAGTTGCACGAAGACGGCTTTATCCCCGGCCTCAAGTTTCACAAATTTGCGACCGGACTTGGTCGATTCGGGTCGGTACGAAGTCAGCGGCACTCGGAGCACATTGCCGAAAGCCGTGGCGACCAAGAGCAGGGGGCCACCGGGGTTATCTCCTACAGCGGGTCGGTCGGCTGGGGTGAAGCGTGGGTCGGTCGTCAATGCCGAGAAGACTTTCACTTTGTCGGGGAGTCGGAAAAACTTGGCGATGGGATCGCCGAAGCCCGAGGTCGCGGGAACGTCGTTGATACGGCTCGTGTAAGCGGTGCCATCGTCAGTGAAAAACACCACCGTGTCGAGCGTGCTGCCCGGTGCCACGGCGATGACTTCGTCGCCCTCACGGACACGGGTACTTTCGATGGAGACGAGCCGACCGACGCGTTTGATCCAGCCATCGCGGGTGAGGATGACATTGGTATTTTCGCGGACGATGTAGTCTTCTTCGCTGAATTCCAGCACGTCGTCGTCCGAAGCCATCCGCGTTTTGCGGCGTACCACGAATGGGGCCAACAACAGCTTTTCGAGTTCGTCTTTGACCACGCCCCAGAGTCGCTTTTCGGACTTCAGAATCACCTCGATCCGCTCGGCTTCTTTTGATTTCTCTTTCAATTCGTCGAGGATCTTTTGAATTTCGAGCTGGGCGATCTTGAACAGTTGCGAGTCGAGAATGGCCGTGACTTGCTCGTCGTCGAGTTCGAATTCGATCTTCAATTTCTCCGCAGCGTCGGACTTCCCCGAGCTACCGCGGATGATGCGAATGGCTTTGTCGAGGCCGTTGAAGATCGTCGCAAAACCTTGGAGGATATGGATGCGGCGACGGAGCATTCGCAAGTGGAACTCAAACCGACGACGCACCGTCACGAGCCGAAAATCGAGGAAATAGGTCAGCATCTCCTTGAGGTTCAGTCCGTCTTTGGGCACCACCGTTTTGCCGTCCGCTGAGGGGACGACGGCGGTGACGTTGTACGACACCGACGATTGCAATTTGGTGTGCTTGAACAGGTACGCCATGATCAAGTTCGGGTCGGTGCCCGATTTGATATCGAGGACAATTCGTAAGCCATCTTTCTCGTTCGTCTCGTTGCTCAGCCCCGTGAGCTGCGGCACTTTCTTATCTTCGATGATCGTGCCGATGTGCGATTCGAGCTTCCCTTTATCGACGGCGTAGGGGATCGACGTGACCACGATTTGTTGCCGACCTTTGCCGAGATCTTCGAGTTTCCATTCACCTTGCACCTTCAAACTGCCGGTGCCTTCCTCGTAGATCTTTCGGAGAGCCGCTTTATCCGTGAGGATTTTGCCACCGAGTGGGAAGTCGGGGCCTTTGACTTTTTCGAGTAGCTGCGGGATCGTGGCGTCGGGGTTCTCGATCAATAAAACGCAAGCTTTCAAGACTTCGCCGAGGTTGTGCGGCGGAATATTTGTCGCCATTCCGACGGCAATTCCAGACGTGCCGTTGACCAATAAGTTCGGGAATTGCGCCGGGAGCACGACCGGCTCTTTGCGATTGCCGGCATAGTTGTCGCGCATCTCGACGGTGTCTTGATCCAGTTCGCTCAACAGCGACTCGGCCGCTTTGGAAAGCTTGGCTTCGGTGTAGCGGTAAGCGGCTGGAGGATCGCCATCGACGGAACCAAAATTCCCCTCGCCATGGACGAGTGGCAGCCGCATGACCCATTCTTGCGATAGCCGCACGAGGGCTTCGTAAATGGCCCCGTCGCCATGCGGGTGGTAGCGTCCCATCACATCGCCGACGATCTGGGCACATTTCGCGGCTTTGCGATCGAACGTCAGATTCGAGTCGTTGTACATGGTGTAGAGGATGCGCCGTTGCACCGGTTTCAGACCATCGCGGATGTCCGGGAGTGCCCGGCCGGTGACCACCGAAACGGCGTACCGCAAGAAGCGGCTGCGTGCTTCCGTCGCAATCGAAACCGTTTGGATTGTCTCCGCCATGCGCTGCAAACCCCGGAACAACAGTCGGATTTGACATACCGTACCGTTTTCTGCGCCGATTGGCAGGTTGGTTGTGGCGAAACAGAGCTCAAAAATGCAAACACCCCCGCATTTGCAGAGGTGCCGGCGAAATAGACAGCCATCAAGCCATCACTTGATTTCAGGGCAGGGATACGCCTTCAAAATCGCATCTAATTTCTGCTGGTAGTCTGCAGGCGGCTCTTCGAGACCCTTCAAATTCCAAAGCGTCATCAGCAGTTTTCCGGACGCGGTTTGATTGGCCGAGGTGAGTCCTTTGCGTATTTTTTCAGCGTCGTCTTCGCTGATGCTCCCTTTGCGGTACGCGACCACCGCGGGAGGGAACATGTCGGACTTCGCCAAGATCTTAAGCTGTTTGAACGCACCGGGTTGGAGCGTCTGATACCCATCGAGCGTGGAAGCGTCGACCAGTGCGGCCGTGACTTCGCCGAGAACCACCGCGTTCAATAAGTCTTCGGTGTTCATGCTTTTCTTGGTGATCGGTTTGGCAACGGTCTTGCCCAGACCTGCGTGGCATTTGTCGAGAAACAGCAACGAATAGGCTTTGGCGCCGCGGGGCATGGTGACGGGATCATCGACGAGTTCGGCCACGGTTTTCGCTTTGCAGTCCAGATTCACGACGATCATCGATTGGGCTTTGCCACCCGGTGGAATCGTCACCACGATCGGCACCAAATCGGGGCACTGCTTTTGAGCCCAGGCAAATTCGTGACCGTGGAAGACGCCGATTTGAAGCTTTTTGTCCTTTAACTTTTCGATCAGTGTCAAAGCGTCAGGACAGAGGTCAACGTCACCGGTGAAGCCGGTTTGTTTGTAAACCAATTCGCGGAAGGGCTTGGAAAGGGCCTGAACCATGGCCGGCTGGACGTCGCGGAACATGCCTTGGAGCATGCCCATTTTCAGATCGACTGCCGGTTTATCGTCGGCGTGGGCGACCGCAGCGGCACCCAAAACTAACAGCACCGCCAGTGGGAAGCGAACCGATGGAGCGACCTGCATTCAAAGCTCCCTGCCCGAATTTCGGGCTGTTGCCGCGAACCGCGAACCGGCTGCGGAGTGTCCTGAATGGTTCCTACCGACCAGGAAAATCGGGCCGCACTCCGCCGCCCGTCACCCGTTCCAAATTGATGAGTGCTTCGATCAACCGTTGCACCGCCTCCAAGTATTCGGCTTGGGCTTTCCCGGCGAGGGCCTCATTCTTTACCAGAAGTTCGGGGTCTTGCCTAGCCGCAGCGGCCGCCCGCGATTCTTCGAGTACTTTCAGGCCACGGTCGTAGCGAATCTTGGCGTCGCGGACTCGTTCGGCGGTCGATTGCCATTGCAGAAACGCATATTCCGCTTCGAGACGGACAAGCCCGAGAACCTTCTCGTAAACCGCTTCTTGTCGGTCGCACAACGCCAGTGCCCTCCCGACGCGATCATCTCTGCTCCCCGCCAAAATTGTCGGCATTTCCGGCGCCACTGGGCCTGGGCGATACTCACCATTGCGAAGCGGTGTCGGTAAAACCTTCGAATGCAAGTCGCTACCTGCGGCGAAAGTCTGCACCGTTTTGCGGTGGTTCAATCGTGCTTGGGCGCAGACTTCAAGCCGCGTGACATCGAGTACCACCGCTGCCTGGACAAGCTCCGTTCGGCGAGCCAAGGCCATCTGTGTCACTTCCCCGAGTGTGACATTTCCAGCCATCAGCGGCAATTCTTTGGTAGCGGGTACCAGTTCAAAATCTTGACCGACACCCATGGCTTCTTTGAGAGCTGCCAGCGACTGTTTACGACCGAGGCTCGCCTTTTCTCGGAGGCGTCGGATTTCGCCGATCGCATCATCCAGTGCATATAGAGTGAAATTGTTGATCTTCACTTTCGGGTCGATCACACCCGCTTTGAGAATGTCCTCGGCAACCCGATAAAACGTCTCCATCTGCTCCACAATGTCTTGGGCCGTTTGCTCTTGTTGCGTCGCGTAAACGTAAGTGAAAAACATCCGGGTGACGTCGTAAGTCACCTCATGTTGGGCCTTCAAAACTTCGGAACTCGCCGCCACGATGCCCCGCTGGGCTTGCAATCGTCGCACCGGCAAATCGGCACTGAGTAACTCCACAGCCCGTGAAAAGTTTTGCAGAGCCAAATAGCCTCGCTCGCCTGATGCTAAACTCGCCTTCGCCGCCTTGACGGTCGGTTGATTCGCTTGGCCGATCTCCAAGCACTCCCTGAGTTCCAAGGCCTTACCCGGTGGCACCCATTTTTTCCAAGCGGGTTTATCTGTCTCGGGTTTGTCGGGTTGGCGACGGAGCAACTCCTTGACCGTAGGCACGGCTTGTGGGAATGCCGGGATCAGCGGGTCGGTCGCTTGGCAAATGACATTGCAGCTCAACGCAACGGCGCACACGGTGAGCCAGCGAATATCAATCATGGCGACCAATCCTTTGCCGACTCGCAGCGCATCCTACGCCACGCGAAAGGGCCAAAGCCCGTGCGATAATATCGTCGCATTCGAGGTGCGGGCTGGAACAGGTTCCACGTTTACCACTTCGGGATTTCTGAGCCGCGCCCGGTTGTAGCGGTTGCCCCGGACGGAACCTGCTAAAACAACTTTCAGTCACTCAGGAACGCCACAATGTCTGAATCCAGTCCCGCCGTGGAACGCGCCCTCGCCTCGGCTCAAGAACTCGCCGCGACGCGGGACGATGTCGTCCGTTTAGCCGATTGGTTCCTCGGTTTGTTACAAGAAGAATGGGGCCGGCCCGCAGAACTGCTCGGGAAGCTCGGATTGAATCTCGAGCGGATTCTCCCCGAGATCGCCACCGAGGCGGCAACGTCTCCGATGGCACCGGATGCCAACACTCTGTTCACCAAGGCACGCGATTTCGCCATCGCCCTGCGTGGGGAATCGACGCTGACGACCGACTTTCTCTTACTCGCCACCATCGCGGTGGATGATTCATTTCAAGCTCGTCTCGCCCAACTGGGGCTGGAGTCGACCGCAATTCAGAATGCTCTCCGCTCGGATCAATTCTCGACGGAAGAAGTGAGCTTGGAAGGCGAAGTCTTAGTGATGACCGATTCGGCGGAAATCACGGAGTCGGCTCGGATCGTCGATGTGAATTTAAACCGTGCTCGGGAAAGTCTCCGTGTACTCGACGATTTCGCTCGCTTTGTATTGGATGACGCCTTCTTAACCGGGCAGTTCAAACAACTCCGTCACAAACTCGTGGATGCGAGTTCGGCGCTGCCGCAGCATCTGCTTCTGACGGCCCGCGACACCCGCCAAGACGTGGGTACCGATTTGAGCGCCCTGGGGGAATACGAACGCCAGTCTGCGGCCAAGGTCGCCACTGCCAATGTGAAACGGTTGCAAGAATGTTTGCGAAGTTTGGAAGAGTTCGGAAAAGTCATCTCGGTACCGTTCGCCAAGGCGGTTGAAGCAATCCGTTATGAGACCTACACCTTGGAGCGAATGCTTGTGCGGGGTGGGTCGACTCTCGAACGGCTGCAAGGAGCGAAATTGTACGTCTTGCTCACCGGCTCTCAGTGCGAAGCGGCGCTCGATTGGACGATTGCCGAAGCGGCCTCCGGAGGAGCCACCATCTTTCAAATGCGCGAAAAGAATCTCACAGATCGGGAACGGCTCGACCGCGCCCGGCGGATCCGCAACTGGACACGCCAAGCCGGGGTATTATTCATTGTGAACGACCGCCCCGACTTGGCGAAGTTGGTTGAAGCCGACGGTGTCCATCTGGGTCAAGATGATCTTTCGGTTGCCGCCGCCCGTAAGATTCTTGGGCCAGATTCGCTCATTGGCGTGAGTACTCACAACTTGGCACAAGTGCGTGAGGCCATTTTGGACGGAGCCGATTACCTCGGGGTCGGCCCGACGTTTCCTTCCAGCACCAAAGAGTTCGGCGAATTCCCCGGATTGGAATTCGTTCGCCAAGTCTCTGCGGAAACCGCCTGGCCGACCTTCGCGCTCGGTGGCATCACGCTCGGCAATGTGCGCGAAGTGGTGTCGGCCGGTGGAACGCGTATCGCCGTCAGTGCGGCCATCGCCCGCGCCGAAGAACCCGCTGCTGTGGCTCAAGCATTTCTTCAAGTGCTCAATACCGCCCGCTAATTTCCGGTATCCTATCGGCACACCTCGGCGCACTCGGAGATGTTTGGCATGGCCGCAGACGTGGCGGAATTGACGGCGAAAGTCATCGCCAACATGGAAAAGGTCATCATCGGTAAGCGCCCGCAATTGGCCCTCGCCATGGCGGCCTACCTTTGCGAAGGGCACATTCTCCTCGAAGACGTGCCCGGTGTGGCGAAAACAATGTTCGCCCGCGCCATGTCGCGCAGCGTCGGCTGCACCTTCAAACGGTTGCAATGCACCCCCGACTTATTGCCGACCGACGTCACCGGCGTTTCCATTTTCAACCAGAAGACCACCGAGTTCGAGTTCCGCGCTGGCCCGCTCTTCGCTCAAACTTTGCTCGTCGATGAAATCAACCGGGCGACACCGCGAACCCAAGCGGCATTGCTCGAAGCGATGGCCGAACGGCGTGTCACCGTCGATGGCCAGACCTATGTTCTGAAGCCGCCGTTCTTGGTGATCGCCACTCAAAACCCGGTCGATCAAGAAGGGACGTTCCCACTGCCCGAGGCCCAACTCGACCGCTTCCTCGTGCGGCTCAGCTTGGGTTACCCGAGTTTCGAAGAAGAATCCAAAATGCTCACACGGTTGCAGAAGGGGCATCCGATCGACGATCTCAACCCGGTTGTGCCGGCCGCCGATATCATCGCTGCCCAAGACGCCGTGCGGGAAATCCACCTCGACGACAAACTGAAAAAGTACATCTTGGAAATCGTCCACAGTAGTCGTGAACACGAGGACATTCTCTTAGGCGGTAGCCCGCGTGCATCCATCGCACTCTACCGCACGGCACAGGCTTTGGCGGGCATTGCCGGACGCGATTTCGTGATCCCCGACGACGTGAAACGGATGGCGCAGCCAGTGCTCGCCCACCGTTTGATTTTGCGGCCAGAGAGTCGCCTGCGCAAGAAAACGCCAGCCTCGGTCGTCGCGGAGTTGGTGAGTGACGTGAAAGTGCCCATGGTCGAACGGGCTTTGAAAGACAACGTCGATTATTTCAAATAAAGGCATTGGCCACGAGATGTCCGTCGAGCGCGGAACCCTCAACGGCGCACACCATGAAAAACTTGCGTTGGCTTTGGATCATCCTCGCGCTCACCGGGCTGGCATTGGTGCTGCAAGCCGGGTTGGTCGCTTTCGCCGGTTACGTGCTTCTTGGCGTCTATCTGCTCAGCCGGTACTTGGCGAAAAGTTGGATCGGTCAACTCGAAGCGATTCGCACCGTCGATCAAACTCCGCGCGAAGTGGGCGAGACAATCGAAGTGGTGGTGAAACTCAAAAACACCGGGAAGCTTCCGATTGGTTGGCTTCTTGTCGAAGATATGCTCCCGGAATTCGCCCTGCGTCAGAAGCCTCCGCGAATCACGCTCAAAGGCCGACGAATTGCCATCGTCCTGATCGGAGCCGGGAAGACGAAAACGGTGAAGTACAAAATCACATTCGCGATGCGTGGCTACTACCAGCTCGGTCCGACGTTCGCCGAGACCGGAGACGTATTCGGCCTGCATCGCCGGCACCGGATTCTCTCGAACCCGGCATTCGTGCTGGTGTATCCCAAGATCATGCAGCTCGCCAAGTACGAGTTCGCTTCCAAGCGGCCCATCGGCGAGGTGCGATTGGCGAACCGGTTGTTCGAAGATCCGACACGAACCGCCGGAGTCCGACCCTATGTCGTCGGTGATCCACTCCAGCGCATCCACTGGCGCGCAACGGCACGCACTGGGGAATTGCACTGCCGGGTTTACGAGCCCACTTCGCTAGCCGGAGCCACGGTGCTCGTCGACTTCAACTCGGGTGGCTACGCCAAGCGCGGGGAACCGTACCGCTCGGAACTCGCCATCACCACAGCATGCGCCATCGCCTACGCCGTGTCGATGTTGAACCAACAGATTGGCTTCGCCAGCAACGGCCGCGATACCGCGGCCCGAATCCGCGAAGAAGCTTCGGTGAAAACCGACACAACGTCCGATGTTGCTGAACAAGGGTTCGAAACCCGCTTCGAAGCGCGCTCGAAGTACGAAGCACTCGGCCCAGACAAGCGATTGCGCCCCGTCGTGGTCGACACGCGGCGCGGGATCGATCAGTTTTCGAAGATCCGAGACGCCCTCGCTCGACTGGAACTCACCGATGGCATGACCTTCACCGGGTTGATCCTCGACGCTGGCCCGCGGCTGCCGAAAGACGCCACAATCATGGCCATTTTGCCTCAAGTGTCGGTAGAAACATCGGTGGCACTCGGGCAACTGCGCCGGCAAGGGTTCGCCATTTCCGCGATCATGATTGCAATCTCGGACGACGACAAACCGGTATTCGTCGGTCGGCTCTATGCCGAAGGAATTCGCGATGTCCGCTTTGTGAATAATGAAGACGACTTACTGAACCTCGGCGAGCGGGCGACGAGTGGCCCCTCCACCTACAATGTCGCTGTGAACCTCGCCTGAGTATTGAATTCCCGATGACGACACCCCGCTTGCTCGCGTTCGCCCAACTCTTGCGACTGCCGAATGTTTTCACCGCCTTCGCCGATATTTTGATGGCCGTGTGTGCCGTCGGCACAATCTCGACGCAATCGGATGTCGTGTTTCTGTTACTAGGCACATCGGGTTGTTTGTACCTCTTCGGCATGGTCTTGAACGACATCTGCGATGTTTACGACGATGAAGCGAAGCAATCATTTCGACCACTTCCCTCGAAGCGAATCGGGCTGCTAGCGGCGATACTGGCGGCCGTCGGTCTGTTGATCGTGGGGTTACTGTTCGCCGGACTCGTCAACGGATTCGCTTCAACGACGTTTGCAGTGGCTGCTGGCTTGGCGATGGCCATTGTGCTCTACAATTGGCTACTCAAACATTTCTGGATTGGCCCCGTCGCGATGGGTTCGTGCCGATTTCTCAACGTGCTGCTCGGAAGTCTGGCGTTTGCCCCGGATTCACCGATTTCTTGGCACCTCGCGTCCGTTATCGGACTGTACATTGTCGGTGTGACCTTGTTCGCCCGAACGGAAGAGGGCAACAGTCGCAAAATCCAATTGATCGGCGCTTCGATTGTCATGCTGTTGTCAGTTGGGTTGGCCGTAGCCGTGCCGGTGCATCGGCCGGCGGGAGAATCCCCTGTTTATTTTCCGTATTTACTGGTGCTATTCGGGTTCGTGATTGGCACGCCCATCGTTGCGGCGATCCGCAAGCCGACGCCGAAGATGGTGCAAGCCGCGGTGAAACGGAGTATCTTCGGCTTGGTTCTGTTGGATGCGATCCTCGCCACAGCATTCGTCGGTTGGCCTGGACTGCTCATTGTTTTGTTGTTGCTCCCAGCGATCTGGCTTGGAAAATGGGTCTATTCGACCTGACACGTTTTCGAAAGGATGTCGATGATGCCCCGTCTCTTTTGGCTACTCGGAGTGTTCGCCATCATGTCTCCAGTTGCACAAAGTGCCGACGATGACGCCGCCGCGAAAGCGTTCATCGCCAAGCATTTGAAAATTGTCCGACCGCTAGAAATCGCCGCCGGACGCGCGTGGTGGGACGCCAATGTGACTGGCAAAGACGCTGACTTCGCCAAGAAACAAGCAGCCCAAGACAAACTCGATGCGGCACTCTCGGACAAAGACATGTTCAAGGAACTCAAAGTACTGCGCGAGAATAAACAAAAGGGTGGCCTACAAGATGCGACCCTCGCTCGGACGGTGGAAGTCCTGTTCCTGATGTACCAAGAGAAACAGGTCGACCCGGAACTGCTCAAAAAGATCACGGCGAAAGCGAATGCCGTGGAGCAGAAGTTCAACGTCTTCCGGGCCAATGTCGGCGGCCAAGAAATGAGCGATAGTCAAGTCCGCAAGATCCTCAAAGAATCGACGAATTCCGAAGAGCGCCAAAAGGTTTGGGAAGGCAGCAAAAAAGTCGGCGCGAATGTGGAAGCCGATTTGAAGGAACTCATCAAACTCCGCAACGAAGCTGCGAAAGAACTCGGCTTCAAAAACTACCACGAAATGATGCTCTTTCTCAATGAACAGACCGCTCCGGAACTCATCAAGTTGTTCGACGAACTCGACGAACTCACACGGGAACCGTTCGCCGAGGCCAAAGCCGAAATCGACGAACGCCTCGCGAAAAATTGCGGCGTGGCCGTGAAAGATCTGATGCCCTGGCACTACCACGATCCGTTCTTCCAAGACTCCCCGGCGGTGTTCGACGCCGACCTGGATGCGCCGTTCAAGAACGCCGACATTCTGAAACTGTGCGAGAAGTTCTACGACGGTATCGGTCTGCCCATCGGCGACGTGATTGCCCGCAGTGACCTCTACGAGAAGAAAGGCAAGTCGCCGCACGCGTTCTGCACCGACATCGACCGGGAAGGAGATGTCCGAGTTCTGGCGAACATCACCCCGACGGAATACTGGATGAGCACGATGCTGCACGAACTCGGTCACTCCGTGTACAGCAGTAAGAACATCCCGTCAGAGGTGCCGTATATTCTGCGCGGCGAAGCGCACATCCTCACCACCGAGGGGGTGGCGATGCAGTTTCAAAAATTCAGCAAGCAGCGGGCTTGGCTCGAAAAAATGGGTGTGAAGGTCGAAAATCCGAAAGCCTTCGACGAGGCCTCGGCGAAAGTGCTGCGCAACGAATTGTTGATCTTCAGCCGCTGGTGCCAAGTGATGCTGCGCTTCGAGAAGGGGATGTACGAGAATCCGGAACAGAACTTGAACAAGCTCTGGTGGGACTTGGTCGAAAAGTACCAATTGCTGAAGCGGCCGAGCAACCGCAACGCCCCGGACTACGGTGCGAAGATCCACATTTGCAGTGCCCCGGTTTATTATCACAACTACATGATGGGCCAGCTCTTTGCCTCGCAAGTTCACCACACGATTTGTCGCGACGTCTACGACAAAGCGGATCCGAGTACAGTGTTGTACATCGGGGATAAAAAAATCGGCGACTTCATGAAGAAGAAGGTCTTTGAACCGGGCCGCACTCTGAGCTGGAAAGAGTTGATGAAGTTCGCGACCGGTGAAGAGCTGAGCGCGAAAGCGTTTGCCAAAGATTTCCAATCGAAGTAAATGAAGTGCGATTGTTCACTGTAGAGTCACAGAGGTCTTCTCCGTGACGCTACGGTGATTTTTTATCGCACTTTCGCCAGCACCATGCCTTCGCCGTTTCTGAGGCTGACCTGCCTCACAACCGGGCCGAGCGTTCCATCATTGCGTACCACGCGATAGGCTCCATCGAGATTATGCGTCGTGGCGGTGTTGTCTAAAATCGTTCCACTGGTGCCCTTTGTGTAGGACAGTGGCTTGTACAGGATCAGAGCATTGGCGTATTGCCGTTGGTACACTTTGTATTGCAGCATGCGGTTGGACGGGTCTTGACCACTCGCAATTTGGGTGAATGCACCCGTGGGCCGGCCGACGTTATAATTGATCGCGTCCGTCCAGTGGCGTGTCCAACTAGTTCCCGGTTCTTTGCCACCGTTGATCATCAAGAATGATTTGTCCGGGTCGGCCAGCATGTAGTACATCGCTAACGTCGAAGTCATGGCACGCGGGTCGGTCAGCGCGACTTGCGTCGTTAAGCTATCGAGAATCTCGTAAGCTTTGCCACCGTTCAAGGTGCGTCGGTAGGCCACGGTTCCCGCGAGATCTCCGAACATTACGTGATTCGCTTGGAGCGGTCGCAGAGCGAATTCTTCCAAATAAGTCACGCCGTTTTTGATCTGCGAATTCACCGAGGCCCCTCCCCCGGCCGTATTCGAGATGATCCACTTCGAACCGAGCGAGCGGTTGACAGCCCCCAGCAATTCACCGTATTGTTCGGAGTACTTTTCCACGGATTCGTACACCGATTTCGGATCGATCGGCAAACGGCCCGTGGAGTTGTCGACGAAGAAGCCGCTGATCTTCGGTTGCGATACGAGGATCCGACGGTGGTAATCGATCGCCCAGTTACGGAACTCGACCGAGCCGACGTTCGTGGCGAACCGGTTCGGCCCGTAGTACGGAAATGTCAAACGCGATTCGTACACAAAGCGGGCATCGTAACCACTGCGGCGTCGGGCGTACTCGGCATCGTTGAGGTAGCCATCGCCGTCGCGATCCGCCTTGGAATCAAACGCGGGAATCGTCCCGACATTGGCAGTCTGTTGAACGTAATCACGACCGAGAATGGACTTGAAAATAGGGGCCGTTCCACCGACTGCCGTTGCGACGCGGACGTAATATAGTCGGGCACTCCCGTTGATACTGGCGGTCGCCCAATCTTTGGGTGGATCGAACAACACCTGTCCGGACCGTCGTAGGCCCCCGGTGGAGTCGCTCAGTGCTGTCAGGCGGCTCCAGCGTGTCGGGTTACCATTGGCATCCACGGCGCTCACGTATTCCAAGTCACCCCGCCAATTGCCAGCCGCGCCACTTTGCAAGTTCAGATTCAGTTCACGGAATTTCTCGGTGTATCCAATCACCACCGATTCTCCTGCAACGGCGAACGAGTTGTTGGTCGTGCCACTTCGAGCATTGCTGGTGAGGTCGGCCCAATCCGTGACGTTGCTACCGCGATAGACGGCCCAGAAATTGTTCACCAGCGTCGCCGAAGCGCTCATCCCATAGGCGGGGGTCGCTTGGTTAAGGTGGTAAAATGCCGCCTCGCGACTGAACTTGTAACGGTCGGCGTAGGCCAGCCAATCGGTGAGTAGGCTCAGGTACAAGTTGGTCGCATTCGTGTAAATCAACTGCGGTGTATTCGGACTCGTTTTGCTGATGTCGTCCAGAAAGCTCAAGTTTGGAATGACGAGATCGATGCTGTTTTTCAGCAACTTCATTTCGTAGCTCGTCATCGGCGTTCCGTAATACGCCAGTGCTGCAACTCGGATGTAGTCGTAATGCCGCGGCACTTTCGGCAATGCAGGGTCACCTATCGGTATCGGCGTCGGCGTCGGCGATGGTGTTGGTGTCGGCGTCGGCGTTGGTGTAGGAGTCGGTGTTGGAGTCGGCGTCGGCGTGGGTTTTGGTATTGGGTTCGGTGTTGGATCTGGGGGTGGCGTAGGGATCGTCGTTGGTTTGTCGGCTTCCGTCGGTATGACTTTTGGCCAGGTCAAATTGACGGGAACCGCGTTGACCAAAAAATTATCGAACAACAAATCGCCGGCCACTCCCGCACCGCGTGACAAGCCGGCCAGTCCACCGGATCGAATCGAGTCGTCGGTGCGGATCATCGCCCAAGTGGGCGTGAGTCCCCAATTACCGGACGCGTCGAGGTATTGGGCGGTATCGGATCGCGTGATTTGCAACCGGATCTGATTGCCTTTGATCACCAAGGAAGCCTGAATCCAGACACCACTCTGCCATCCGACTGTATTGATGGTTCCAAGCGATTGGCTCCGCCCGTTGATCACTTTGCTGAGTTCAATCTCCAGTCCGCGCTTGACGGTGACCCCGTAGAACGTCGGCCTCGAGGTGTTCATGCTGGAACCCCGGGCGAAGATCCCAGCCGGAGTCAGGCTATCGACAAAAATCGACGATGTGACCTGCACGTCATTCGGGACGGGCTGCGTCATCCAGATGCGCGCTTGGCCGGTGCTATTCGCCGAGAGATCGAGTGTTTCGTCGCCTAAAGTCGCAACGGTGACAATGCCGCTCCCAACGTACTGTGACCAACCCGTTGGGAGCTTGTCTGCCGCAACCCCGCCGAAACGTTCTTCCCGAATATTGGCATTCAGTCCATCATCCAGCGAGCCGATCCGCATGCTATCGATCGGTACGTCACCCGCAATCTTCGACGGACGCGCGAAACCCACTTGACCACTATGCCGGATCGTCGAGTCGGTCTTTTCAATGCCCGCGACAGGGGTTCGGCTCCACTTACCATCGGCTGCAAGGTATTGATTCGTGTCGCCACGGTTCAGATAGACGCGCAGGTTGTCACCTTCGGCCCGGATCTTCAATGTCACCCATTTGCCGCTGAGGTACTCAGTCGACTTCACCGTAGCGAGTACCGTTGTGATTCCGCGATTGATTTCGAGTAGTTGGATCTCGGTGCCACGGATGACGCTGGCCGCGTAGTATGTCGGCGTCGCTGTGTTGAGATTTGCACCGCGAACGAGTAGCTGAACTGGAACAACCGTGCTCAAATAAACGGCCGCAGAGACTTCAAGATCAGCGGAATAATCGGTACTGAGCCAAGCTCGGCCACTGGCCACGCTTGATCCTGACGAGACCAAACGACCTTGATCGCCAAGTCCGGCTCCGGCAGCGTCGATTTGAAAAATGGGTTTCGGAGTTTCCGAGTTCCATTGATTCCAGCCACCCGGCAAACCGCTGGCAGTATTGCGTTGGAATGGTTCGACGAGCCACGAACCCGCCGAGGGTAATTCGCGGGGCTCCAGTCGTTCCACTGCTAACGAAATCGGACGCGTCGGTAGCTGCGATGCCATACATGGACCTTCCGGTCGATTCGGCTATCGCCGTATGCCTCCATGCACACAGGACTCCGAGGGCCGGTACGATAACGCAGGCACACGGGCTGTCAATCGTAGTAAATCTCGAAAGAGATGAAGTTTTGAGAGGATTTCGTCGAAAGGGGAATTGGAAAAAAAAGGAACCGTTCGCGGTGCGAACGGTTCCGGTTGGCGGAGGCTGTCGTAGACTATTTTTCGACTGGCTTCAATGCTGATTTAGGCAATTTGGGCGCCGGGAATTTGCCATTTTTCAAGTCGATCAGAACAGGAAGAATCACTTCGGCCGGAAGTGCCCAAGTTTCAACGCGTCCGGCCCGAGCGATGTTGATCCCGACTACACGCCCATCGAGATCGACCAAAGGCCCGCCGCAGTCTTTGGCTTGCAAGATCATGTCATGTTGGATCACTTGTGGAAACCCGGTTCGGCGACTACTGAGAAGACCACCACTCAGGTTCATCATGTCGTCTTTGTTTTTACTCGTTTCCACCATTGAACTTAAAGTGACGGCAAAGCTCAACTCTTCAGTTTCCTCCGACTCTTTCGCTTTCCGTTTCACTTTCACAGCGATTTTATCGCCCGGTTTGTACAGATCGAGAATCTCCGGCAAATGCTCCCGGTTTCTGACTTTGACCCCGGCCACTTCAAGAATCGCATCGCCTGCTTTGAGCCCTGCTTTTGCTGCTGCGGCCCCTTTGACAACATCGGTCACGATGACCTCGTCGCCAGCTCGGACGTTATCGTACATGATGCCAATGTAACCCTTGTTAGCATTTTCGATCTTCGATTCCGGCCCAAAGAGCTTGCGTGATGCCGCACTGATGATGCCCACGGCGACCGGCTCAGAAGAGATTCCCGTCGCGGCGACCCAATTTCCCGGCTCCGCGATCTTGGCGCCCACAAACTTGACCTGGGTGAGATCCTCGGCAGAAATCTTGAGCAAGGCCAAATCGGACGGTTTGTGGTAGCCGACATATTCGGCGTCGTATTCCGTACCATCGCGGAATACCACTTTGATCGAGGAACTGCGGAGCTCACTCCCTTTCGTGAGAATATAGCCCGACTTATCGACCACGGTTCCTAGTGCGGTATCTTTACCGTCGACCTGAATCCGTGCCGTGGAATCGGCGGCATCGCTGACTGCCGATTCGAAAAGCTTCGGAAGCAGCTTCTTGCCTCGGTCAGGGGTCGTTCCCGTCGCCAACACCAGCGGAGTTGAGAAAAGAAGGCTTGCGAGTATCAATACAGAACGGAAGTGGTTCATGGTGATTCGACCTATGGATGGGATGGAATCGACTCGGTAGTAATTGCAACAAATTCCTAGTTTTTACGACTCGGGCGATCCGGTTTTTTGGAACCGCCCAGTTTGACATCGATACCGATCATTTCACCGTCACGGCGAATCAGCAACTTCACTTTGTCGTCCGGCTCGTACGACGACATCATTTCGGTGATGTCGCTCGCCGTTTTGACCTTGTTCCCGTTGAACTTGAGAATCACGTCACCCACTTCGAGGTCGGCTTTCGCCGCGGCACTCGACTCGGCCACTTCCGAGATCACCGCACCGGTTTTTGAGGACTCTTCGTATCTCAACCCGAGCACCGCTTCCGACTTCTTACCGATCGAATCACCGCGCACCAAGCGATCCCATTCGTTGCGGAACTTGTCGACCGGAACGTGCATGTTCGATTCCAGCAAAAATGGGTTGATCTGGCTGTGGATGCCAATGACTTTCCCAGCGAGGTCGAACAGCGGTCCACCGCTATCTCCACCCACCAGTGTGCAGTCGGTGAGCAGAAGCCGATTTTTCGTCATATCTTCGGTTTTTGTGTTCACTCGTCCCGTGCGAACGGGTGGCGGACGATCTTGCTTCGGCCCACCGGGGTGACCCAATGACACGACCCACTGATATTGTTTCAGGTCGGCCGATTTGCCCATTTCGGCGACGGGCCACTTGCCGTCTTTAGCACCGGGCCAAGTGGCAGTTTTCGGGGGCGCATCGGTGATCCGGGCCATGCCGCTATCCGCAAACGTGTTGATTCCGAGTGATTCGCCTTTCACAAACGTGCCATCCGACAATACGAACATGATCGGCTGGCGCGGCTTACCGATCACGTGCGCGGCCGTGAGAACAAGACCGTCTTCAGAAACAATCACCCCGCTACCGGCACCCATCCCAACGAGGAGGCCGACCGTTGTGGGCAGCGACTGTTTATTGACATCCTTGACCCGAGTCTGCAACGCCTTCATCTCCGCCACCGATTTCGGCGACGTGATGCGAGCAATTTCCCATTTGATCGTGTCGAGCGGTTTGGAAATATCTTCGGCAAATGCACTGCCGGCGAACAGGAACGTTGCGATGGTGAGGGCACCCAGCCGAAAGGGGCGTTCGAGAATCATGGAAGCTAACTCCTCGAGGTGGTATAGTTGGATGCTACGCAGGGAGGGAAGGAACCAAGGAATAAAAACTTTGCAACATCTTCATATTTGAGCATAGCACCGGTTCGGTGCAAGTCTTCAACTGAAAACGGAGAAAAGAATTGTCGGTCGCGGGGTGGAACATTGCTCAAAGTTGTGACGAGCGATGTGAAAAAACCTAACGGTCGCGTGGAGATATGAGACCTCACTCCCCGCAGGAAGTGAGGTTCGACGACGATTTCATACCTGCGATTCGAGCAAATGCTTGAGTTTCCGGATTTCTGGCTCCACGGGGAACGGATTGTCCGGCAGATCCCGAATATCGACCGACAAAGCCCGGTCGTAGCGGCAGCGGTCGAGTTGGCTGATAATCCGGCCGTATTCGATCATCCCTTGGCCGATCCGGAGCTGGAACTGCTCCGGCTTGTTCCCGGAATCGCGCAGCCGGACGTGCTTCACAAACGGGTAGAGCGGATCGCAGCCGTCTTCTTTGAGGTTCCGGGTCGCGAAGTCGCTCGGATCCAGTGTCAGGCCCAAACCGGGGACACGCCGACAGAGGTCGGCTGCATAAGACACATCCTCGGTCACGGTACCGATCCGGGTTTCCACGGTCAGGATCACCCCTTCGATTTCCGCCAGCTTCGCCCAAACTTTCAGCCGGGCGACTTCCGTCTCGGCATCGCACCCGAGCGGGGCCGCCGTCACAGTCACCAGCGGCACGGCCATCGTCCGCGCCAATCGGCAGACGGCTCGCAATTGGTGCCTCGTCGATTCGCTGTTGAATTCGGCGAATTCCAAGTGGAACGCCGCAAACGCCACGTTGGCCGTTTTTAGCTGGGCTGCGGCTTTGGCCACGTCCGCGAGGACGGCGGACGGGCGCAGGTGCGAACCCGATTCGTGAATGGCCAAATCGGCTTTGGCGAATTGCATCTCCCGGATCACCCGCAACGCATCGGGTAAATTCATCCGGCTGAAACAGAGTGTCGAGCAGGCCACGTACATCGCGGTGTCCTCCAAACGGCGCGTGGGGCAACGCAGTGAAATCGGAACGGCGAACGAGCTTCCCCCAAGCTGAGCAAGGCGGATACCCGCCAGTCCCAAATTCTGCAAGGAGGAATCGGCTCGATTCTCTGAAAAGTCAGCTTGTTTCTAAGTGGGTGCATTCGCTATAGCCCGCAGCTTCCAGTCGGGTCGAGTTGTGGGGGAGTTATGCAAACTGCACGGTCTTGGGAAACGTCCCTCGGGGCCATCGAAAGCGCCGTCGGTGACTGCCTCAAAGCCCTGGATGACTACGAAGCCTCCTTCCGAACGGCCTACATTGAAAGTGGTGGGCCGGTCGAAGCGTTGCGCCTTCACGTTCCCTTGGATACGGTCGAAGATGCTTGGGATCGGCAATTGGCCGGGGCTGACCGTTCGGCTGACGACGTGGAACAATTATTGGCAGAACAAGAAATCGTCTGGAATCGCTGGCAGGAACTCCTGGCCACTTGGCGGCACTCCCTAGAACAGCCCCCAGAGTTGGAATCGGAGACGGACCATGCCTTCTTTCGCCGTGATCCTCCCGGCCGCCGGACAATCTAGTCGTTTCGGTGGTACTGAAAAGAAACCCTTTCTCCAGTTGGATGGCACTCCCATCTGGCAAAGGTCCGCGGAGTTATTCTGCCACCGACCCGATGTCTCCAAAGTCTGTGTCGTCGTATCACCAGACGACCGCGAACAGTTCGAGTCTCGCTTCGGTGCTATTTGCAAATCACTTGCTGTGGAAATCGTCAGTGGGGGAGCCGAGCGGTTTGAATCGGTGGCGAACGCTTTGGCAACCATCCCCGAAACCGTCGATTTCGTCGCTGTCCACGATGCCGTGAGGCCGTTGCTCACCCAGCAAGGAATTCACGACGTCTTCGCAGCGGCCGTTCAGCACGGGGCTGCGATGCTCGGCACGCCAGTCGTCGACACGATCAAGCGTGTCGAAAGTGCGTTGAATCGCATCATCGAAACCGTCCCCCGAGCCGGCTTATGGGCAGCCCAGACGCCACAAGTTTTCCGTCGCGATTGGTTGGTGGAGGCTTATGTCTGGCGACACGTTGTCCACGAACCAATCACCGACGACGCCCAACTGATTGAAGCCCAAGGTCACCCGGTCATCATGGTGCCGAGTCCGCCGACGAACTTCAAAATGACGACTCAGTGGGATTTTGAACTGGCTGAAATGATACTCCAATCGCGAAACGCTGTTCCACGGATCACCTTGTAATTCAACAACTCGCGCGGATAATCACAGTGCATAAGCCGCCCTCGTAGCTCAGGGGATAGAGCATCGGTTTCCTA
>JAYSYJ010000231.1:0-3940 GCA_043727675.1 Fimbriiglobus sp.
CATCGCGAGCTAAGTAGACGATAGTATCCAACTCTTTGAAGATTCGCGCAAGTTCGGCCGCCGGGATTTCTCCCTTGGCTTTGAGGAGTGTTCCAAATAGCGTTTCGCATAGCAATTTTTCACCTTGGATGGCCAGACGCAAATTCACAACTTCGACGGGAATTTCGGTGAACGACCAATACAAGTTCGGGCAACCCGGCTGCTGGATCATCTCTTCGAGAGCGTTCAAACAAATTGTTTCAATGCTCAAACCGACAAGGGCTGCGATGAGTGTTGGGTGGGTCTCGAACGATTGAACGAGGCCGAAGTAAGTGCGTGCGGAATACGCGGCCTTTTCGAAATTTTTGGTGGCGATTTCGTAACGCATTCGAACTTTCAGGACACCGGCCAACTCACGCATTTTCTGAACTTCGGGCATTAAGGTACCAAAGCCGTCCCGGCGGATTTGGTACCACATTTGCCAATCGGAGGTCAGCATCCGCGACCCTTCGTCAACATCTGAGAGTGGCCGGCCGGATCGAGCGAACGTGATCGGCCCACTCGGTGTTTTCATAAAAGTGTCATCGGGGTTCATGTAAGCCAAACCACGGATGCAATTCGATTTTTTGATCTCCTCGAGCGGGAGATCTTCTAACTTCGTCAAGTTCCATTTCTCCCGCTCCGCTGCGGGATCTTTACTGAAGAAGGTGGCCGTCTCCATGTAGGCTTTCATGTAACTGGGAATTCGGTTGCCCGGCTGCATTTCCTTGTACTGTGGGGTCAGATAGTAGCGCGACAGTGGCTTCGGTAGGGCCGTCGGCGACAGCGTTAGTGGGATGACGACCTTGCCATCTTTAGGTTCCGGGTTCGGCTGGGCGTGGGCCATCGAAACGAAGGCCAGGAAAACGAGGATCGAAACGAGTCGCATGGTGATGCTCCGAAAAGGGAATGGGGTCAGTCGAAACGGATCGGCGAACGAACCGTCCAATGTTCTTCCGGCACGACCGACGCGGTCGGGATCGGTTCGGAACTCTTGACTTCGAAATTCAAGAGGGATGGAAAGCGGCTAAATTCGAGCGAAGGTGACTCGGAACTCGGGAGTTCGGGTTCCATGGAGTCGTGATGTTGCTCTGGCTCCGGGATAATGCTGGTCAACTTCGGCGGAGTCAGCCAGATTCCGAGCAGAACCACGTGTGACACCATCAACACGATGCTGAGCCACTTCCAAATCGAGGAACCCCGACCCGCCGCGTGCCCGGCGGCGAAGAGGATCGCATCGCGGTTCGGTCGGGCCGGTGTCAGTTTCGCCAGCCTTCTAATCAGTTCGTCGGCCATGGGACACCCAGCCTTTCACGTAAAGTTTGCAGGCCCGCTTCGTATCGCCGGTGCACCGAACTGATGGAACAATCGCAGGCGAACGCTATCTGTTCGAGCGTTAGCCCCGACCAGATGCGCAGCACGATGACTTCCCTTTGCTCGGTCGGTAATGCCGCGAGCGCTTGCACCGCTTCTTCGGCGTCGAAGCCATCCAGGGTGGTTTCATCGAACCAAACTTCCGGCTTGGCCCGTTGCGTTTCCCGTTTCCGACGCCGACGCTCGGCTTTTCCGGCATCAATCGCCCCGTTGCGGACGACTTGATACAGCCAGGCCACGGAGTCGATGTTGTCCTGACGCGACCGCGCGAGTTTGCAGAACGCGTCTTGCACGACGGCTTCGGGATCGGCGCACTGTTGCCGGGCGAAGAGCGTGAGCGCGGCCGCGTGAGCGTCGATCCATTCGGTCAGTTGCGAAGCGGTCATGCTGAAGAGGAAGACGACACGGAGTCGGAGAATTTCCGGGGTGATGTGATTTTATTCGAGGAAGTGGTGAACGGTCGAAAGCGAGCCGGTCAGTGTCAGCTAACGCTGACCGGCTCGTCGTGCAGAATTTTACTTGCCGGATGTCGGCTGGGTGCCGAGGCGGAAGTTCATTTTCTCGGCACTGGCGGAGGTTTCCACTTTGCCCCAGTTGTATGTGAACTTCACGTGGCCGATTGCGATCACTTCGCCGGTGCCGGGGACGACTTGAAGTTCGTCGCAGAAACCGTCGCCGCCGGGAGTCATGAATTTCACTTGGCCCATTGCTTTGAGGGTCGACCACCGTTCGCCTTTGTTCTTCGGCGAGGTCACATCGACTTTATCGGAGATCACCTTCAGCACGACTTCCTCACCATCGCGGACTTCGAACTTCGGGTTGTTCTCGTCCATCTGCAACGTGACCTTGAGTTTCTTATCCGAAGGTATCGTCGAAGCGACGGTAGTGATTGAAGCCGGAGCGCTTGCAATCGGGAGCGCAGGAACCAGCGTTTGAGGCGTCGGAGTGACATCGGCCGATGTTTGCGGAGGCAATGGGATTGAAGCTGCTTCCACGACTGTGGGAAAAATAAATGGATTCGGAACCGTCGGCACCGCTGCCGGCAATGTCGGTTCGGGCTTCGCCGCTTTCACTTCAATTAGCGGTAAGGCCGGAACCACTGGAGCCGTGAAACCGATGTTCGGTATTGGGTCGGCGACGGGCGCAATCAGTGGGATGGCCGCGGGTGCAGGGGTGATGACTACCGGCGGCAAGGTCAGTTCAACCAATTTGGGCGCAGCGACTTCGACCGGCGGCGGAAGGATTGGCTTAGATTTCGTTTCCGTCGAGCCTTTCGGCAGCGATTGTCCGGCCGGCTCGGATCGGTTGATCGAGTGGCCAACCGTTCGGCACGCGGGTTCTGCCAAGGCTGCCAAGCCACAGACGGAGATGCCAAAGATGCCCGCGAGCAGTTTCCAACGCGTCAGATTCATGAAATCACCTCAACCGGGAGGGTGGGGGGTTCCACCAGTTCGGGTCGTTGTGTATAGCTGGGGAATGCAAAGCTGTCAGCGCCGGTTTCGGGGGTAGGGATTCGCGGTTGAATCGGTTGGCCCTATCAGGGTTTTCTTCTACATTATCCTACTTGCACCCCAGAAATCGTGTTGGGGGTGATTTCGTTCACACCTGCGGGTGAAGTGCAAAGCCAATATGGGCTAGCCTTTACGCCGGAAATGGAGGCATTCAGTGGCATTAGTCGATGTTAAAGATCTACTCGAAGCCGGGGTACACTACGGGCACCGCGCCAGTCGTTGGAATCCGAAAATGCGGCCGTACATCTACGGCAAGCGGAATTTAATTCACATCATCGATCTCCGGGAAACTGTACGCGGATTGCTCCGTTCGTACCGGTACCTGTCGCAGGTCGTGGGCAAAGGCCAGCTCGTGCTGTTCGTCGGCACCAAGCGCCAAGGTAAAGAAATCCTCGCGGCCGAAGCCACCCGCTGCGGCATGCCTTATGTCAACGAGCGTTGGCTCGGGGGTACACTGACCAACTTCAAGACGATCCGCAACCGGCTGAACCGGTTGAAGGAACTCGAGTCGATGTGGTTGGCCGAAGGGGATCGCCACGACCGCCAAGACATGAACAAGTACATCGCCACGATGATGACCGAAGCCGGCAAGCTCGATCAGAACAAGGCTCCGGAAACGGCGGCGATTCACCGCTACAGTAAGAAGATGGTCTCGAACTTGAACCGCGAACTGCTGAAGATTCGTCGGAACTTGTCGGGCATCCGCGAGATGAATCGCCTGCCAGACGCCCTCGTCATCGTCGATCCGAAGCGCGAACATATCGGCATCAAAGAAGCACAGCGAATGGGCATCACGACGATTGCCCTCATCGACACCGACAGCGACCCCGATCCCGTCGATCTGCCGATTCCGGGCAACGACGACAGCATCCGGGCCATTGAAGTGATCGTTTCCAAATTGGCCGACGCCGTGTTGGAAGGGCGGGCTGCATTGCCGCCGGAACAACAGACGCAAATGCGTGGTGCGGCCAGCGCCGGTGGTGGTGGCGGTCGTCAAGATCGCGGCCCAGGGCCTGCTCCCGCACCCCGTGGCCCGA
>JAYSYJ010000232.1:0-34072 GCA_043727675.1 Fimbriiglobus sp.
CGCGTAACAGCAGTGTCATCGCCGAGGAACGGACAGAAGTGTACTGCATCGGCCGCGAAACGTTCCGGAAATACGAAGCGATCAGCCGGCCGTTCATCATGCGGATTCGGGACGTGTACGGGTCGAAATGAGTCGCATTCCGACGGAGGTTCCTTTGCCCACACTCACTCAACGCTACACCGCCGCATTCCCCACGTCGCACGCTCGGTTCCTCGAAGCGCGGTCGATCTTCCCCTGCGGTGTGACCCACGACACCCGCATGATGGAACCGTTCCCGATTTACGTCCGCCAGGCCCTCGGCAGCAAGAAGTACGACCTCGACGGTCACGAATTGATCGACTACTTCGTCGGCCACGGGTCGCACATCTTGGGGCACTCGCCGGTCGAGATTGTGCGTGCCGTGCAAGAACAGATGGCGAAGGGGACGCACCCCGGTTCGTGCCACGAACTCGAAATCGAGTGGGGCCGACTCGTGATGGAGTTGATCCCCTCGGCCGAGCGTGTCCGCTTCACCGGCAGTGGCACTGAGGCCACCATGATGGCTCTGCGGCTGGCGCGGTTGTACTCCGGTCGGCCGAAGTTCCTCAAGTTCCAGGGCCACTTCCACGGCTGGCACGACGCCGTCACCGTCGGCGCCGACTACCCGTATGAAGCGCCGACCGTCGCCGGGGTGCCCGACGAAATCGCCTCGGTCTGTGTGGCCGTTCCCCCGAACGACTTGAATCTCGTCGAAGCGGCGTTGCGAAACGATGACCGAATCGGCACGGTGATTTTGGAGCCGACCGGTGGCCACTGGGGGGCCGTTCCGATCCGGGGTGAGTTCCTGCGTGGCCTGCGCGAGATCTGCACCCGGCTGAACAAAGTGCTGATCTTCGACGAAGTCATCACCGGTTTCCGTGTGGCCCCCGGCGGCGCGCAAGAATTCTACGGCGTGAAACCCGACCTCACGGCACTGGCCAAGATTCTCGCGGGCGGATTGCCCGGCGGTTGCTTGGCCGGCCGCGCCGACATCTTGGCATTCCTCGAAGCGCGGCCCGGCCATCCGAAGATGCGCCATCCTGGCACCTACAACGCCAACCCGCTCTCCGCATCGGCCGGGGTTGCGTGTTTGAAACAAATTCGCACCGGCGAACCGAGCCGACTGGCCAACGAAGCGGCACGGAATTTACGCCATGAACTCAACGCGATGTTCGACGCGAATCGCCTGCCGTGGGTGGCTTACGGTGATTTCAGCATGATCCGCGTGATTCAAAATCTTACCGGCGAACGACCGGTTGCCACGGTGACCGACCACGATGGATTCGTCCCGTTCCACGGCGACTTAAACGCCCTGGATGGGGCCAAGGATCCCAAATTGACGCACGCAGTCCGGCAGGGAATGCTGCTCAACGGTGTTGATTTCTGGGGCACCGCCGGCATGACGTCGATGGCTCATTCCGCTACGGACGTCCAGCGAACCGTCCGGGCGATGGAAGCAACGATGGGGTTGTTGAAGGAAGAAGGGTTTTGAACCAGTGACCTCACTCCACGTGCACCCGCATCGCTTCTGGTTCACCTTGCCGCTGGGCTTGTTCTTGATGCTCGATGTGGCCTTCACGTTGATCTGGCAACCGGCGTCCTATTGGGCCGGTGACTGGCGAACCGCCAACGAAGCCAACCCGATCGCTTACTGGTTGCTCGAGGTCTGTCCATGGCTGTTCGCGGCGTCCGCTGCCATTTGGGCCATTCTGCTCAGTGTGATCGTGATGAAGTGGAATTCTCGGCTTAGCAATACTTTGGCGATGGTCGTAGCCGTCGCCCATGCATTCGGCGGCAGCAGTTGGTTACACCACGGCGATTGGGGATTTGCACTCGCCGGTGGCTACTTGCTTCTCGCATCACAGTTCTGCTTTTGGTGCTGGGCGAATGGCCAATGACAGACAAATTACTGTCCCAATTCGACGATCTCGCCACCAGCGCGGGTGACAAGAGCCGGCAAGACAAGCTCTTAAAAATCTTTCTGACCACGATTTTAGCATCCATTTTCACGGCCGTAGAGCACTGTCTGTGCTGCTAATTGTTCGATCACCCCGGCGGGGAATTGCTCGGGGCGGAAGCGCCAGTGCCAGTTGCCGCGGGCCAGTCCGGGGACGTTCATGCGGGCGTCGCCGCCGAGGCCCAGGATGTCTTGCAGCGGGGCAATGGCCAATACGGCGACGCTGGCCCAGGCCAATCGGAGCAACTCGTCGTGGGGTTGGCCGACACTGTGGCCGAGGTAGTCCGCCAACTTCTGCCGATCCGATTCGTTGAGGCCGTGATACCAGCCATTGGTGGTGTCGTTGTCGTGGGTGCCGGTGTAAACGACGGTGTTTGCTTCGAAATTGTGCGGCCAATAGGGGTTGGTCGCGTCGCCGAGCATGAACTGCAGTACCCGCATGCCGGGGAGTCCGAAGCCCGTCCGCAGGTCGTCGACATCGGCGGTAATGAGTCCCAAATCTTCGGCGATGATCGGCAAGGTGCCCAGAGCCGTACGGAGCGCCGCGAAGAGTTCGGCACGCGGGCCATCGACCCAGCGTCCGTTCATCGCGGTTGGATCGGTGGCGGGAACGTGCCACGCGGCCGCGAAACCCCGGAAGTGATCGAGGCGAATCCAATCGACCTGCGCGAGCTGCCGTTTCAGCCGGGCGATCCACCAGGCGAAGCCGGTGCGAGCCATCGCGGCCCAGTCGTACAACGGGTTGCCCCAAAGCTGGCCAGTCTCAGAAAAGTAATCGGGCGGAACCCCGGCTACCGCCGTCGGTTTCCCGGCCGCATCAAGGAGAAAGAGTTCGGGGTTGGCCCAAACATCGGCGGAGTCACCGGCAACGAAGATCGGAGCATCGCCGATGAGTTTGACACCCTTTTCACGGGCGAACTTCTTCAACTGGTTCCACTGCCGGTCGAATACGAACTGCCCGACTCGGTGAATGCGAATCTCGGAAGCGAGTTCCCCTTCCAGTGCCGCCAAGGCCGCCGGTTGCCGCGTGCGAACGTCATCCGGCCAATCGAGCAGTGGCTTGCCCCCGAAGGCATCGCGGAGGGCCATGAACAGGGAATAGTCGTTGAGCCAACTCGCTTCTTGCTGGCAGTAAGCATCGAATTCGTGGGTCAACCCGGCCGTGCTCAACCGTTCGGCAGCTTGGCGTACCAAACCCATCTTGAATGGAGTGACGGCTTCAAAGTCGACGCGGTCGTCGGGAAATGACAGGCCTTCAATGACACTCCGTTCCACCAAACCGTCGCGCAGCAACCACTCCGGGGACAGCAGCAGCACATTACCGGCAAAGGCGGAGTACGACTGATAGGGTGAATCGCCGAAGCCCGTCGGCCCGAGTGGCAAGATCTGCCACCAAGTCTGTTTCATGGAGGCGAGCGTTTCGATCCAGCGGTAGGCTTGCGGGCCGAAATCACCGATTCCGTACGGCCCTGGCAGACTCGACGGATGGAGCAGGATGCCCGAAGAACGGGTCAGGGTAGCGGGGAACACAGCAGGCCTCAGCAGAGTAAAGGATCAATCACCGGCCTCGACAACCGCGTTCAGTTCTCGGAATAACGTCCCGAGGGCGGCCGGTTGATAATGGGCATTCAACCCACTCGGACTGGGCAATAGCCAAACGCGCGTCGTGTCAATCACCAACGGTTGCAAGCCGAGGGTGGCCTTAGGTTGCTGAAAAGCCACGCGGTACGCCCCGACACTGAGCACGGCCAAGTATCGGGGTTGGTACCGTCGCACTTTCGCTTGCAATCGTCCACAGCCCGCTTTCAATTCGGCGGTCGTCAATTCGGCCATGCCGGCGGTGGCTCGCTCGCGGATGTTCGTCAGCCCGTATCCGAGTTCTAAGAACGATTCATCTTCGTCAGGCGAGTAGAGCCGATCCGTGAACCCGCCCGCGAAAATGGCAGGCCAGAATCGGTTGCCCGGCCTCCCAAAATGATGCCCGATGACGGCCGAGTACAAACCGGGGTTGGTTCCACAAAAGAGAACCTTCAACCCCGGCCGAATCAAATCGGGAACGGTGCGATTCGCCGCGGCGAGTACCTCCGCACGGGTCGGTTTAGTGGTCACGGCTTCATCTTGTCTGCAAACACCGTTCGCAACTTGTCGAGCTTCGGTTGAATGATCGTGCGGCAATAACCGTTCCGGGAGTTCGACACGAAGTAGTTCTGGTGGTTCGCCTCGGCCGGGTAAAACTCGACGGCCGGTACGATCTCGGTGACCACCGGCTTGGTGAAAACGTGGGCCTCGTCGATCTTCGCTTTGTACTTCTCGGCCAGCTCTTTCTGCCGTGGCGAGTGGTAGAAGACTGCCGAGCGGTACTGTGTACCGGTATCGTTCCCTTGGCGATTGAGAGTCGTCGGATCGTGGGAACGCCAGAACACTTCCAGCAATTCCGGATAGGAAATCACCTTCGGGTCGAAGGTCACCTGGATCGCTTCGGCATGGCCGGTGTCACCTCGGCAGACGGCTTCGTAACTCGGATTCGCCACCGTGCCACCGGTGTATCCGGAACTCACAGTGCGCACGCCTTTGAGCTGTTGGAAGATCGCTTCGGTGCACCAGAAACAGCCGTTGCCGAAGGTGGCCGTGGTGGAATCGTCCGCGGATTCGGCCGCGTCTGGAACGGGGAAGTTCTCGGGCATGGCGAACTCTTCGCGCCGAGAACGGTAGATGAAGAAGACCACGCAGCCAAGCAGGAACGCAGCAACCACCCAATGAATGGGTCGCATCATTTAGCTCCGTCAGGATGAGATTCACTCACTCAATTTTAGTCCGTTCATCGCGGAATTTGCGTTCGATCCCGACTTTAATGAAAAGTGTTGCGAGCGATAGCAGCGTCAGCACCGACGCCAAAGCGAACGCGGCGGCAGTGTCGGCGTTGGATTGTCCTTCCCAGAGCTTCTGCACTTGCAGCGGCATCGTGTCCGTCCGCCCGCCGATTTTCCCGGATACGACTGCGACGGCACCGAACTCGCCCATGGCGCGGGCGTTGCACAAAATGATCCCGTAGAGCAAGCCCCATTTGATGTTCGGCACCGTGATCCGCCAGAACATCTGCCAGCCGGTGGCCCCGAGGCTCCGGGCGGCGATTTCCTCTTCGGAACCGACCGCTTCGAAGATCGGGATCAACTCGCGGGCCACAAATGGGAAGGTCACGAACATGGTCACTAACACGATTCCGGGCGGTGCGAAGATCACCCGGTAGTCGTGTTCCAATAGCCAACCACCGAGGGGCGTTTTGGAGCCGAGCAGAACGACGAAGAGCAGCCCCACCACCACCGGCGACACGCTGAATGGCAGGTCGATGAGTGTGGTGAGTACGGCCCGACCGGGGAAGCGGAACCTGGCAATTGTCCAGGCGGCCGCCACGCCGAAGACGGTGTTGAGCGCCACGGAGACGGGGGCGACCATCAGCGTGAGGAAGATGGAGTGCCGGGTGTCGGTGTTGTGGAACAAGCTGTTCCAGTATGCCGTCGCCCCTTCGGCAAAAGCCTGAACAAACAGATTCACCAGGGGCAGCAGAATCAGCAACCCAACGGTGCCGAGGGTCAGCGAGATCAGCGTGTAGCGGACGTACCAAGGGTCGTTGCAGCGCTGTTTGTCACTGGGCATGGCGTTGGCTCCAGCGTTCGAGCAGGTTGATCAGTATCAACAGCGTGAACGAGGCGACGAGCAGCACCACGGCGATGGCGGCCGCTTCGCTCGCGGCACTTTCGCGCTGGGCACTTTCGAGGTGCAGTGCCAAGATCAACATCGGCGCGATTTCGGTGCCGGGCGTGTTCGGCGAGATGAACACCACCGAACCGTACTCGCCGACGGCGCGGGCGAAGGCGAGCGTGAATCCGGTCAACGTCGGGGGGATCAAACTCGGCAAAATCACCCGGCGGAAGGTCTGCCAGCGGTTGGCCCCGAGCACCCCGGCCGCTTCTTCTGTCTCGGCGTCCAAATCTTCCAGCACGGGCTGCACCGTGCGCACCACGAAAGGGAACCCGGTGAAGATCAGCACCACCACGATGCCCGTCCGCGAGAAGGCCGCTTCGACGCCCAGCGGCACGAGGAACTGCCCGAGCCAGCCGTTGGGCATGTACAAGTTCGCGTAGATCATCCCCGCTACGGCCGTCGGCAACGCGAATGGAATATCGACGAGGGCATCGACGAGACGCTTGCCAGGGAACTCGTACCGCACCAGCGTCCAGGCGACGATCAAACCGAGCACGACGTTGACCGCCGCCGCGGTGATCGATGCCGTGAATGTCAACCGATAGGCCGCGAGGGCTCGTGGTGTGGCCACGGCTTCCCAAAAGTCGGCCCACGACAGCTCGGCCGCTTTCCAGAAGCAGGCCGCCAGCGGGATGAGCACCAGCAGGCTCAAGTAGAACATGGTGTAGCCCAGGCTCAGCCCGAAGCCTGGCAGCACCCGGCGATTGACCGTACTCATTTCGCGGCACCGCCGTAGATCCGGTCGAACAGGCCACGCTTCACGAAAAACCGCTCCTGAATGTCATCCCACGAATCGGCGATCAACGGCGTCACACTGAACAGTTCGATCTTGGGGAATCGACCGGCCGTACGTTCCTTCACCGCTGCATTCGTCGGGCGATAGTAGTGCTCGGCGATCACTTCCTGCGCTTCTTCTGTGTAGAGATATTCGAGGTACGCCTTGGCCACGGCCGTAGTCCCTTTCTTGCGGGCGATGGCATCGACGACGGCTACGTGCGGTTCGGCCTGCACGCTGGAACTCGGGTAGATGATTTTCAATTTGCCCTTGGATTCCAGCACTTCGAGGTGCGCTTCGTTCTCCCAAGTGAGATGCACATCACCTAAACCCTTGCGGGCGAACGATTCCGTTGCCCCCCGTGCCGAGGGATCGAGGCCGCGGGTGCGGGCGAAGAGTTGCTTCACGAATTTTTCGGCTTCGGCGTTCGATCCACCACTCCGTTTCACCGAGCCATACGCGGCGAGGAACGCCCACTTGCCGTTCCCGGAGGTCTTCGGGTTGGGGACGACGATCTGAATGTCGTCGTGGCGAATCAAGTCGGCCCACTCGTGAATTTGCTTCGGGTTATCATCGCGCACCACGAAGACAATCGTGGAGGTGTAGGGCAGCGAACGCTTGTCGAATTTGGCTTCCCAGCCATCGTCCATCAGGCCCGCTTTGCGGATGGCGTCGGTATCGCTCCAAAGTGCCAGCGTCACCACGTCGGCTTCGAGTCCATCCATCACTTGCCGGGCTTGGCTGGCGGAGCCGCCGTGCGATTGTTGAATCGTGATCCGCTGGCCCGTTTCACGTTCGTAACGGTCGCAGAACCTCGGGTTTAGATCTTTCCACAACTCACGGGTCGGATCGCAAGCCACATTCAGCAGTTCCGTTCCGGACGATTCGCGCACGACCCCGGAGGCGAGCAACCAAATGCCCGCTCCCACGAGGTAAACCGCCACGAGAAGCACCATCACCGAACGGTACATCGTTCATCCTGAATCGGAACAATTCGCAACCGTAGGGATAGGTGACGGCCTGGAATTGAACAAGGTGAACTATCGGCGCGAGTGTGGCAACGGATGCTGATTTGCCGAATCTGAGTACCACCCACCCCCTTTGGACACTCGGCAGAATGTGATCCCGTTGACATGAAAAACCCTTGAGAATAGGCAACCAGAAAATAACTGAACAGATTTCCCCAGAATCATTTGACAGGCCGACTGTTGGAGCTTATATACATCGGTGCACTTGTACGCACATTCAATTTCTTGTGCCTTCTCCAACAAAGTGAGTCACTCTCCTGTTGTAATCCTCAGCAACCTGGGCGGGTTCCGGATATGATCGTTTTTAAGCTTGTTCCCTCTCTCCATGAGCAAAGAGTACCCATGTTGCGACTCATTCGAATCATCGTGGTGCTTCTTTTTGTCACCGTGACTCCGGTTAACGCCCAAGATGCGGAGACCAAAACCGAACCGGAGCAGCTCTTCGTCGATGCCCTGAGCAACCCCAAACTCTTCGTTAAAGGTGAGTACAAAGCGGTGCGAGGCGTGATGGCCGGGTATTTCGAAAAGAAGTACGACACCGAAATTCGCGCCGCGTTCGACACCGATCATGCCGAGATCACCAAATTTCTGAAGGAGAACGCCGAGATCCGCGACACGCTCTTCACCGCGCTCAATCCGGACGATGACCAAATCGAAGCGGCGCTCAAAATCTTCCGCGACATCTACAAACTCGGGCCCGACAAACTGAAGGCGCATGTGAACTTGGCGGTCGCGATCTGCATTGTGTGGGACAACCCGAAGGCCGTGTACGACTACAGCATGCATCAAGTCCGCACCCGCAGTAAAATGCCGGTCGATCTGAATACTATCGGCTGGAAAGAAAACTACGAATTCCTGCTGTCGCGCGAAGGGGAGCTGAAAGGCGTGGTGCAGAACTTGCCCTGGGAGTTCCTCGTGCACATGGTGAACAACCGGACGCCGCCGGCCGAACGCGACTGGGCGATCAAGAACTACATCAAGTTGCGGGCGGGCATCGGCGGGATCTACAAAGACATCGTCTACGACAAAGAGATGCTCACAACGGAACACAAAAACGGTGTGGGCCGCGCCGATTGCAAGATCACGGGGCAAGATTACACACTGGCGAACATCAAGAAGTACGGCGGCGTCTGCGCCCATCAGGCCGACTATGCGGCTCGCGTCGCCAAGAGCATTGCCGTGCCCGCCGAGTATGTGACGGGTGACGGGAACAGTGGCAGCCTGCACGCCTGGGTCATGTGGGTGGAAATCAAAAGCGTGACCAAAGACAAAGTCGAATTCGCGTTGTTGTCGGATGGGCGTTACTTCGGTGACCAATACTACATCGGCCAAGTGAAGGACCCCAAAAGCGGTCGGACGATCACCGATCGCGACATGGAACGACGTTTGGTCACGGTCGGAATCTCTCCTCAGAACGCTCGCCACGCCGACCTATTGATGCGAATGTACGCCCTGACCAAAGAGAAGAAGGCGCTGACGCCGAAACAACAAGTCGCGTTCTTGCGGAACATCTTCGAGATCTTCCCGCAGTGCGAACGGGCTTGGATGGAGCTTGCTCAAATCGCCAAAGATGGCGAGACCATCGCCGCCGCGGACGCGGTGGCCTTCGCCAACCGGGTCTTCACCAGCTTCGGCGGCTTCCCCGATTTCAGTTGGTCGCTGTTCGATTCCCTGTTGACGAGCCAGAAAGACAAAGCTCAGCGGAGTGCCGTCTTTGAACGGGCGGTGCTCAAATACGAACTCCTCGGTCGGCCCGACTTGGCCTGCGAGTGCCGGCTGAAATGGGCCGAGTACGTCGAGGAAACGAAAGACTACAAGAAGGTGGCCGACGGGTTGGCTCAGACGATCATCAAGTTCCCGGGTGAAGGCCGTTATGTGCCGAAGGTGTTGGACAAGCTCGCCGAAGTGTGTGCCAAGTACAAAGACGGCACGAAGAAATTAGGAAAGTTCTACATCGACTTTTTGCAAATGATCCCCAAGACCCGCGGCGACGATGTGACCACCTACGCCGTGAAAGTACACGAGCAGGCCTATGAATTCTTCAAGACGAACAACATGCCGAAGGAGACCGCAGCCGTTGCGACCGAGTTGAGCAAATTGAAACGTGGGATTTCGAAATAATGGGGGTCGGGTGGGTTGACCCAGGGTCAACGTGATGAGGAATCCAGATCGGGTGGGTACTTTACACGTGATCGACTTCTGCACAAAAAGAATGAATATCCAACTTATGTACTCAGGAGTCATTACGTGATTCTTTCCTGCTGGATCGCTTCACTAATATTTGCAGCCTGCCAAGTTGCGCCGCCAATCAAGGCATTGGAATTTCATAAAACTATTTGGGAAGTGACGTCGCAATCTGTTTACAAGCCTTTCGGTTTGGATCTGCCGTTGCCGGCCGACTTTCCTAAATACAAGCAACTTGAGTTCTACAGGGACAAAGTCGAAATCACTTACCAAAGTGCTTGCGATAAACCGATCACTGCTATTTGGAAAGCGAAACCAATTCGATCCACTTCCGCTGGAGTTCACATCGAGTTGCTGGATTCGGACGGAGATGTGCGATTTACGATATTGTGCAAAAGAACCAAAGTATCGATATTGATTGCCATTAATTTATCATCGGATTCAGTGCCGAGAGGATTTGGCACGTCAGTCGATAACATCGTTCTCTTGAAATGCAAACAACGCGAGTAATCAAGAGTAAATAGGTTTCTTGGACATGTTTGACCAGAATTGAGCGATTCGACTATTCTCCACGCAAATCTAGCGGCCAAGCTTTGTCCAACTTCCAAAGGGAATATCCCATAAGCTGTCACGCATTTCTGCGAGCTGGAGACATACTATATACATAGTAGAAGAAGACCGAGTCGATTGTACCCAAGAACAACAATAAGCAAACCGATGTGTCATTTGCCCTATCGGTGTACTCAATCACTTCGCTGACGCGGTGCATTTTACTGTAGTTTCGAATTTCGTGTGGCAGTGCCTCAATGAATGTCCCTGAAGTACCTGTCGTTTCCCAAGACCCGATGTGCGACATATTCCAAATCGGGCACAGCAACAGCACAGAATTGACAATTAACACAACAATCGATGTGCCTACGCACTTGCTACTCATTGTGTGCTCCTGACTCGCAAACGGGCTGAAGCATTTGTTGAAAGCAGCGTGCATACCCCACTGCGTTCCAGTCGTACCAGATCCACCTGCCGCAGACTGGAAAGTTCCGCTCACTCAGCGGGTTGGCTTCGTCATCAACCATTCCAGCACGGCTTTCTGTACGTGGAGCCGATTCTCGGCTTGGTCGAAGACCACACTCTGGGGCCCATCAACGACATCGTCGGTGATTTCCTCGCCGCGGTGGGCCGGCAAGCAGTGCAGCACTTTGCAACCCTTTGGGGCTTTCGCCATCAGTTCGGCGTTCAACTGGAACGGGGCGAACTTCAACAGCCGCTCGTCGCGCTCCGCCTCTTGGCCCATGCTCGTCCAAACATCGGTGTAGACAACATCGGCCGACCGTACCGCGGCAATCGGATCGTGAAGTGTCAGCGGCTTGTCAGTGGAAACTTTGTTCGCGTAATTCTTCAAGAACGCATCGTCGAACGCGTAGCCGGGCGGGCAGGCCAGCACGAACTTCGCCCCGAGTCGCGCGCAGCCCACGGCCAGCGACATCGACACGTTGTTACCGTCGCCGACGAAGACAACGGTCTTCCCGGCGACGGTACCGAAGCACTCTTGAATCGTCAGCAAGTCGGCGAGTGCTTGACAGGGATGCGAGCGATCCGTGAGCCCGTTGATGACCGGGATGCTGCCGTGCCGCGCGAGTGCGTCGACGGTCTCTTGGCGAAACACACGCAACACGATGGCGTCGAGAAACCGGCTGGCCGTGCGGGCGAAATCGGGGAGCGTTTCGCGCACCCCGAGGCCGATCTCGGCGCCGGAAAAGAACAAGCTCGTGCCGCCGAGTTGGGCGACGCCCGCTTCGAAGCTCATCCGAGTCCGCAGCGACGGTTTCTCGAAGACCAACCCGACCACTTTCCCGGCGAGCGGGGTCGGGGATCGACCGGCTCGGCGCTCCGCTTTGAGTTCGGCGGCACGGGCCACGAGGTTCCGAATGGTGTCGGTCGGAACGTCGATCAAATTGAGCAGATGCGGCATCGGCGAAGGTTTCCTGAATCCACTGAACGTGTCTTGGTCACAGAAATCTACGGGTGATGCTGCGCGAGCACTTCGGCGAGGATGACACAGCCATCGTCGATGAGGTCGTCCGGGATGTTCACCGCGGGGAGTAGGCGGATGACGGTGCCGTGGGTGCAGTTGATCAGCAAGCCGCGGGCGAGGCACTTGGCGACGATCGGTGCCCCTTCGCAATTCAATTCTAAGCCGATCATGGCGCCGAGGATGCGGATTTCCTTCACCAGCGGCGACTGCAATTGCATCTGTTCGAAGTGGCTGCGGAAGCGTTCGCCGACTTGCAGGGCCCGTTCCAACAACCCCTCGTCCTCGAACGTTTCGATGGTCGCCAAAGCCGCGCGGCAGGCCAGCGGATTCCCGCCGAAGGTTGCGGCGTGGGTGCCGGGTTTCAAGAGGGCGGCGATTTCCGGCTTGGCGATCACGCCGCCGAGTGCGACGCCGCCGGCGAGTGCTTTGGCCATGGTCACCACGTCCGGCACGATGTTCCAATGCTGGTGGGCGTACCACTTGCCCGTGCGGCCCATGCCCGTTTGCACTTCGTCGAGCATCAGCAACATCCCGTTGCGGTCGCAGAGTTCGCGCAACCCTTCGAGATAGCCCGGCGGTGGCATATTGATGCCACCCTCGCCTTGGATCGGTTCGAGCAAGATGGCGGCCGTTTCACTGTCGATGGCGCGGGCCACGGCCTCCAAACTGCCGTGTTGGGTGTAGGTGAAGCCCGGCAGCATCGGTTCCAATCCGGCGTGGTACTTCGGCTGCGCCGTGGCCGAGAGTGCACCGTACGTTCGACCGTGGAAGCTGTTCGTCATCGTGATGATCTTGTACCGACCCTGCGGCTTGCCGTGCAAGCGGGCGAGTTTGATGGCGGCTTCGTTGGCCTCCGCCCCGCTGTTGCAGAAGAAGCACTGGCCACCCCAACCGGTGCGCTCGCTGAGGGCTTGGCCCAGCAGCGCTTGCGGCTCGGTGTACCACGAATTCGGAACGTGGATGAGCGTGCCGACTTGATCTCGCACGGCATCGACGATGCGCGGTGGGCAGTGACCGAGAATGCCGCAACCCCAACCGGGGAAGAAGTCGAGGTAGCGATTGCCCTCGGCGTCCCAGACCCACGATCCTTCCCCGCGCACGAGACAGACCGGGTAGCGCGTGTAGTTGCCGACGAGGTACTTCTTGGCCAACGCGATGACATCGGTGGAAGTGAGCGTATCGGGTGTGCTGATCATTTTGGAAGTGGCCTGCTGAAAGTCGGATGTTCGGTACTTGGTATTATTTCACAATTTCGGTGCCTGTCGAGCCGGGCTGCAAGAAATCATCGAGCAATGCATGGGGATCGCGGCCGTCGAGGATGACCGCCCGCCTCGCTCCGGCGTCCAACGCTTCGAAGCAGGCTTCCACTTTCGGAATCATGCCCCCTTCGATCACGCCCGCCGTCATCAACGTTCGGCACTCGTTCGTGGTCAGACGGGCCAAGCGTGTGGAAGGCTCATGACGATCTCGGAGGACACCGGGAGTATCGGTCAGGAACAACACCGCGTCGCAGTCGATCTCACGGGCGAGCCCCGCCGCCATGGAATCGGCATTCACGTTCAACCAGCCACCGTCGATTTCATCGCGGGCCAGCGAAGGGACAATTGCCACCGTGCCGTTGTGCAGGTGATTCCGGAAACAGTCCCGGTCGATCTTCGAAACAATTCCCACGCGGCCCAAATCGAGCGGCTGAAGATCCAAACCCGGCAGCAGCAGGCGAGTCCCCAAGATCCCATCCCGAACGCCGGTGACCTGGCACCCCCGTTCGGTGAACTGGCCCACGAGTGAATCGTTGATTTCGTACAGCACTCGCACCACGATTTCGAGAGTGGCCTCGTCTGTGTAACGTCGCCCTTGGATCTTCACCGGCCTCAAACCGGCGCTTTCCATTGCCCGGTCAATCGGTTTGCCACCACCGTGAACGAGGATCAATTTCACGCCCAGCGTTTGCAGGGCCGCAACAGCTTCGATCATCCCCGTAGTGGCCGTGGGCAATTCCATGGCACTGCCACCGAGTTTGACGACGACCGCGCGGCCTTGCACTGTTCGGAGACGATCCGCGATTTGTAACAAGATATGAGAACCGTGATTCAACTCGAGCATCCCGCAAGCGTTCCGTTCACCAACTCACTGGAAGATTTTAGGCACGATGTGGAACTCCGTCAACCTAGCTCGGATGGCAGCAGGAACCAAGTGATTCTGGATGACGCAAAAGAATCCAGCAGCGGACTCGGCTCGCCGAACTGCGAACGGCCATCACTTTTTCGCCGGCGCTAGCAATGTTTCGAGTTGATCGGGTTTGCGATAAATGTACCGGGCGATGCCGGAGAAGAAGAAGAGGAATTGCTCCGCTCCTTCTTCCGCCATTTTCGGGGCGCTCGGCCCCATCATTTTCACCAGTCCCGCGGCAACGCGACTATCGGCCAGCAGATACACTTGCACGGTCGGCTTGAATGTGGCGTTGCCCGTATCCGGGTCTTGCAATCCCCGTGGTGAATGGAGCACCGCGACGGCTTTCACGGGCACTGTCGGCAACAACACGCCGGGTTTCACTTTGCCGGTGGCGTACCAGATCACGCCGTGGTCGAATTTGCCGACGGTTTGCCACGTCAATTCGCTGCCGGTTTCGTCGCTCCAGAAGAACTGCCCCTTGCCCAGATCGGTGATATCGACGCAGGGGACTTTCAGCCGCTTCCAGGCTTGCGTCGTGCGATCCGGATGTTCGATCAGCCAATCGTACACGTTGGGGTGGGCGACGAATTCATCATCGTTTGCCTTTGCGGAAATAGTTGGCGTCTTGATGATCCCCGCCACGACTTCGCGGAACGGTTCGGCCACATAATCGAGAAGAGCTTTCGGTTTGGCGGCGGCTGTGGAAACAGACGGTGTGATCACGGGTCGAGGTTCGAGTGCCAGTGCCGGCCACACCCAGGCGACGGCCGCCGTTGAACCGAGCATCCACGTTCGCAGCGCTGCCATCGCACACCCGTCGACATGGTGGGGGAACCCTAACCGACTACGTTAATTATCGAACCCTGGGTTGCGCGAACATGAATCATTTCCGATTCAACAGACTTGAGTCGATTTTTAGAAATGGATCGAAAATGGGAGATGAGTACAAGCAGGCGGGTCTCTGTGGAGAACCCGCCCCGTGGAACCGTTACTTCTTCTTGGCGCCGGCGGCCGGAGCGGCGGCATCGCCTTCGGCTTCTTTCTTGACCTTCTTTTTCACCATGACTTTTTGGACGCGGGTCTTGGGCAGGCCGAACGGGCTTTGGCCCGCATTGAATACGCCCGCTTCTTTCATCTTGGTGATGCGTTCCACGCGGGTCAAGACGCAGCGATTGCGGACGCCGCCACTCTTGCGTTTCAGGCTCTTGTCGATCGACATGGGTTCGTCTGGGTTCGGGAGTTCGGGTTCACACGACGCAACTTCGCGCCGCAATTGAAGAAACGCCATCATATAACAGCAGCACGTTCCGACAAGTTCAGTCTCCGGCGACCCTCTCCATGAAACTCACGCTCGATTACGGCAAGACCGGCCTCGAAATCACCTTGCCCAAGGATCGGTTGCTCGCGTCTCCGCTTGGCATCCGCGAAGCCGAGCCCATTGCGGACACCGAGGCCGCGCTCAATGCGGCCCTCGCCAACCCCATCGGCACGGCACCGCTCTCGGAGTTGGCACGCGGTAAGAAGACCGCTTGCGTCGTCATCTGCGACATCACCCGACCGGTACCGAACAAGCTGCTGTTGCCACCGATTCTGCGGACGCTCGAAGCGGCCGGGGTGCCCCGTTCCGGAATCACTATTTTGATCGCCACCGGGTTGCACCGGCCGAACGAAGGAGACGAACTCGTCGAACTCGTCGGGGCGGAAATCGCCCGCGATTACCGTTGCGAGAATCACCATGGCAAAGCCCAAGACGAACACGACTTCCTCGGTATCACCGATCGCGGCGTGCCGATCTGGATCGATCACCGGTACACCCGGGCCGAGTTGAAGATCACCACGGGGTTGATCGAACCGCACCTGATGGCCGGCTACAGCGGTGGCCGCAAGTTGATTTGTCCTGGGATTGCGAGCCTCGAAACGGTGAAAGTTTGGCACGGCCCGGCCTTCCTCGAACACCCCAAGGCCGACGCGGGGAGTTTGGACGGCAATCCCGTTCATGAAGAGAACACGAAAATCGCGCTGAAGACGGGCTGCGACTTCATCGTGAATGTCTGCATCGACGGCAAACGCCGCGTCACGGGTCTCTGGGCCGGCGATATGATCCGCGCTTGGGAAACGGGCGTGAATTTCTGTCGGGAACTGGTGAAAGCCGGCGTGCCACGACCGGCCGAAGTCGTCGTGACGAGTTGCGCCGGGTACCCACTCGACACGACTTGGTATCAAGCGGTGAAAGGGTTGACCGGGGCGTTGCCCATCGTGAAAGAGGGGGGCACCATCGTGCTGGTGGCGAGCCTCAGCGAGGGTCTCGGGAGCCCGGAATTCGTGAAACATTTGAAGGAATACCGAGAGTCGGGGCGCTACAAATCGTTTGAGAATGGGGCGGGCACCGGGGCCGCGTCGATGCACCCGGACTACTGCGAAATGGACGAATGGCAGCTGGTGATGCTGCAAAAAGTGCTGGCGAAGTGCCGGGTGAAAGTGGTGACCACCGGACTGAGTGCCGCGACATTACGGGAGTGCCAAGTTACACCAGCCGACAGCGTGGAAACAGCCGTCGCCGAAAGTTTGGCCGAGTACGGCCCCGAGGCCCGAATCGCCGTGATCCCGAAAGGGCCCTATGTGCTGGCCTATGTACTGGGAGCGTAGCAGGAAGTCGGGGAAACGCACCGTCTGGCAGCGGTAGGTTGGCCTCTTGGAGTGAATATTGTAATTGATGGTACACGATGGAGCTGCTGAGTGTGTATACAATTAAAGTATCTGGTAGAGTTTGACGAAGTGAGTCACGCGGGCTAATTACTGGCAATCCAAATGACACCCCCTATCGAATTCCGTGTCCGATACGATGGCCCAACTACTGGGCTCTCGGATTATCGTTTGAGTTTTGAATCCTTTCGTGATCCGCTCAAGAAGCTCTTTCAAGCGCTCCGACAGACTGCAAGCACTGTTGTGAAAGGGAAGCATTATTCCAAAGCTGTCAAGCTCGGCAAGCTTTTCGACCTCCAACTTATTGAGGTCGGTGATGTCTGTGTTAATTTGCGATTTGTCCTGATCGCTAAAAAGATCGATGAACTCACCGAAGTACAGCACGCTGAACTATCGAAAGAAACAGTGAGTCGGTTTATCGATGATCTCAAGGAAGAATCGAGAAGCGGAGATCCACATGAGAACGGAATCAAGAGTTATCTCCAATCATTGCCAGAAGGCGTTTCGACTCAGGAGTACGAAGGCACGATCGGTGGTGTGAGTTTTAAAAAGGCCGTCTTCGGCACAAATGGCGACGCCAAGCCAGACCACGACAAAGATCCTAGGAAGATGGCCCCACGACTCCGACAAGTCACAGGCAAGATAATTGCGATTCGTTTCGCCAAAGAAGGACGGGTCACGATTAAGACTCCAACAAACGAAGTATTCGTTTGTCATGCTGCGGCAAGGCTACTTGATATTGCGGCACAAAACCACAAAAACTCAGTTGTTGCGCAGGTGCTCATTCGACACGACGTGAATCGGCTTCTCTCAGTGCGAGACGAGCGTGAGTCGCCCGATCCGATGTCCACGGACGACAGACGCAAGCACCTAGTTGAGAATTGGTCTGAAACTCTAAAGCGTCTTGGGGAGTGACCCAATGTCGCCCTCCGAGCCAAAGTTACCATTCACCGCAAAAGACATCGTGTCGATTAGGCAAGACCTTGTTGACAGTCATCCGGCCAGCGAGCGGACGAGTCGAGCCATTGACGAGCCTTGTGTCGAAAGCGCCATGCAGACGGCCTTGCAAGGTGCGTATTACCTTTCGACAGATGGCACGTTAGACGACATTCATATCGCCGGCCTTTTGCTCTACCATATTGCGAAACTGCATTGCTTCACCGACGGCAATAAACGAGTGGCATGGTCAGTTGCCGTGGACTACTTGCTACGCCAGCGATTGAGAATCTGCGCAACACAAGATGAGGCGGCACAACTTGTCGAGGACGTTTGCAATCCGCTCGTCAACAAATCAAGCAGGGACGTCATTGAATGGCTCGGTGACGACAACAGACTACAAGAAGTCGAAAGCTGACCAATTTCACCCGTCGCCCCTTGTGATCCCAATTTCCACTTCGGCTTGCGGTGCCGCGCGATTTTCATTCCACTAGCGGCATCAATCGTTCTTCGATCTCTCGGGCAAGGAGGCTCGGCCATGCGTGCGCGTTTACTTTCGGTGTCCCTCGTGGGAATTCTGCTCCTCGGTGCCGGGTTAATGGTGGCCATCGGCCAAGAGCCGGCCCCGTTGCCGCCAGGCTACCTGCCGCCGAGTATCACCGGTCGCCCGGCCGGCTCGGTCACGCCGGTCGCGGCGACGGCCAAAGCGGTCGCCGCCATCGAGCGCTTCGACAAAAATCCCAAAGCTTACCCGCCCGAGACCATGCAGTGCATTTACAGTATCCGTACGGCCGCGGCCTGGTTGACCCGGATGAACCAATCCGACGGGCGCTTCCTCGGGGGCTTGAATCCATCGTTGGCCCGCCCACTGGAGGGCCTCAATGATTTGAATCAAGCTTATGCCTGTTGGGGCGTCTGCCGGGCGGCGAAATTCACCGGCGATGACAAACTCGGCGCTTGTGCGGCGCAAGCGGTGTTGGCTCTGCTGACGTTGACCAAAGCCGACCCGGCCGATGCGAATTGTCGGGTGCCACTGGCCGAATCGGCGAAGTGCAACCGCGTGGGGTTGGCCTCCCTTCTGATACTCTGCATCCACGATCTCCCGGCACCCGATGCGAAGCTGATCGCGGAAGCCGCCAAGCTCGGCGAGTTCTTGAAGAAGCAACTCCGAACCGACGGTTCCGTTCAGTACACCGACGGCGCCGAGCCGGCCACCAAGACCGATCCCGAAGGCGTGAACAGCTATCCCGGCCTCTGTTTTCAAGCTCTGCTGGCGAGCGACCGCGTGAAACCGGAAACTTGGAAGCGGGACGCGCTGATCGCCGGGTTGAAGCATTACCGGGAGTGGTTCGCCGCGCATCCCGCGCCGACGTTGGCCGGGTCGATGCTCCCCGCGGCTTGCGAGCAGTACCTGCGGACGAAGTCGGCAATCGTGGCCGAGTTCGCTTACGAAATGGCCGACAACCTTTGTGCCAGCCAGTATTCGGCCGGGGAAATCCGCGATCTTCGCACGGTCGGCGGCTTCCGCATTCCGGGTCAAGCGGAACCACTGTCGTCGGCTGCGGTACTGGCCGAAGCCCTTGCCTGCGCCACGACGCTCGCCGCCCAAGTGCCGGATGCGACCCGCTACGGCAAGTACCGCACGGCTTGCGTTTCCGCGTTAGGCTTCGCACGCGGATTGCAGTTCACCGAGGAAGCGACGGGTCATTTCGAGAAAGCGTTCCGCACCCAGTTCATCTTGGGCGGCGTCTGCACCTCGCTCACCAACGGGAACATCCGCGCCGACCAAACCGCCATGCTGGCCCTGGCCCAAATGCGCTACCTCGAAAGCGGAGCCGAAAAGCGAGATTGACTTCCAATTGAATGAACGGGACTTTCGACGTAGGTGTTGCAAAGCTAGGACAGTACCAAAATCCGTTAACGCACTCCGATTGCGGAAAATTGACATTCGAGTCGGGCGGGTAGCCGTAAACTGTTTGAGTCACCGAACTCGAATTCTCCCCACCCGGATTCCCCGCCGATGCCGACTTACGATTACGAATGCGATGCCTGCGGCCATAAATTCGAACAGTGGCAGTCGTTCAAAGACGATCACCTGACGACCTGCCCGAGTTGCAAGAAGAAGAAACTCCGCCGGCTCTTCGGCTCCGGTGCCGCCATCCTGTTCAAGGGATCGGGCTTCTACGAAACGGACTACAATCGGAACGAAGACTATCAGAAGTCGGCGAAGGCCGATGCGGAAGCGGGTACGGCCAAACCCGCCGAGACCAAACCGGAAACGCCCGCGGCCACCCCGGCCCCCGCGGTGGAAACTCCGGCGGCGACACCGGCCAAGAAAGCCGGTGGTAGCGGCAAGGCCAAGAAGGACGGCAAATAGCGTGTTGCCGATAATGCGGGGAATTCTCGAAGTCTCGGGGGGTGGTGGCCGATGAATAGGGTGCAGTGCCCGATCTGCGACGATCCGATGCCCGGATCGCCGGCCGAGTACCCGGACTTCCCGTTCTGTTGCCAACGCTGCCGGGTAATCGATCTCGGTCGCTGGCTCGGGGAAGATTACAAAGTGGCCAGCCACGAACCGTCGGAAGATCGCTCCTCGGCCGTTTCGGAAGACGAAGACTAGTTCCGCCCGCTACCCGGCCGCTCCTTCGGCCGAATCGATAAGTCTCGAGGCACGGCGGCCGCCGTGCCTCGCGGCGTTTCCCACTGCCCGTTGAACTCCACTCCGGATTTCGGAGAACAGTTCCAAAGGTTCGTCGCGGATTGTTTTCGAGATCTTCTATGCCGTTCGAGTGGTATCACGTTCTGCTGGCTTGGCTCGGGTACTGCACGCTGTACGCTCTCCTGTCGTGGCTCTTCCCGGGGTTGCTCCGGCCCGTCTGGTGGTTGATCGTCCACGCGCTGCACCGATTCCACGTCTACGGCCGCGATCGCATCCCCGCCAATGGCCCCGTGCTCATCGTTTCCAACCACGTCACCTACATCGACTGGATGTTCCTTTGGCTCGCCAGCCCACGCCCGCTGACCTACGTCCTCTGGAGCGGCTATAAGCGGCACTGGATCCTCCGGCTGCTGCTGTCGTTCGTCCGGGGGCGTGCCCACTACATCGATAGCCGCGATATCGTGAAGCCGCACAGCTTGACCGGTTCGCTCGAAACCATCGCCAAAGCGCTCGCGGCCGGCCGCGCCGTCATGATGTTCCCCGAAGGCCGGTTGACCCGCAACGGGCAGATGTTACCGTTCCAACGCGGGCTGGAACAGATCGTCGAACGCGCCGGCGTGCCAGTACCGATTGTGCCGGCTTGCCTTTGGAATCTCTGGGGTTCCTTGCTGAGCTGGAAGCACGGCCGGGTATTGTTCCGCTGGCCGGAAGGCTTCCGTCGCCGCATCGCCGTCTCGTTCGGGGAGCCATTGCCGGGGAACACGAAGTCGGCCGATGTGCGGGCCGCGGTGGTCGAGTGTTGGGCCGATTGCGGGACGCTGCAAAGCGAGTATGTGATCCCTGTCCATTCGGGATTCGTGCGCAAAGGGGCCGCGTGGATCAACCTCCGTCGGGTCGCCTTTGTGGATGCCTCCGCAGGTATCGACCGAGCATTGACTTGGCCGAAGGCGCTCGTGGGGGCCTGGTGCTTGGCGAAATATTTGAAGGGTCAACTCGGCAAAGACGAAAAAGTCGTCGGCGTCTGGCTGCCGACGGGCCTCGGCTCCGCCTTCGCCAACATCGCCTTGGCGTTTCTGCACCGGACATCGGTGAACTTGAATTACACCGCGGGGACTCGTTCCGTCCGTTCCGCCGTCGACCAAACTGGCATCCAGACCATCATCACCGCCAAACGGTTCATCGGGCGGATGCCGCTCGACCTGCCCGACAACATCCGCCGGATCGATCTCGAAGATGCCCTCGCGGCGATCCCGAAGTCGTGGAAAGTCAGCCGGCTGCTGCTCGTCCTGCTCTTGCCGGGCTGGTTCCTCGACCGGGTCGTGCTGCGCTGCCGACGCTTCGGCTGGGATGATCTGCTGACCATCATCTTCAGCAGTGGTAGCACCGGCGACCCCAAAGGGGTGATGCTGACCCTCCGGAATATCTCGTGCAATGCGGACGGGTTTCAAAAGGGTGTGAACTTCACCCGGCACGACCGAATGCTGTGCACCCTGCCGACATTCCACAGCTTCGGTTACACCGTCTGCCTTTGGGCGCCGGCCAGCATCGGCATGATGTCGGTCTTCTACCCCGATCCACGCGCCGCTAAAGAAGTCGGCGAACTCTGCCAGCGCTGGAAGTGCTCGATCATCCTCGGTACGGCCACCTTCGTGCGCTTCTACCTGCGTCGCTGCGTGCCCGAGCATTTCCAATCGTCGCGGTTGTTCATCTGCGGGGCCGAGAAACTCCCCGTGAGTTTGGCCCTCGAATTCCAAGCGAAGTTCGGCGTGCTGCCACTGGAAGGCTATGGCTGCACCGAGTTGTCCCCGGTAGTGAGCGCCAACTTGATCGATGTCACCGTGGCCGGGGTGAAGCAATTCGCCAATGCCCCCGGCACCGTCGGCCAGCCGATTCCCGGTGTCGTGGCGAAAGCCTTTCACCCCGACACGCAGGCGCCGCTGCCGGTGGGTGCCGAGGGTGTCTTGTGTGTGAAAGGATCGAACGCCATGCTGGGGTACTGGCAGCAGCCCGAGAAGACGCAAGCGGCGTTCATCGGCAAGTGGTACATCACGGGCGATATGGGTCACATCGAACCGGAAGGGTTCATCCGCATCACCGGGCGTTTGTCGCGCTTCGCCAAGATCGCCGGGGAAATGGTGCCGCTGGAAAAGATCGAAGAGGAGCTGCACGACACACTCGCCACCGCTGGCGAGCGGGTGCTGGCCGTCGCCGCCGTGGCCGATAGCAAACGGGGCGAACGGTTGATTGTGCTCCACTTAATCGAAGCGGGTGCCCGGCTGAAAGGGGCCTTCGAGAGCCTGCGCACCCGGGGCCTGCCGAATCTGTGGATCCCCGATTTGAGGGATTGCTTCGCCGTGGAAACCCTCCCCGTACTCGGCAGCGGCAAGCTCGACCTCCGCGGCGTGCAAGAACTCGCAAAGAAGATCGCGGGGTGAGGGTGCCTTATGGTCGCTGGTGACCGGCTGAAACCTAGCGGGAACGGTTCTTCGCGAAGATGAAGCAGTTCCGCCGCGCGTAACGGTTCACCGCATCTTGCAAATTAGCCAGCATTGGCCTTTGCCACCGTGATCGGGAAGGACTTGCGTTCGAAATTGGCCTTCTTTACTAGGCACAAATGGTACATATTGGCCGGTACCTAGCAGTTTGATCATCGATTTCGAAAAAGCGGGAAACTGTTACAGTTATTTGAATAGCGTATAACTTACGGGTCTACGTATGCAATTGAATATCCCTATTACGTTCTCCGCATTTATGATCGTTTTGACTTGCTGTTCTTGTGCTGGAACAAAGTCACCCGACCACGAACGACTCGTGAAATGCAATCAATTGATCGCAGCTATTGATCGTTACTACAAGGATCATGCCGATTACCCACCAGATTTTGAATCATTACTGCCAAATTACATATCGGAATTACCAGACACGGAAATTGACTACTTCGAATACTCTGCTCCTGTAATTGATGGCAAGCGAACATACTATTATATCATTACTGCTCGCAAGCCCCATACTGCTGTGTATGAATTTAACTCGCTCAATCGCCAAAAAGGATGGGTGCGTTTTCACGACGATGACTGATTTGATTGTAACCGTTTACCTTGTGCCCAGCTTCGGTTCCGTCATCCCTACCCGGCGGGCGTCGATGCACCGACTCACCGTTCGCCCAACACCTTCGCCTCCCCGCCCCATTCCATCCGCTTCTCATGGGCCCAGCAGAGCTGCCGCTGTTCCTTCTCAACTTGGTGTTCGGATTCATTACACACCGAGCAATCTTTAACACGACCTCGTTCAGATTCGGATCGTCCCCGTGGCAAAGAGGATGGCGGCGATAGAGGCAAACAAGAATCCGACGACTAATGCCGAGATGATGGCGACCAAGATTAGGGTGAGGCGACTGGCTGGCGCGGATGCCGGATGAGGGTGTCGGGTACGGTCTTCTATCGTGGTGGCGCCGCTGGCATCGTAAGCATTGACAGTTCCCTGATCCTGCTCCAGGGGGGTGTCGAGCCGGACGACACCCGACGCCGGCGATGCCGTAGCGACGAGCCGCCCAGGATTGGCGGGCGGTTCCGAATTCACTCGGGAAGGGCTGGCCGAAAAGGTGCGCTTGCTCGGGCGGTCACTCACGACGGCCGACGCTCCACGTCCGAGGAACGGGCGATACGGCGGGGCCGCGATCAAGTTGCCATTCGGGGGGACGAGGCCGGACACCCATGGCGTGAGGGCGATGGCCATTTCCAACGGTGTTTGAAATCGCTCGGTTCGTTTCTTCGCCAACGCTTGATGGACGATCGACGCGAGTCCGGCTGGCACCTCCGGACGGAGCTGATCGATTGGCGTCGGCTCGCGCGATTGTTGCCACATCAATTTTTGGCCGGCACGTCCTTCGGGAAAGAGCGGATGCCCGGCCAGCAGGAAGTACAGCGTCGCCCCGAGCGAATAGATGTCGGCGCGGATATCGACCGTGGAGCTATCGAGGGCTTGCTCCGGGGCGAGGTAATCGACCGTTCCCAAAATACTGCGGTCCCCACCCAGAGGCGACGTGAGTTTGGAGTCGCTATCGGAGTCGGATCGAACGAGGCCGAGGTCGAGCAACCGTGCGAGGCCGGCACGATCGACGAGCGTGTTCCCCGGTTTGATATCCCGGTGGACGAGGCCGCGTTCGTGGGCGTGCTGCAATCCGAAGGCCATTTGCTGCGCATAACTCGCTGCGGCGGCGGGAGATTGGCGGCCATCCTTCTCGATGACGGCCTGCAAACTGACCCCTTCGACGTACTCCATCACGAGGTAAAGCAGTTTACCCTCGCGGTTCATGTCGAAGACGCTGACGATATTCGGATGGTCGAGCGCGGCGACCGCCCGGGCTTCGCGGAAGAAGCGTTCGCGGGCGGTGTCGTCTTCGTAGACGTTTCCCGGCAACACTTTCAGAGCCACGAATCGACGCATGGCCGCGTGTTCGGCTAAGAAGACCTGCCCCATTCCGCCCGCGCCGAGGCGGTCGAGAATCGTGTAGCTCCCGAGCATGAACCCTTTGTATTTTCCGGCGACGAGCCGTTCGGCTTGGAACCGAGTGAGCAGGTGTTTGGCGATCAACACGTCGAGGAAGTCGGACGGATTCGTCACGTTCGAGGATGGTTCTCGAGTCGTCAAAAACGCTTGAAGTTCCAAAAGCGGTATCAACCCGCTCTTGCGGATCCGTTCGATCAATTCGGGGGTGGTCGCAAGTGTGGGCATGATCGACCTGAACGATGATGAGTTCAGTTTACTCCGGAAATAGAACTTGGACTTGGCCGGCTTTTGATGTTGCGGCTCCAGCGGGCCTTGCGAACGCACCGAAAGCCCAAGCGAGGACGAAACTCAGGATCAAAATTACCGAACAGATGACTGCTGCAACTTGATATTGCCTGCGGCGATGAACCGGTGTGGATTTTGCCTGTTTCCGGACCATCACGGGGAATGGGAGCCCGACTTCCGTCGGAAGGCTCCGGTCGGATCGTGTCATGATCGACCTCAAATCGCATTCCGGAGGCAGTTCCATTCCGGCGTTGGTCGGCAGTAGGCTCGGTGGTAGCATCGCATGGACGCTACTGCCGTTCACCTGGAGTTGGCCATGGCCATTTTGTTTCGACTTGACTCGGAACTCGTCGCTCGAATCCACACCGGTGAGTTGGGCGAAGAGATCCTCGGGAAACCCGGCGATGGGGGTCGCCCACCGAGCGAGGGCATCGGCGACTTCCTGGGCTGTCTGGTACCGATTGGCCGGCTGCCGCGCGAGCATCTTGGCGATCACCGCCGATAATTCTTCGGGGACATCGGGCCGTAATCGGTGGATCGGTTTCGGATCGGCCGATTGCTTGCGGAGCAATCGCTGCGAAGCGCCGACTTCCTCGAAGGGGGGCTGGCCCGCCAGTAAAAAGTAGAGTGTACCGCCGAGGGCATAGATATCGGCCCGGCCGTCGACGTTGTGGCTATCGACCGCCTGTTCGGGCGCCAAATAGTCGACGGTTCCGAGTATGGACGGATGGCCGTCGAGATCGATAGTGAGGTGACTCGCCTCTTCGCGGAGCAGAACGATCCCCAGATCGAGGATCTTCACGACTCCGAATCGATCCAGCAGCAGGTTGGCGGGTTTGATGTCGCGGTGCACGAGTCCCGTGGCGGCGGCGTGGGCGAGTCCGGAAGCAATCTGACGCCCGCACAGTGCCATCGCTTCGACACGCAACGTGCCCGTGAGTGCCACGACGGCCTGCAAACTCAATCCATCGACGTATTCCATGACGAGGTAGGGCGGCATGTGCTCCGCGTCGATGTCGTAGACTTTTACGATGTGCGGGTGGTCGAGCGCCGCCGTCGCACTGGCTTCGCGCACCAAGCGAGCTTTGGCGAGTGGGTCGTTGGCCAGGTTGGTATTCAGCACTTTAATCGCAACGGGTCGGCGCAACTTGCAGTGCTCGCCCAAGAAGACTTGGCCCATACCCCCACGGCCGATGCGCGATTTCAAATGGTAATTGCCGAGCACCAACCCGCGCCAGCGTCCTTCAGAAAGCTGTTTCGCTTGAAAGGGTGTTAACAGTTCGTCTTCGACCATCCGTGCGAGAAAGCCATCGGGCGTCATCCCGCGGAATCCTTGGTGTCGGATTTTCGCCACGAACGCCTTGACGGCGCCGTCGTCCAGGAGTCCGCATTTGCGAACGAGGGCGATCGCCTCAGTGAGTGTGACGGGACGAGCCATATTCGGTGGGAGTTTCCTGTCGGGCGGGAGAACGCCGATGCTGTTTGAGTTTAGAACACAATTCCGCGCTGGGGGCACGTTTGCGATTCGAAAAAAACTGCGAAAGTGTCTTCCCGAACGATTTCGCCGCGCCGAAACGCGTTCTAAGGTTCGAGTCATAGGTTTGGGGTTCCGCACCCTTTGTGCGGGTTGGCCCGCAAAGGATCGAGGTGGTTTATGCTCCTCCGAAAGTCGAGAAGCCGTAGTCGCAGCGGAGCCGCCGCCGCCGAGATGGCGCTGGTGATGAACTTCATCATGGTTCCGTTGATGATCGGGCTTTGGGAAATGGGCCGCGTGGTGCAAGTGACCCAGATCGTGGCCAATTCGGCCCGGGAAGGCGCCCGCATGGCTGCGCAAGGGAGCACGATCAACCAGTTGGGGGCACCCACGCAAATTAAAACGTCCAGCCTGCCATCCTTGGCACTTCCGAACGTCAAAGGTGCTGTGATGCAATACCTTTCGGGCGCGGGTCTGACACAACTCAATTATGCCGATGTCGACGTGACCTTCACCTATCTCGATAGCCCACCGGGTGCCTTGGTCGGAGCGACCGAACCGTTCGAAGGGGTGAAAGGTCAACTTTTTAGTGTGACGGTGCTGATCCAAGACACCGGCTCAAACGGCGACCCGCTGCGGACGAAATGCCTTTGGACGGCACTGGGTCTGGTGCGGCCGACGTCCGTCGGCTTCACGGCCCAATGGCGAATCCTTGTCGACGACAGCTTCAGCATCAACGCCGTCCTGCCTGCCAACAACCCCTAAACCACCGTCGGAGGATCGACCATGCGAATCAGTCCGGTTGCCCGCCCCCGTCGCGGGGGTTTGGCGATTGTCGAAGCGGCCCTACTCTTGAGCATTTTCTTGCTCTTCCTGTTCGCCGTATTCGAATATTCCCGTCTGCTCTTGTTGCTCCATGTGAGTACCAACGCGGCGCGGAGCGGAGCGCGACATGCCACCGTCAACGTGGATAAGCCGACGACCTTTGTGACGATCGACGATTCGGGAATTCAGTCGATCACGAATCACATCATCGGCCAAATGGGCGGTGCGGACACCATGATCTACAACTTCAATGTGACGGCATTCCCCTGCGATACGGCCCAAATGTATCAAAATCCGCCGGTGATCGCCCCACGCTCGGGCAGCCCGCCTTGGAATCAGGCGTCCTTCACCGAACGCATCGGCGTCCAGATCACGGGCGAATACCGACCGATTCTACCGGGCTTCGTCTTCTTTTATTCCGGCGGCAGTAGCACTGTTCCGATCACGATCACCGCCGCCGCCGGCAGCGAAGGGTAACGCGACACGCCACCACCGAATTCATCTGGTTTCTGGGAGATTTCCATGCTCGCACTTCATCCGCGAACCGTCCGTCGGGGAACCATCGTTCCCCTCCTCGCCCTGTGCACGACGGGGATGTTCGGGTTCGTGGCCCTCGCCATCGACCTCGGAGTGCTGACTATCGTCCGCACCGAGTGCCAGAACTCGGCGGACTCCGGCTCGCTCGCCGGGGCCCGAGTATTGAACAACAAAGACACAGCCACGGACAACGATAGCGCGATCGCCAAAAGCACGGCGTTGACTGCCGTGACGAACAATTCCTACTTGAATACCAATTTCACAGCGGCGAACGTGCCGGGTGCGAGCGACATTTCGGTGGGGCAATACAACTACGATGGCGGCACTCAGAAATTCGTTTTGACGTTCCCTACCAGCAAACCGGCGAACACGTCGTGGTCTGCCGTGCGGGTCAATATCACCGCGAACCAACCGACGTTCTTCGCCAAGATTTTCGGCGTGACATCGATGCCAACAGGAGCCGTGGCGGTGGCCGTCCACCGTCCTCGCGACATCGCCTTCGTCCTCGACTTCACCGGTTCGATGGGCTACGACTCGTCGCTGAACTGGCCGCTCGGGGGTACGATCGAAGGTTTGATGAACCCCGACCCGGCGTATCCGAAATTCGGCCACTACGCCCGCTACGCTTACAACCAGAATACGTTGCCGTCCGGGCAGACCAGTGGAACACCGACGGCCCGGCCCAATCCGATGCAGATGAAAGGGTTCAACGGAAACTATTCGCCGAACAATTACACGATGGAAACCGGCGGCGGTCCTCCGATGATCGAAGACTTCGTGACCTATTCCGGTGACCCGGCCACGATCACGTCGTCACTCGCCTACACGAACGCCTTCAAAACGTGGAGCCCAGTCAAGACGGCCCTCGCCAACACCACTACCCTGACCCCGGCGACGTTCGACTTTGCCGGCTACCCGCCGATCGCCGCGAGCAACTTCACGCAAGCTTGCCCAGCCCCGGACAATTACGATGTGCAATCCGATTCACCCGTGGCTTACCTCGGCGACAAGTGGCCACGGATTGACGGTACCCGAGGCAACCAAGTTCCGCAGTGGTCGACCCTGGCCGGAGTGATTTACACCGACAATGGTGTGCAGACGTTGAAACAATTCTTGAACTCCACGACGACGACTCTGCAGGGACGCGATTTGGCGAACATCACGCTGCCCGGTGGCGGCAGTGGGACTGCTCTTGTTCCGAACGCGGTCGATGGAGGGGATACCGATGCTGGCTTCCTCGACTCCGTCTGGGAGCGTTACGGTTACGACATCAACATGGTGAATCTGCGGGGCCAAGCCGGTTTGTCCAAAACGGTTGCACTCGTTCCGGTTGCGGATCGGTACAAGGGCTACTCGATGGGGCCTGGCTATTGGGGCAAAACCCCGTTCGTCTGGCCACCCGACCCACGCTGGGGTGCCGATTCCAACACCTACGGGGCGGTCAGTGGGGGTGGCGTGCTGCCGCATTCGATCAGCGCGACGAACTCGGCCAAAGATACGAACGGTAACTGGATCTGTGATTGGCGGCGGCGCTTTTTCCTCCGCGGGGACGGCGTGGCGTTCAATCCGCAAATCGACAACATCAACAAAATTTTGTTCAAAACCACCGCCGGGCACACGCTCAACGTCGTGACCACGAACCCCGCAGCGGGTGTGTCGGACACGCCGGGCTATTTCCAGCTCAACTACAAAGCGATCATCGCCTGGATCAAGTCCGGGCCGATCACCCTGCCGACGAATCTGCGCAGCGGTCGCTTGCTTTATTACAGTGCTTTCCCCGACGATGTCGCCGAAGGTGGGCCCGGCGACCTGAACGACAAGCGATTCCTGCGGGCGTACATCCATTTCGTCATGGGGGTCGATCAGTACGACACGACGAATTATCCGCTTCAAACCTGGACGTACAACTCGCAGTCCATGCTCGCCGGTGTCGAATCGCGCAACACGTTCGGTGGCTTGAGTGCCACGAATGCGACCGGATTCACGCCGACTAATAAGATGGTTCCTAACCGCGAACCGTACATGGCTCACACCGACAATGTGAACCGGCCGCGGGGTCATTTCTGGTTCGGCCCGCTTTCGATGCTGATGTTCATGAACCGGGCCGGCGAATCCCGCCCCTGGTGGTCGGGCACCACCCATCAATCGCAGTGCTGGCAGCTCAAGGCTTCGATCAACTCGGTGCTCGACGACGTGCGGAAGAACCACCCGAACGATTATTGCGGGTTGGCCTTCTTCGCCAACCGGAGCAACTTCGGGGTGCCACTCGTGCCGATGGGCCAGGATTGGTTCTCGCTCAAGAACTCGCTCTTCTTCCGCAAAGACACGGTCGCCGCATTGAAGGCCGATCCGAACTCCGCCCTCGAACATCGGCCGTACACGGCGACGATGGGTAACGACAACGCTCTGATCCCGAGTGCCAGCGGCTCCACGGATCCAAACAGCGGGATGGCGGTCGGCTTCAACTTGCTCTCGTCTTCGACCATGCTCGCGGCGGCCGACTACGGCGCCCGCGCTCGCAAAGGGGCGGCCAAGATCGTCATCTTCGAAACGGACGGAATTCCGAACACCACAAATGCTTGGTCGCTGACCGGCGCGGGCGTCGATACACGCTATCAAAACTCCGGTTCCGCAGAAGCATGGGGGTTAGACGGGTCGTTGAACTCCAACGGCGATGTTGGCGTCGCCGTCGTCAAGCGAATCGTAGCATTGAACACCGACACACCTTTTGCCGGGCACTCGTCGCCGAACACGAAGGCCCGAGTCTATGCCATCGCCTTCGGGTACCTGTTCAACGGCTACGACGGTACCAATTTCGGCTCGCTGAGCGGTTCCGCCCAAGGGGCTCTCCGGTTTTGCCTCCGCGTGCAACAGGTCGGCAATACCTCCGGCCCCGGCGATCCCCCAAGTACGATGATCCCGTATGAGCAAGTGATTACCGGCCCGTACCAGCGCCAGGATCCTTCTCAGCCAGAGAGTGTTGCCAACCCGGGTGGCCGGATCGAGAAGATGCGGTTGAGCCTCGAGCGCATTATGCAGTCCGGCATCCAGGTGACACTCATCCAGTAAAACTCCAAACAAGCTGCAATTCGATCCACCGGGCCTTCCCGGTGGATCTTTTTTTGCCCGCAGCCGATTTTTGATCCAAACGCGCTCTACAGTTCGTGGCGACGCGAATTTCGTATCGATCCGTTAACATGCCAGGGGAGCCCCACCGTGACGGCCGCTCTGTTCGAGAATGTGGGCAAGGTGTATAAGTCGGGGCTGTTTGCCCGCACGCAAATCCCGGCCGTGCGCGACGTCACCCTGACGGTGCCACTCGGTTCGGTCTTCGGTTTGCTCGGCCCCAACCGCGCCGGCAAGACGACCCTTGTGAAATTGCTGCTTTCGCTCGCCCGTCCGTCGGTGGGCCATGTGGCTCGCTTCGGCGAGCCGATTGCCAACCGTCGGACGCTCTCCCGCGTCGGCTACATGCACGAAAATCACGCCTTCCCGCGCTATCTCAGTGCCAGCGAAGTGCTGCGCTTCTACGGTGGCCTGTCCGGAGTTCCCGGCGAGGAACTTCCACGCCGTGCCACGGCACTGCTGGAACGCGTCGGCCTCGCCGACCGTAAGCACGAGCCGATCTCCCGGTTCAGCAAAGGGATGGTGCAGCGGCTCGGTTTGGCGCAAGCCTTGATCAACGAACCCGATTTGCTGATCCTCGACGAACCGACCGAAGGCCTCGATTTGCTCGGGCGTCAATTGCTGCGCGACATCGCCCGCGAATTCAAAGCCGCCGGCAAGACCGTGCTGCTCGTGTCGCACGTCCTCGGGGAAGTCGAAGAACTGTGCGACGAACTCGCCGTGCTGGTCGCCGGCCGGGTCGTCTACCGGGGTACCACGGCCGCCCTCACTCTCGACCCGAATACCGGTGCGAAACGCCCTCTCGAAACCGCTTTGCGCAAGCTTTACACACAACCCGAGGTGGCGGAATGAACCTGCCCGATACCGTACGCACGGTTCGCTGGATGATCCGCGATACCTTCCGCCAGTCGATTGCGACCAAACTGTTCTACGTGATGATCACGGTCATCGCGGTGCTCACGCTGCTGTGCGCCAGTATCCGCGTCACCGGCGATGTCGCCCCGATGGCCTACGATTGGGAAGTGCCCGCCCTGATTCCGAAAGGGGAAGCCGACCGGCTCGGCATGGACAAAGTGCAGAACGACGGCGTCCGCGTCATTTCCGGAGAAGTTTCGTTCGGCTTCGGTGCCACCAAAGTGCCGCTCGGCCGCACCCGCGAAGATGCCGTGCATTTCATTCAAACCTGGCTGGCCGGTTGGCTCGCCGACACCGCGGGCATTCTGTTGGCACTCCTCTGGACGGCTGGCTTCTTGCCGACGTTTCTGGAACCGCAATCGGTGACGGTGCTGCTCGCCAAACCGGGGCCGCGCTGGTCGATCTTGTTCGGTAAATATTTGGGAGTCGTCGGTTTTGTCGCCTTCCAAGCGACGTTGTTCGTCGGCTGCACTTGGCTCGCTCTCGGCTTCGCCACCGGGGTCTGGTCGACCGCCTATTGGCTGGCCGTGCCGTTGTTGGTGCTGAATTTTGCCGTGTTCTATTCGGTGTCGGTGTTCCTCAGCGTTTGGACGCGCAGCACGGTGGCCGCCGCATTCGGAACCCTGCTGTTCTGGCTGCTGTGTTGGCTCGTCGATTATTCCCATCTGCGGATGGTGGCCCAACCCAACGGGAGTTTATCGCCGTTGTCGCAACTGCTCATGGACGCCGCGTATTGGGTTCTGCCCAAACCGCTCGATCTGAGTGGGATCTTCTTCGATGCCATGAGTGCCGAAACGGTCGGCACCAAGCCGGTGGAACTGTCGATTGCCGAAAGTGGTGGCAAACACCATCCGGAATGGTCGGTGGCCTCGTCGCTGGCTTTTGCCGCCGCCGTGCTCGGATTGTCGGCGTTCGAGTTCAAAATGACCGATTATTGAGGTGAATTCTACTTTCCGATGCAGTACCCCCCCTCTGTGGAAAGCAAATAAAGTAGAGTTCCGACTGTCGGTTCAGCGCACTCACCACTCCAAACGGCCCTTCTCCCCCTTGCCATCGTGCATCAGAATTTGATGCCGGGCGAGGGTTTGCATTTCATCCTCACCGCGATTTTTCGCTCCGTGGCCAGATCTGTCAAATACCGTTCGATCTCCGTGCGAATGCTGTGATGCAACAGTCTCGTCTTGGCCGTCGACAGATCCAATAATTCCGGCGGTGACGGAATTTTCCGCATTCGAACTATTTTCGGAATAATTCTGTTGACATCCTTTTGTGAAGGGTGGAAACTCCTTACATAACGGGAGCCGCGTAAGTTCCCACTCGACGAACTGGCGACTGCGTTTGCCGGAAAGTATTCCGGAGTGGACAGAATCGTCAGTCGAGGTCGGCAGAATTTTTCTGTCGACTTGCAGTTCGGCGGCGGGCCGGCCGGTTGAGGCGTGGCTGCGATGGAGGGGGGGGTCCTATGGCGTGTCGCGGTTGGTACATCGCGTTGCTGCCCGAAGAAGCCTCCAAATTCTTGGGGCTGACCAGCGTTGACAACCGGGTCGAGTTCCTCAACACGCTGTACACCCCGGCCGACGCTGATGGGCGTCAGCAGTCGGTTGACAAGTCTTGGGATGCCATGCACCGTTGCCTTTGCGGGGGGTGGCTGGACACCGAACACGGGGAGGAGGCAAAGCGGGCCTGCGTCATCGGCGGGCGGCAGCTCTCGGATCGAGGCGACTACATTATTTCCTACGTCGAGCCGAGCCTCGTCGGGGTCGTCGCAGCCGCTCTGGAGGGCGTTACCCGCGAGTGGTTCCTGTCGCAGTATTCCGGCCTGGATCGGAACCCGCCGGATCCCGGTGCCCACCGCTACGAGACGTACCTGGTCGATGCGGACGTGGACTACGAGTACACCTGGGAGTACCTCGTCGAGGTCAGGGAGTTTTACCACCGCGCGGCAGGCCGGGGCCTTGCGACCGTATTCGTGGTTGACCAGTAGCCGCAGACGCCGAACCAGGCGCTGCAGGGGACCGGCGGGGTCATTTCAATTTGGTGGCTCGGTGTGTCCGCCGCCGGCCCCTGAGCTGGGTCGTTCGGCGGTAGATTCGGAGGGTTGCAATTGGACACCAAGAGCAGTGGCATCCTGGGCGTATGCCTTATTATCGCAGCACTGATTGTCGCGCTCGT
>JAYSYJ010000233.1:0-11636 GCA_043727675.1 Fimbriiglobus sp.
GTCGAAATCAACGGCAAAAAGTACACCGAGTTGCACATCGATGGCGGCGTGACCGCACCTGTTTTCGTACCGCCGATGGTACTCGATGCAGCCGCACCCGACCCGCGGAAACCGGCAAAACTGCAACCGCCCGCCAACCTTTATTTGGTGCAAGCTTCGAAGTCGTATGTCGAACCTGCTCCCGTCGAATCACGGGTTCTACCGGTATTGAGCGTATCCACGGCGACGATTCTCTCAGCCCAAACCCGACGCGAAGCATCGAACCTGTTTCACATGTGCCGCGTTGCGGGGGTGAACTTCAACATGACGGGCATTCCCGCCGATTTCCCCACGCCACTCGGCGGCTTAGAGTTTGATCGGGCCGAAATGAATAAACTATTCGAAAAAGGGTTCGAGTTCGGAGTCGCTGGCCCCAAATGGTGGAGTTCGCCACCGGAACGTGGGCCAGGCGAATCCGACCCCATTCGCGGTGGGAACAAGTTCACCATCGAGAAGCCGGTTGAGCTGCCTAAAGAGTAACGTCGAGGAATCACCATGCGTCGCAACCCCGTGAAGGCCAAACTCCGCGCGGGCCAGCCGGCCATCGGTACCTGGTTGTCACTCGGGAATGTCACTGCGGCCCGATTTATGGCCCGTAGCGGCTTCGACTGGCTCACGGTGGACATCGAGCATAGTTTGGTGAATATCGAAACGGCGACCCATATGCTCGCCGCCATCGCCGATGCGGGTTGCGTGGCTTTAGCTAGAGTCCCAAGCAACCGCCACGATCACATCAAACGCGTCCTCGACGGTGGCGGTCACGGCGTGGTGGTGCCGATGGTCAATACCCCCCAAGAAGCGACCGACGCCGTCAGTGCCTGCCTGTATCCGCCTACCGGCAATCGGAGCGTCGGTGGCAGCGTGCACGCACTGAGCTGGAATGCCACTCCCAGTGACTATTTCGCGCAAGTGAACGACGAATTGCTGGTGGTGTTGCAGTGCGAACATATCGACGCCGTGCGGAACTTCGAAGCTGTGTACGACCGACCGAATGTGGATGTGGTTTTCGTTGGGCCGAACGATTTGGCGGCCAGCATGCGAACCGCTGTTGGGCAACCGCCGCAGACGGAATTATTTCAGGAAACTTTGAAAGAAATTCTTGCCAAGTGCAAAAGTTTAGGCCTGGCCGCAGGAATCCACGCCGCGAGTGCGGAGGAAGCCCGAATTCGGATTACCGAAGGCTGGCAATTCATCGCCATATCGAGCGAATTGAAGATGATGGTCGATGGAGCTAGTAAGATGATCGCCAGTATTCGTGGACAGTTGCCATTAGGCGAGTTGGCCAAGTACTAATCCGTTTTCTCATTCCGGCAAAACCATGTCGATCGTCCAAGAGTTTAAGAAGTTCGTTCTTCGCGGCAACGTCGTCGATCTCGCCGTCGGTGTGATCATCGGGGCAGCCTTCGGCAAAGTCGTGGCTTCGTTCGTCAGCGACATGATCATGCCGCCCATCGGCTGGGCATTAGGCGGCGTCGATTTCTCCGATCTCGCAGTCGATTTGCCCGGTAAGATGAAAGATCCTAAAGATCCGACTCTGATGCTTCCCGTGAAGCTCAAGTACGGTGCGTTCATCCAGGCGATGATCGACTTCCTCATCATCGCGGCTTGCCTCTTTGGCATGATTCAAGTGATGAATCGCCTGAAGAAGAGAGAAGCGGAAGCCCCGGTTCCCCCGACGACCAGTGAGAAGCTCCTCACCGAAATCCGCGATTCTTTGAAAAAGTAACCCAGTCCATCTGACTCTGAGCCACGCCGGTACGGAAACCATATCGCACCGGCCGTTCGAAACGAAACGAACCTTACTGTGATTGCATTTCTCAACGGCCGGTTGATCCCCCAGCCCAAATTAGTGCTCGCATTCAACGATGCCGGTTTCGTTTCGGGTACTGCCATCACCGACTACAGCCGCACGTATGAGCAGAAGTTATTCCGCTGGCCGGAACACCTCGTCCGACTCCGGCACGATTGCGAAATTTGTGAAATTGAGTTGCCGTATACCGATGACGAACTCAAAGCGGCTGCCGAGGCAATACTTCTGGCGCAACAGCGACTGCATCCGGTGGGCACCGAGTTCGCACTGATTACTTACGCCACACCCGGCCCGTTCGGATTCATGGCCGGTGATCCCGAGAACGGCCCCCCCACAGTTGGGATGCACGCGTTCCCCGTTCCGCTGCACCGTTACCAACGCTTCTTCGACGAGGGGGCCGCCCTCGAAATTGTCGGTGTCCTCCCGCAGGTCGAAGGGGGCATCGTCCCACATAGCATCAAGCACCGCAGCCGGTTGCATTGGTCGCTGGCGGCCCAACTCCGCAGCGAACCTAAAAATGTCCCCGTGTTGGTCGATCAGTTCGGGGATTCCCCCGATACCGCCATCGGCAGCATTTTAGCGGTGGTGGATGGCGTCGTCACACGCCCGAGTTCTGGCACGATTCTGGAATCGATCGGTCTGCAAATCGCAGCCGAGAAATGCCGAAACCTCGGCATCGGGTTCACCGAGTTCGCCGGCGACTGGCGCAACCAGTTCGCACGGGCTACAGAAGTGCTCATTTGCGGCACGGCCTTTGGAATCGCCGGTGTCCACCGAGTCGATGCCAAAGAATTCGTCTGGCCCGGGCCTGTTCTAGCCGCTTTGAAACCTGTCTGGTGGAAGTGAGCCGCGTCGATCAAAACTTCAAACCGAGCGTCGTGAAGTAGGTCAAGTCGTTCCGCTTCGCATTGCCGGGGTCGCTGTCGTAACGGTCTTGGATTCCAAATCGCAGTACCGTACCCGTGTCAGGGTCGATGACCCATTCGTACGCCACGCGGGCACGGATTCGATACTGGCCCCAGTTGTCGATGCGCGGGTAGAAATCGAGGATGGAAATCAGCGAGCTGTGTTCCGTGACTCTTTGCCGGAAGTCATAACCGAGAAGACCTTCGGCAATCCACCGGCTTGCGGAACCGTCCGACCCAAGTTCCCGCACGGCCCCGGCCCCGATCCGCGTGCGTAAAGTCGTTTTCGCATCGTCGAACACCGTGTAACCCGTTCCGACGTAAACCCCAACCCGGAAGCGGTAGGCCCGGAGTTCGTCATATTCGATCTGATTGGCTGCAAAGAGCGACCATTTGCTCCCGGTGAAGAGAATTTCATCCCGGGTGTTGAACAAGGCTTGTTGGGTATTGGTTTTGGAATTCTGAACCGAGTAAACGTAAAGCATATCGGAAGTCAGGACGTTCGATTCGGTCTTCCGGCGGACGTTGTAGCTGCCGCGAAAGTTGAACACATCCGAGTTGCCCGCCGCACCGTTGATGCCGAAATCGGCCCCACCCGACCACGGTTTCGGCAATCGCAACGGAAGCAAACTCCATTCCGGCTTCGTTGGCACCTCGACGACCGCATCGGGATCTTTCACCACTTCGATATGCGGCGACGGTTTCAAATTCGAAGGCGGGGGGAAGACGGAATTCGGCGTGAATGTTTCGCTGAGTGGCAAGCCGGACGAAGATTTTCCAGCGATCGGCGACGGCGAGGCAATCGGTTGCGCCGAGGCAACTCCAATGGTGAACACGAAGAGTAGGAGCAGCCACACCATCCGCGCCATCAGGGAAAATCCTTTCCGATTCGGTTTCCAGAAGCCACCGTCTCAAGCTGATACCGACCGAGTCCGAATGTCGCAACCGCGAAATTTTGGCGAAGGTGACCCAACTGCGTGAGAGCGGAGTAGCCGATTTCACCGTTGGAAGCGACTCACCACCGTCGCTCCTTCTTTCAGCTCGAACCGGTACCCGTCGGCGAACGCTTCTGCAAATTCTTCTTGGTGGCTCACCAGCAAAATGCACTTCAGTTGCCCGCGCAGGTTCTGCAATTCTTGGATCATCACTTGGCGGCCGTTGCGGTCGAGACAACCAAACCCTTCGTCGATGATAACACTCTCAATCGGCCGGTGCTGCCGGCTGGCGTATTGGCCAATGGCCAACGCCAAGCTGACGGCGACCCGGAATTTCTGGCTCCCACTGAGGAACAAAACGTTGATCGGTTCGCCACCGGTGGTGCGGTTGAAACAATCGAGGTCGAGCGCTTTATCCGCACTGCCATCGTCGCTGCTGGCCAGTTTCAAATAGAGCTGCCCGCTGCTGAGGCGGTCGAGCACGGCATTCCCGTATTCCACGATCTGGCGTTCCGCTTGGCGCACGAGGTGTCGTTGCAACCGATCGCGGCCGAGCAATTCGGAAAGGGTCTTGTAGCGGGCGAACTGGCCGTCGGCCTCCTTATGTTGGAGTTCGAGTTTCACACGCGATTCGAGGTAGCCGTCGAGCTTCAGTTTTGCTTTGTGCGCCGTTTGCAACGCGGCGTCGCATCGGTCGAATTCTTGTTGCGCAACTTTCACCGCGGTTTGAAGTTCGGCGACCGGTCGATGGACGTCGACGGGGAAAGCCTCGGCTTCGGCAGCGAGCCGTTCGACTTCGAGCCGCAAGGTATCTAAGCCGTGCCGCGATTGTTCGAGTTGTTGGAAGCGCGTCTCCGTCTTCGCTTCGATCAAATCGTCGAGTTCCGACTTCCATTGCGAGTAGTGTTCCAGGCCCGCTTTCTGCGCCGGCTCCAACCAACTCGCTGGCAAGTTCCGCAACCATTTCTCGATGGTGTCGGCGCAGTGTTGCAGGGACAACTTTTCGGCGTTGAGTTTCCCCGTGAGTTCCGTCAGGTATTGGGCTTCGTTGGCAGCGTCGGTACCGAGTTTGTCAATTGCGCGGTCGAGCGTTTCGAGCGCGGTCTTGCCGCCTTTGATCTGGTTCGTCAGTACTGTGTCTCGGCTTTGGGCGGTGGCGAACTCTTGACGGAGAGCCACCAGGTCGGCGTCGGGGAGGTTCGCTTTCAAGCGCTCGCGCGATTGCTGCGCGGCATCCAATCGCGTCCGCAGGTCGTTGATTTTCTTGAGCATTTCCTCGGCAGTGGTGGCCTGTCGCCGGGCTGCATCGAGGCCGGCAATTTCACGCCGCAGGGCCGTGAGTTCATCGCGCTCGGGAAATGTCGATTTCGCCCAATCCTTCGGGGGGGACGCTGCGATCTGCCGTTGGTAAGGGTTTGGCATCTCGGCATACCGGAGATCGAGCGACTTCGTTAAGCGGTCGATATCACGCCCATGTTGCGTCGCGGCCGCATCGCGGATCTTGTATGCTTCGCGCAACGTCAGCAGCCTTTCGGTCTGGGTCGCATCGGCGACCATCGCAGTCTCTTCGTGCTGCTGGGCCAGTTTAACCTCGGCAGAAAGTGTCTTCACCGCAGCGGCGGCTAAAGCCACGGCTTCGGTGCGGCGTTTCAATTCCTCGCCGAAATGCGCCGGAGTCAGAGGTTGCCCACAAGCCGTGCAGCTCGACGCACCTTGGATCGCTTGAAAATCAGTCAACGCCACCTTGGCCTGTTGATGCTGGGCTTTGGCCACGGCGAGCGCACTCTCGGCTCGGCCGCGTGCGATTCGTGCGGCTTCTAATTCCGACTTGGTTTTGGCGGCGTCTTCTTTCGCTTTCGCGCCGGTCGCTTTCAACTCCGTCACCGATTTTCGCGTCTCCGATTCTGCGATTTTGAATTGGGCGAGGTCGTGCCGTTCCGTCGAGAGCCGCTCGAGAATGGGCAGCACCCGGTCGAGAGTCCCCAGCCGTTCCACTTCGGCCCGCGCTGTCTTCAAATCCGTATCGGGGTTCTTCGGCAATTGCTGAAGTTCCTCGGCGAACCGTTTCAGATTGCTCTCTTCGACTTCGACCAATCGAATGGTTTGCAATTGTCCGGTCAAAGTCCGGATTTGCGAGTTCAACTTGCTGTAGTCCGCCTCGTGTTCGTCGAGTTTCTTCTTGTCGAGAGTGCGTTGCCGGCGCTGGCCATCCAGACTCACTTCGGCGTTCGATTTGCGCAGCAACGTTTCGTCTTTTTCCAGAGCAAACTTGGCGGTCTTCTTGGTGGCCTCTACCGACTTCGCCCGCGTGGTCACCACAATCTCCACGGCCGGTAAAACTTGCCGGAGTTCGGTGAAGCGCTGGTGACTCGTTTGAATCGCCGCGGCTTCGTTTAGTAACGTCTCGCTCTGTTTCAACTTCCCCTTGGCGACGGTACTGCGCTGCTCCGCTTCGGCCCAGCGCCGCGACGATTCCACGCGTTCTTGCCCCGCCCGGGCCGATTCCTGCGCTTCGGCTCGGGCCCGTTCGCATTCGTCGATTCGAATCAGTGCTCCGGCAAAGTCCTCGGGTGCCACTTCTTGAATCCCGGCCATCTGGGTCGAATACGCATCGCGATCCGATTTCAGCTTCAATTTTTTGGCGTTGGCCCGTTCGTAAAGCCGTTGGTACCGATCCAAATCGACGATCCCCGCCAGGACTTCGGCGCGGCCGCTCGGTTTGGAATCGAGCAACTTCTCCGCCTTGCCCTGGAGCAAAAGCACACTCGACGTGAAGATGTCGTAGGTCAGCCCGATCTTGGCGGCGATCCATTTGTCGAAGTCGACTTTTTTGTTAGTGTCGGGCACCGCTTCCCAGTCGTCGGCGGTCTGCACGAAGACTTGCTGCGTCCCCGCGATGCTCCCCTTTTTGTTCCGCTTGAGCGTGCGTTTGATGCGGAACAATTGGCTGTCGAGATGGAAGTCGAACTCCACCGCGAGCGCGTTCGATTCTTTGTTGATGAGTTCGTCGGCGTTTTGGCTTCCGCCGCGATGGTGACCGAAGAGCGAATACGTGACCGCGTCGAAGATGGACGACTTCCCCGATCCGTTCGTGCCGGTGAGCATCCAAAGTGGCGAGCCGGCGAAAGTGATTTCTTGCGCGTCCTTGTACGACAGAAACCCGGACAGTTGAACGCGGTGCGGAATCATGGGGGGTGATCCTATCGGGTGATATAATCGTCTCGAACCAAATCAGTTTCCCGCGGATGGTGGCACCATGATCGCATTCGACGGCACCGAAACCTTCCCACTCTCCCTCGCGGTGATGTTCGCCCATCTCGGCGATGCCGGTTTTCTGGCGGGATGTCTGCCGGATACCGAAGTCGTGCGGGCCACGCCGGACGAAGCCGAGTGGAAATCGCGGCCCAAACTCGCGTTTTTGTCCGGGATTATCGACACGACCGCCAAGGTGATCGAGCGCCGCGGAACCGAGTTCCTGAAGTATACCCTCACCACGAAAGCACTTGGCAGCGGGAGCACGGTCGACGCCAGCATGACTCTTGAATCAACTGCCGACGGTGGCACTCTGGTGCGCTGGTCGGGTGCGATCATCAGTTTCAGCGGACTGTTGAAGTTGGCTCCGAAAGGGCTGATTCAGGCCACGGCGACCAAGGTGATCGCCGATGTCTGGGTCGCAGTTCGTGCCAAACTGGTACCCGTGGTTTGATGCAGTCGGGCATTGGCGGCGCGTTCGGCCATGATCTTACGAACCAAGAAGTAGCCCATCACGGCCATGATGATGACCAACAGTCCGAGGACCACGAAACGAATGGGAGAATTCTTATAACCGCCGGCTTTTTTCTTCTTCGACCGGGGCCGTTCGTCCTCGTAATCTTCGTCGTCGTCTTCATCCCGCCGTCGTTTGGCCATGGACTTTTTTGATTTCGGACGTGGTTTCTCTTCTTCCTCGTCCTCGTCATCCTCGTCGTCAATCACCTGTGGTTTGACGGGTTTTGGTGCGACCTTCACCGGGGCGGGAACAAGCTTCGGGGCACGCACTTTGAAAGATCGCTCGCACTTGGGGCATTCCACTTCTTCGCCGATGTCGAAGCCATCGGCGCTGGACAGTTTGGCCCCGCATTCGGGGCAAGTGGCTTTGGCGATGGGCATCGGTCGCTCCTCGGTAAGTATTCGACACAACGAAACGTTAGCCGTTGAATTCGGTCGCTTCTTCCCAATGCTCGTAAAGCTCGGGCAATCGTGCGTGGGCGTCGGCAATGTCTTGCATCAACTCTTGGACACGTTCACCGTCGCGGTACACTTCCGGGGTCGTCAACGAGACTTCCATTTCCATCATCTTCGCTTCGAGTTCCGCGATCTCGATTTCGAGCTGCTCCGGTTTGCGATACGGATATTTACGTTTGCGTTTGCCACCCGGTGCGGCCTTGGCCGAGACGGATTCTTTCTTCGGTGCGGCTTTGTCGCCGGTTTCTTTCGCCGCTTGCTCGCGGTTGGCACGCAGCAATTCGTAGGTGTCGAAGTTGCCGTAAACCATTTCGACGCGATTCGGCTCGAACACGATCAACAAGTCCGCAACTCGGTTCAGAAAATAGCGGTCGTGGCTGACCACGAGGCAGGTGCCTTCGTAGTTTTTCAGCGCTTCTTCCAAACTATCGCAGGCCCAGAGGTCGAGGTGGTTCGTCGGCTCATCGAGAATGAGCACGTTCGTGCCGGCGACCGTGAGTTTCGCCAGCGCCGCCCGGCTCCGTTCGCCCCCGCTGAGTTCCTTCACCAACTGATCGCAGGTTTCGCCGTGGATGCCGAAGCTACCCAGCAAGTTCCGCATCGTCTTTTCGGTTTGAGCCGGGTCGGGTTCCGGCCACACCGCACGGATCACCGTTTCATTTTCATCGAGTAATTTGAGGTGTTGATCGAGGTAACCCGGGAACACCAGATGCCCGCGCTGGATGGTTCCGGAGGTCGCGGTTTCTTCACCCAACAGCATTTTCAGCAGCGTCGTTTTGCCGCTTCCATTGGCGCCCATGATCCCGAGCCGCTGGCCGCGTTTGATGTCGAAGTTCAAGCCGGAAAAGAGGTTCTTGGTACCGAACGACTTGGCCAATTCTTCGACGTGGAACACCACGTCGCCCGAGCGCATGACATCCTTGAATTGGATATGCGGGCCGCTGACCTTGGTCGGTTTCTCCAACCGATCCAGCTTATCGAGGGCCTTCACCCGCGATTGCGCCTGCTTCGCCAATTGACCGTACGCGGCCCGGCGAATGTAGTCTTCCTGTTTCCCGACGAACTCCTTTTGGCTCTCCCATTCTTTCAACTGACGGTCGTAGCGCTCGTCGCGCAGTCGGACGTACTGCTTGTAGCTGCCGGGGTAACTCGTGATTTTTTTGGCGTGGAGTTCGATTGTTTTATTCGTCACCTTTTCCAAGAAATAGCGGTCGTGGCTGACGATCACCATCCCTTGGGGTTGCCGCGAGAGGTAATTCTCTAACCAGCGCGTCGTGTCGATATCGAGGTGGTTACTCGGTTCGTCCAAGAGCATGATATCCGGCGCGGACAGCAGCATTTGCGCGAGCAAGATGCGGCGCTGTTGGCCACCGCTGAACGAGGCGATTTCGCGGTGGAAGTCTTTCTTCAAAAATCCGAGACCGGTGAGCACGTCGTCCACTTTGTGATCGAGCGAATACGCGTCGTTGGCCGCGAGCAGTTCGTTCAGGCGGTCGAATTGATCCGCGAGCTGTTTTTGTTCGAGCGGATCGTGGCAATGGGCCATCTTGTCGGCGACGGTGTGGAGTTCCTCTTGCGTGGCGAGCAGTTCGTCAAACGCACTCTTGGCTTCTTGAAAAAGCGTGCGGCCGGGGGCAAATTCGGCGACTTGGCGGAGCAAGCCGAGTCGTGCCCCGGCGTGCAGTTTGACTTGGCCCCGATCCGGCTCATCGAGTCCCGCGAGAACGTTGAGGAGTGTCGTTTTGCCGGCGCCGTTCGGGCCGACGAATCCAATCCGTTCCCCGGCGTGCAGTTCGAGCGCAACGTCATCGAAAAGTGGGGTGGCATCGTAGCCGCGGGAAATGTTCGTGCAAGACAACAACAACATAGGAAAACGAACCGGGTGAAAGGCGGTACACCGAACAATACTATTGTAGATGCAACTCGGCGAACTGGCTCCATCCGAGCGAGCCACGCGAGCAATGCGTTTTCAAACGAGTCGTTTTATCTCCGGAGTTCGCATGATGAAAGTTCAACTGGCGATTCTCACCGCTCTCTTGGCGACGGCTGGTCTGCGAGCTGACGACTGGCCCCAGTGGATGGGGCCGAAGCGCGACAACATTTGGCGGGAAGAGGGCATCCTCGAGAAGTTCCCCGAGGGCGGCCCGAAGAAACTTTGGGGCGTTGCACTTTCGGGTGGCTACGCCGGCCCCGCCGTCGTCGGCGATCGCGTGTTCGTGACCGATTACGTGAAAAAAGAAGGCAACACCGACGAGGGCAACTTCGAACGCAAACCGACGAGTGGTACCGAACGAGTTTTCTGCCTCAATGCGAAAACCGGCGAAGAGATCTGGAAGTACGACTACCCCGTGAAGTACGCCATCAGCTATCCGTCTGGCCCGCGTACCACGCCGACCGTGGATGGAGACATCGTCTACACACTCGGCGCCGAAGGGAATTTGACGGCATTAAACGCCAATGACGGCAAAGTGGTTTGGACGAAGGAACTCAAGGAGGTTTACAAAACGAAATCGGCGCTCTGGGGTTATGCGGCGCACCCGTTGATCGACGGCAAAAAGCTTATCACACTCGCGGGTGGCGAAGGCAGCCATGTGATCGCCTTGGACAAATTGACCGGAGAGGAAATTTGGAAGAGCCAATCGCAAAAGGAGCAAGGGTATAGCCCGCCGACGATCATCCAAGCGGGAGGAACCCGTCAGCTCATCGTTCCCGGGCCGACCGCCATCCGATCGCTCGACCCAGAAACCGGCAAACGGTACTGGAGCGAGGCCTACGATGCCACGAGCGGCTCGGTAATCATGACCCCCCTGCTGTACAAGGACTTTTTGTACTTCGGCGGCTACCAATCCAAGAACATCCTCCTCAAACTCGACCAAACAAAGCCCGCCGCCACACTAGAGTGGAAAGACAAACCGAAAGCCGGCATCTCGGCGGTGAACGTCCAACCGTTCCTGGAAGAGGCTACCCTGTACGGCTTCAACGACGACGGCAACATGTACGCCATGGACGTGCCCACGGGCAAGCGCTTGTGGGAAAGCACCGACCTCGTCGGTGGCGATGCCAAGGGTTCCGAGACGGCGTTCCTGGTGAAGAATGGGGATCGTTTCTTCTGCTTCACCGAGAAAGGCGACCTCGTGATCTGCAAACTCACCAAAGAAAAATACGAGGAGATCGACCGCGCTAAAGGGATCGTGGCGGCCACGAACACCGCGTTCGGCCGCAAGGTCGTTTGGTGTGCCCCCGCGTTTGCCAACAAGCGGATGTACGTCCGCAACGATAAGGAAATTGCCTGTTTCGACTTGGCGAAGTGAGTAAGGTTCGGAGTTCAACTTCTCAGTTGAACTCCGATTTTTACAATCCGCAGCACACTTCCGTCGAATACTCCTTGTGTTGCCTTTTCCAACTGGGAACCTGCCGTGCAAGAGCTTCTGCAAGCGTCCGGGTATGCGGCCCTCGTCTACCTCTTGTTCAGTTACCTGGTCACGTTCGGTAGCGGCCGACCACTCGTGGAGTGGATCAACCCCGGTCGGCGCTTTTTACCGATGATGTCAATCGGACTTCTCGTCGCAGCTTATTCACTACTTCTGCGCGTCGTTTGGAAGTATCAAGGCACGCACATTGAACTGCTACTGCAGCTTGTGAACGAAGAGAAGGCCAAGGCCGAAGTGGTCGGGGCCATGTCGTTCGCCTGCTTCGCCGTTTCAATTTTGTTGCTCTATTTTT
>JAYSYJ010000234.1:0-3869 GCA_043727675.1 Fimbriiglobus sp.
ACCCAAGCCCACTTCACCGCGGAGCGAACCAATCTCTGTTCCCGCTGCGCTGCCGAACACGCCCCTCGACCAACCTTTGCCCCTTGTGAATGACACTGATCGACCGATTTGGTATTCGTTGGTTTGGTGTGCGGGCCTCGTCCTGATTCTTTCAGTCGTGCTCATCGGCGGTCGTCGCTGGCTCCCCGAAACGTTTTTAGCCTTGGGCCTCGGTGCGGTGGTGATCCTCGGCGTCGATTCCCTCTGGGCTTGGCCATTCTGCGGGGTCGCCATCCTCGGGATCCTCTGGCGCGGCCAACGCCTGACCCAAGAACTGGGTCGCAAACTGTTCAGTCAATCATCGTCGTCGTATTCATCTTGAATTGGCCGGGGTAGTATTCGCTCGTCATCAAACTCGCTTTCGCGATCCCGTTCTTCTTCCAAGGCCTCCACGAAATGTTTGTGCACCCCGACCAAGGTGATGTCCCGATCGGTGATCTCCTTCGGGCGGACGCTGGTGTTCTGCAAAATAAACGAGATAACCAACACGATGATTAACCCGCCCCCGGCGACACTCGCCGTCATCAGCCCGAAATCGAACGGCTGGTTCTGGATGTTAGGTTTGTCGGACAGGACGATTCCGGCGACGACGAGCACGATGCAGCCAGTCACGCCGAACGACGATAACAATTGCCGCCAGAGCCAGTGATATCGTTTCCGCTCCGCGACGGGGACGTCCATCGTGATCTGCTGGCGTAGGATCATGGCCGCAATCAGACCGGGAATCACACAGGCCATCAACAACAGGTTGACCCAAGGCGGCGTCCAACGAAACTTGTGCCGTTTGGTCGCCTGGGTCGGTTCGCCGGTGATCATGCAGACGGGTGGCAAACGATTCTGTTCCACTTCGTATCGAGTGATGCGGATCGTCGCCATGGATGAACTCCCTGGAAGCTGCCGACTGCGAACCATCGCCGGCCGAAGGAGTCACTGTTTCGCGGCGCCCTTGGTCGTCATCTCCACGGAATACAAACTCTTGCCCGCGGTGATGAAGAGCGTTGTCATCGCCTTGCCACCGAAGCAGACGTTGGCCGTCCACGGTTCGTCGATGGTGATCGTGCCAACTTTCTTGCCGTCCTTGTCGAAGATCAGCACGCCTTTGCCCGTCAAATAAACGTTGCCCGCGTCATCGAGCGTCATCCCGTCGGAGCCGGCCTCGCAGAAGAGTTTGCGGTTCTTCAGGGTGCCGTCTTCCTGAATGTCATACCGGTACGTCTTCCCTTTGCCGATGTCCGCCACATACAGCGTTTTGCCGTCCGGCGTGCCGACGAGACCGTTGGGCTGATTGAAGTCGTCATCGACACGGGCCAGTTTTCCTTGCGGACTCACGAAGTAGAGTCCGCGTTTGTCTTGCTCTTCCGCACCGCGTTTCCAGTAGGGTCGCTTGTAAAATGGATCGGTGAAGTAGGCACCACCGTCGGGCCGAACCCAAACATCGTTCGGGCCATTGAGTAGCTTTCCACCGTGATCTTTCACCACCACCGTCACGTTCTTGGTCTTGACGTCGATCTTCCAAAGTTCGTTCTTGTCGTCGGCGCACGCCCATAAATTCCCGTCGGCATCGAAGCACAATCCGTTGGAACGCCCCGCTGGTTCGAGAAAGGTGCTCAGCTTGCCCTCGGCGCTCCAAATGTGGATTCGGTCGTTCGGCTGATCGGTGAAATAGACGTTTCCGTCCGCATCGACGGCTGGGCCTTCGGTGAATTTGAAACCGTCCGCAAGTTTGACCGGCTTGGCACCCGGCGCAACCGGGCTCTCTGCGGCGAGCATAGGCGACACCAAAAAAAGGAGCACGGCGAGCGAACGCATTTGGAAAACTCCAAACAGAAGTGACCACCCGCGATGGCGGCGACGAATTCGCGATCACACGGAAACGCGAAGTTCAAATGTTGCTGGCCACTGCCCCGGCTCCCTGATCAGCCGCCCCGTTCCGCGTCTCAAACTCGCTGCACCAACCCTTGACTTCCACCCCGAAAATCTTGCTGACCACGCGGCGGAGCAGCCCCTTCAGGCTCGGGTTCTGCACGTCGGTCAGCGTTTGAATCGCTTGCTCTTTGTACGACTCCATCATCTGCTTCGAACGGTCGACGGCACCGACACGCTCGATCACTTCGAGGGCTTCGGTGGCATCCAAATTCGCGGCGCGGCGCCAGATCTTTTCCAGCACTTCGCGGTCGTCACCCTTGGCCCGTTCATAGCCGATGGCCAACGGGAAGGCCGGACGGGCGGCGCTGAGATCGTCGCCGTCGCCGGTGGTGAGGTCGTCGATATCGTCGTGGATCTGATAGGCGATCCCGAGCGCCTCGCTGTAGGCAGTCAAGATCGTGTGCAACTCCGGTGCGGCCCCGGCGAACGCTGCCCCGATTCGCAACGCCACTTCAAAGGCGGGGGCCGTCTTGCGGCGGTGAATTTCCGCGACTTGCAACGGCGTCAGCGGCACGGGGTTGTTCGCCCACGTCAGTTCCGCACCCTGGCCGAGGCACAAGGCCCGGTGCCCTTGGGCGGCGATGCGCACCATGTCCGCCCGCACGGCCGGTGCCGCTTCGGTCTCGGCGATCAGCCGGTACCCTTCGCCGAGCAACAGGTCGCCGACGTTGAGTGCCACCGGCACCCCGTGGATCGCGTGGACGGTCGCTTCGCCGTAGCGGAGGTCGTCGCCGTCTTCAATGTCGTCGTGGATCAACGAAGCCTTGTGGAAGCATTCCACGGCGAGGGCCAGCTTTTTGAGGTCGCGCGGGAACGGGGATTCGACATTCTCTTGCATCGCCCGCCAAGCGCAGGCCACGAGGAAGGGGCGCCAACGCTTGCCCGACTTCGCCAGCCAATCGCGGCCGATGCGTTCGGTTTCGCTGTCGCCCGGCCCGAGCAGTTCGTTCAAATTGTCACGCTCGAACCACGTATCCACCTCGGCCCGAACCAGTTCGAGGTCGAGCCGGAAGGTGCGGTCGTCGCTGGTGAGGTGGATGAATTCCCAAACCCATTCGACATCTACGGACGTGTCTTTGCAATCGTCTTGGAGCAGCGGAATGGCGACGCCGGGAATAGCCGCCGCTTCCATATACGGAAACGCTTTTTCGAGCACCGACAGGCACGACACGCCGATGATGGCGTCGATCTTGCCGGTTTGAATGATCGCCATGACGAGGGCCGAACCCTCCGCCACAAGCACCGCGTAGCCAAGTTTCTCAGCTTCGTTCTGGAGGTCTTGGATGGTGCAGAGGCCGCACTGTTTGCAGAGCAAGCCAAACTCGTCGAACGGGGCCGGGCAGCGATCTTCGACACGCAGGCACTTCGGCAGCAGCAGCAACCGGCGCTCAAACGGCACGCTCGCCAGCGCTTCGCGCGACGCTTCGCTGTTGATGACCACCGCAATGTAGTTGCCGAACTTCTCGTCGAGACCCGTGTAGCCGATGAGCTTGTCGGCGTGGATCTTCAGTTCCGCCGGCGACAGCGGAATCACCGGCTTTTCGCGCTTCACGTACCGCTGGGCCAGCGTTCGAACCAACTCACGCTCCTCTTTCGTCTGTGGGATCGTCTCTTGCGGAGCGCGATCCGACTGGAGAGGAAGAGCACGGGGCAGTGTGAGCAAGGGAAGCAGCATAGTTGGTATCGTTCGAGTGAGCCGCGAGACAAAGTCGAGCGCGGAAGTTACCGGAAAAACACAAATCGTTATCGTACCGCAGAAGCCCCCGCGCTCGACTGCGTCTCGCGGCTAATTTACGAATACGCATTGAACCCGAAGAACCACCGACGCTTCGCAAATCGGTAAGCCCAATGCTCTTCGGGGATTTCGTTCCCCGGGTTGCTCTGGCTGTTCCGCGGGGTCATCG
>JAYSYJ010000235.1:0-3863 GCA_043727675.1 Fimbriiglobus sp.
TGGAAGGGACGTTCGACACTCTTCCCGTTGACCAAAGACGGGTTGAAGTACCTACGCCCATCCAAGTGTTGGTACTTCGAATGTCGAGACGCTCTCGGCACCATCCGTCGGATCAAAGGGTACTCGGATCTGAAGGCTACCGAACAACTGGCCGCCGAATCTGAACGCAAGGCATCTCGAATTCGCAGTGGGTACACCGACCCTGCGGAAGTGCATGCACTTCGCCCGCTGGTTGACCATCTGAAGGATTATGCAGCTGCACTTGAAAGCAAAGCCGACACGCCGGGGCACATTACCAAAACTGTCGGTCGGATTCGGGCACTCTGCCAAGGGGCAGGATTCGTGTTTCTGCCAGACGTGGACGTTGGTAAGGCTTCGGAGTGGTTGAACGCTTTGCGACGCAATGGGGCACTCTTGGAACTACCGCCGGGGGATACGTTCACCCCGGGTGCTACCGCCAAGTTGCTCGGCATCTCCAACGTGTCGATCTGTGCTGCCGTCAGACGGTTGAACTTGCCTGCATCCGGCAACGGGAAGGCCCGAACGTATCCCCGGGCCACCGTGGAAGCCTTGGTGATGAACCGCACGAAAGGTTGCGGGCCAGCAACAATCAATCACTACGTTCGTGCTGTGCGGGGATTCTTTCGTTGGCTAGTAAAAGTGAAACGGCTTGGTTCGAACCCACTCGAAACCTTGACGCTATTAAACGCCGCCGTGGACATTCGACACGCCAGACGGGAATTGACCGCCGACGAACTGCGGACGCTGCTAGTGAGCACGCAGGCGAGCAAGAAAGCATTCCGTGGCCTGACGGGGGAAGCACGGTACTTTCTGTACCTAGTGGCCGCTGGCACCGGTTTCCGGGCGAACGCTTTGGCAAACCTATCACCGGCTGACTTCGATCTGAATTCCGATTCGCCAACGGTCACATTGTCCGCACGCTTCAATAAATCCGGCAAGACCAAGGTTCAACCAATACCCAACGACGTGGTCAATGCGTTGCGGGGCTATCTCGCTGGTAAGCCTGCCAATGCTCGAATTTGGGCCGGCACTTGGTCAAGTGGTTGCACCGGGGCAGAAATGCTCAGGCGTGACCTCGAAGCCTGCGGAATCGCTTATGCGGTCGATGGCCCCGATGGCCCGGAGTACGCCGATTTCCATGCACTCAGGCACACCTACTTGACCTTGCTGGGCCGCAGCGGCGTCGATCTGCGAACCGCACAAGAGCTAGCTGGCCATTCCACACCCGAATTGACCGCCCGCTACACCCATCGTCGGTTGCACGACTTGACCGGGGCCGTGAACAAACTACCGACCCTCGTTCCCGCGTTGCCGATGCCGGTCGAAATCCCTCTTCGGATGACCGGTACCGATGGTGGTTTCGGGATACCAAAAGGTGCAGTGCCGGGTGCAGTAAGGGGGGGCATTCGACCGCATTCCGTTGCACCGATGTTCACTTTGGGTGTTTTTGGGGGCGGAAAGGATGACTCTTCGCAACCCCTAGAAATAGTAGGGGCCGGCGCTGAAAAGCACCGGCCCGCATCGACTTGCACCACTGGGGCCTTTGGGATTCGAACCCAAAACCAAGGGATTATGAGTCCCCTGCTCTGACCGTTGAGCTAAGGCCCCCTGTTTGCGTTATTCTACGCGGTCACGGCCGGTTCACCCTTTGCGGCGCACTTTCTTTTCCGTCCGGCAAATGTCGATGATCTTGCCGCCTTCTTCGAGGGCCATGTGGAAGCGCTGCTCGGCTTCGATCCGGTGGACGGTGAGGTGGTACGATGAGCTCGCCGTGGCAATGTACGACCGCGCCATCGATTTGCTGGCGTTCCGCAATTGCCCCCACGAGCCATCCCCCAAGTACAGAATGCCGTTCTTGTCTTTCAAACCGTCCTTCATGGGGTGCGTTCGCTTAAATGTATGGTCGTGGTGTTCGAGCACCAAATCGACGTTGTGTTTCTCGAATAAAGGCACCCAATTTTTGCGCTGCTCTTCGCCGGTGCCCGGTTTACCACTGCCGGCCGGCCCCTCGGCCGCGCGGAAACTCGGGTAGCACGGCACGTGGTTCACCACAATCAAATGGGGTCGCTCGGTGCGTTCCCGCAACGTGTGATCAAGCCAATCGGTTTGGGCACCGACGATCGGCGAGACGTGCCCGGTGTCCATGAGCACCAAACTGAGATAGTCGCCGAAATCGAGCGCGGCGTAACTGGTGTCTTGGTACAGGCCATCGAAATGGGCGAAGAAGAACGGGGCGTCGGATCGGGACTTACTGTAGCCCCCCTTCACTTCGTGATTGCCCAGGCAACAGATCATCGGGATCATCCGGCCTTTGGTATCGACCATGTGCTTGCTGTAATTCCGCAGCCAGCTCAGATACGTTTTCGGGCTGGTGCCGTTGTCGTAGGCCAAGTCGCCCCCGATGACGGCGAACCGCGGATCCTGTTTTGCAGCCTGCTTATTGTTCTCGATGGCGTGCGGATTCACACCGCAGTCGCCCCCCGAGACGAAGGTCAGGTCGTTTGTCGCTTTCGCCGGCATGGTGCGGAACTTGTACGTCGGCGAATTGCGACCGATCTTCATGCGGTATTCGGTGTCCGGGGTCAACCCGGTCAGTTCGGCGCGAAAATTGGTTAGTTCCGTTTGCGGGAACGGTGTTGCGGTCGGATTGGCCGAGTCCCATTTCAGCGGACTGGTGTCGAAGAATGTTCTCGCGGTGGGGCCGTAATAGATGGTGATATCGTCGGTGGCGTTCCAATCACCGACCCATTGGACGGTCATGGTGGTGGTCGGATCGCGTTGCCACGTGAGAAAGAGAGTATCTGGCTTGAAGGGGGCGACGACCGTTGTTGGGTCGGGTGCGGTTGGCTGACGAACCAAGACGGTCGGCATGGCCATCAGTGCGGCGAGTCCCCCGAATGAGGACGCGGCGAATTGTCGGCGATCAAGCGGAAACATGGGTGGGATCCGGCTAATGAGAGGTAGGCAGCTAAAGAATTGTAATCGGGGCGTGTGAAAGAATGATAAAGGCCAAAGGTGATTTATGGAATCTCCATTCCGGATGAGAAATTGATGAGATGGGTTTCTCAACCCAATCATCCGGTTGGATTTAGGCTGCTTTGTTCAAAGGCATCATCCGCTTGAACCACGATTCGACCGGCTCGGCGTGGTGGTTCACCGAATTGGAATGCGAATCGTGTGTGTCACTGACGGGGGCCGCTATTTCGTCGGCGCGTCCCGTTTTCGATTGCACGAGGACCCCGAGCAGGGTGCCGACGACGACCGCCCCGTTGAGAGCGGAAGCGTTCTCCGCAGCCCATTTCGGAGCGTCCATCGACAATAACCCTTCCGACATCGCCAGCAAAGTGTGCCAGCAGACCAGGATTCCGAGGAGACTCATCGCGATCATCGTCCAGAGCTTGTAGAGCACGACGCCGATGAGTCCGCCGCAGAGGAACACGGCCCAGAGTTCTTGGGCACCCGGTACGATCATCGTTGCCGCCACCCAGGCGGCGACCCCACCGGTGACGAATGCTAAAATCCGTGCAATTTCTAATGCGAGCATCCCAGCCGCCAGGGCGCTCAGCACACCGACGACCAAGATTTGCACGCCGGCATTCTGTCCAGCACTCAAGCCGAGAATACCGGCTGTGAGAGTGATGGCGAAAACGACCCAGAAGCGGTGCCAGCGCCAGCCGAATGCCCACAGCAGAAAGCCGACGAACAGTAAGAACCCGGACGCGCCGATTGAAAGGCCACGAGTTTCGGCGATCACATCGGGATTCAGAAGCAACATGCGATTCGTTCTCGTAGGGCGCGAATCGTCTCAGACTCTGCCGCAATCTTCTCCTTCGACAATATCC
>JAYSYJ010000236.1:0-33624 GCA_043727675.1 Fimbriiglobus sp.
CCGACGCCGAAGCGACCGGGTTGGATTTGAGCCAGCACAACGAAATGGGGATGGACATCGGGCCGGACGTCGATGCCGGTGCCGTGGTGCAGATGCCGAAGGCGGCGAGCAACCCCCCGGCACTGACGAACGGACATTCCAAGCGGTTCACCGTGGTGATCGAAGGGGTCGCGGCGAAGGATCTGCACACGGCGTGGGAAGAGCTTTGCAAACCGAAGGACGATGGCCCGAGCAAAGAGTTCAAGGCGATCTACCCGTACTTAACCACGGTCAAGGGGAACCTGTTCCGTTTCCGGGGTGGTGATCCCGTCACGATCAAAGAGACAATGAAGTCGCTCTTCGAGAACGCGCTCGACACCACGGTGCAAACGCACGTCGAACATTAAACGCCAATTTAGCACCTGCCGCACTTGAGCGGCGGGTGGTTTTCCCAAAACTCTTCCCCAACGTTGAACCACCATGAAAATGATCGTTGCCATCATCCGTCCGGAAAAGCTCGACGAGGTGCAATTGGCACTCGCCGAACGCGATGTGTACCTCATGACCGTCACCGATGTGCGCGGGTGTGGCCGGCAGCGCGGCTACACCGAAGTCTACCGCGGTCAAGAAGTTCAAACGCGGTTGATCCCCAAATTGAAAATCGAAATCGCGGTCAATGAAGCGTTCGTGGAAGCCACCGTGGAAGCGATCATTCACGCGGCTCGAACCGGCGACACCGGCTCCATCGGCGACGGCAAAATCTTTGTACTGGCCCTGGAAGATTCGTTCCGCATCCGCACCGGCGAAAGTGGCCCCGCTGCCATCGGGCCGTGATGAGTTCAGACTTTTGGCTTCGTTTCGCGGGTGCTCCACGCCAACAGCCCAGCACCGACAACGGCAGCAATGGCCGAACCCGCGATGATGCCAATTTTCGCGGCGTCGAGTAGTTCCGGCGGAGCGGGGAATGCCAAACCTGCGATGAACAGCGACATGGTGAAGCCGATCCCGCCAAGTACCCCGGCGGCGAGGAGCATTCGCCAAGTCACGCCACGCGGGAGATTCGCCAACCCGAGTTTCACCGCGAGGTAGCTGAACCCGACGATGCCGACGGTCTTCCCGAGTACCAAACCCGCCATGATCGCCAAGGCGACGGGGTCGAGGATCGCAGCGGTTTTCACTTCGACACCGGCATTCGCCAACGCAAACACCGGCATGATGACGAATCCGACCCACGGGTGCAGCCGATCTTCGATCCGTTGCAGCGGCGCCACGGCTTCGCGTGCGGCATAGCGCAAAATGGCCACATCGTCCGGGCGAAGTTCCACCGCTGGGGACGTGTCGTCGAGCTGGCCGGACACCTCCGTGAGCGCTAGCCGCAGTGTTTCACGAGTCAACCACGGCGCCGAGGGGGTGAGTAGCCCTAAAAGGACGCCGGCGACGGTCGGGTGAATTCCTGCTTTGTACACGGTGAGCCAAATGAAGGCCCCGACGACAACGTAAATGCTTACTGTGCGAACGCCGAGCCGATTCAGCAGCACCAGCACACCGAAGCCTGCACCCGCGAGTGCCAACATCAATCCGTTCAAATGTTCGGTGTACGCCACCGCGATCACCAGTACGGCGCCCATATCGTCGGCGATGGCCAGCGAGAGTAGAAAAATCTTCAGCCCGAATGGGACACGCGGGCCGAACGCGGCCATCAAACCGACCACGAACGCGATATCGGTCGCCATCGGCACGCCCCAGCCACGCTCGGCAGGGCCATCGTGATTGAACGCGAGGTAGATCCCGGCGGGCACCAGCATTCCACCGATTGCCGCGACGATGGGCAGGGCGGCTTTCTTGGGCGAGCTCAACTCCCCCGCGACGATCTCACGCTTGATTTCGAGGCCGACCACGAAGAAAAAGATCGACATCAATAGGTCGTTCACCCAGAAATGCAGCGGTTTGTCGAGTTCCCAGGTTCCGGCCCCGAGTCGCAGGCTCGTGTCCCAAAAATCGTGGAAGGGCTTGGCCCACGCCGAATTCGCCAACAGCAACGCTAGGATCGTGCAGACGAGGAGGACGCCCCCGCTGGCCGCTTCGATGTGCAAGAAACGCCGGATCGGAGCGGTAAGGCGGCGGATCGGCGTCGAACGCCGGTACGTGTTGCTGCGGTTAGAATCGCGAGGCGGAGCCGTCATGGTCTTCAGTGCCTGAGAATAGTGGCTTCCAATCCGGATGGTGCGCCGCAAGACGCTCGGTTAAGATAGTACGGGTAGCATGATTTTCCGCGTTCTAGGAAAGGGATTTGTGATGACGATTCTGCAATGGCGGATACTTTCTGCGACGTGGCTCGCGGTGCTGGTGGTGGGGAGTTCGGTGATCGGGGCCCCCGTGCCCGCTCAACCGAGCGATAGCCAACTCAAGGAAACGGCCCTCAAGCTGAATGACTTGGCGACCACCGAGGCGATGCAAAATCAACTGACCGCGATCCTCAAAGACCGGGCCGCGACCAAACGCCTGGTGACCGTGGCCGCAAAACTGCAAGCGGACGCCAAGGAAAAAGAGGCTCCGTTCAAGTTCAACGGGGCGTTCGTGCTGGCCAAGTTGGCCCACAACGTCAAAGATTACACCTCGGCCGAACTCTTCTACAAGTTCTGCAAGGCGAACGCACTCAAGATCGAGAGCGGCAAAAAACTGAGCGAAGCCTACGACGGCCTCATCGACCTGTATTGGGAGCAGAAGAAATTCTTGGAAGTCGAAGAGCTGTGTGCGGAGTTGCTGAATAGCGAAAACGAAAGCGACGATATCCAAGGGGCTCGCGGCGGTGCCATCGAAAAAATGATCCAGGCGAAAGCGCGTCGGGGAGACCACGACGAAGCGTTGAACATGGTCGACGCGATCATCGCGTCCGACAAAAACGGTGGCAATTGGTACGCCTTGAAATTGAAATCGGATGTCCTTCGGGAGGCCGGCAAACTCGACAAGGCGATCGAAATCTATCCCGAAATCATGAAGAAAATCAAAGCGGACAAAGGGTTGAAAAAGGAACCGAAGGAAATCCTCACGCGGAACCTCCGCTATGCCCTCACCGGGTTGTACGTCGAAAATAAAGACATCGACCAAGCTGCGAAAATCCTCGAAGTGTTGGTGAAGGAAGTGCCGGAGAACGCTGTCTACAAGAACGACCTAGGCTTCATCTGGGCCGACAACGATCAGAACCTCGAAGAATCGGAGAAGCTCATCCGGGAAGCGCTCGCCCTGGATGCAAAAGCCCGCGAAAAAGCCTTGAAAGATGAGAAAATCGACGCCGAATTGGCGAAGAAAGTGAATGCGGGCTACCAGGATAGCCTCGGGTGGGTCCTTTATAAAAATAAGAAGTACGAAGAAGCCATCAAACTGCTGACGGAAGCGAGTGCGGACGAAGACGACGGCCAACACATGGAGATTTGGGACCACCTCGCGGACGCCCACTTCGCTAATAAAGACACGAAGAAAGCAGTCGAGATTTGGACTAAAGCGTTGAAATTCGACGACGTGTCCAAGCGGGACATCGAACGCCGCAAGACCATCGGCGAGAAAATCGCCAAAGTGAAAGCGGCGGAGAAAGAAAACCTCAAAAAGTAGGGGCGAACCGAATCGGTGCCCCTGCCGGTGCGATTATCTGCGACCGTTCGGCGGTGGGCCGGACGGTTTGCCAGTTTGTAGTACGTCGGCGGCGCGGCGTTGGAACTTCGAGAGTTGATCTCGCAGAGCCACGTCGCCGCGCTGCATGAGGTCGAGTTCGTGTTGAATCTCGGCGCTCAACCGTTTCAATTCGCTTTCCTGCCTAGCCATCAGCGCCCGTTCGCGGGCCATCGACACTTCCATTTGCCGCATCTGCGTTTCGAGTGACTCTTCATCATCGCGAAGTTGCTTGCGGTCGTCTTCGATCTTGCGTCGCTCTTGGGTCAGTTTCGAATTTTCTTTTTCGAGGTCGTCCGCCCATTCGTCGAGTTCACTTCGCGTCTTGGGGACGGCCGGAGCCGGAGCTAAGGCCCCGCTGGCGACCTGATCTTCAATGGCCTGCATTTGCTCCGTGAGTTCGTCCAGTTGCCGCTGCTTGATCTGCATCTGGCCCAGCAAATCTTGTTCGCGAACGGTCGTTTTCTGCTCGTTTTCGCTCGCCTCTTGGAGCAGCGTTTTCATCTCTTCGAGCAACTTGCGGAGTTCGCGGTTCTCGTGTCGAACCCGTTTGTAATCTTCGGCCGTGGGGTTCGCGCTGCTGCTGGCACCACTCGTCGCGGGTGGAATTTGAATCAACCGGGAACCACCCAGATCGTGGGAAGGCATCCCCGTCGTCGGTAAGTTCGGGGCGGGGTATTTGTTGGCGACGACGCCGAGCGTGCTCCCGGTGATCCCGGCGATCGCCATGGAAGCGGGGTCGAGGGCACCCGGTGCGCGGGTGCGATAACCCGGTGGTGGCTGGGGGCCACCGTGGGTTGTGGGGATGCTGATCGGTGGCAGCGAAGCGGCCGCCACGGGGCCGTTGGTGCTCGGCATCGTGAGGCGGATGATGCCGCTGGTGCGCGGTGGCCCAGCGTGAGCCGCCTCGGACTGGGCCGCCATCGCATCGAAATCGAGCGTATCGTTGGAGGCCGACGCCGGTGGGGGCGTCGAGGATAGTAAACGACGTCGCAATTCCGCCGCCGAGATCGACGGAGGCGGATCGGACAAGAGATCCGGATGAGCCATTGAGGGGGTGACTCCTACACAGGGTGGCCGGCTGCGGGTGCACCGTTTCGGCAACGCCGAACGAGCGAACAATTGAGACTGCTATTTGGGGAAACGCTTTTCCGGCCTGCCAGAAGTTAGGGCGCCGCAGCAACGAGTCAAATGAAAATGATCGGGCCGGGCCTGAATTCGGTGTCCGGTAGTCGTTTCTCGAAAAAATCTCACCGTCGAATCCGCAGTCCTTGCCCCGCGAGCACCGCTTCCACTTCTTCCAAACGGATCAACGGCAAGTCGCCGGGGATGCTGTGCTTGAGGGCACCCAGCGCGGCACCGTAGGCCAACCCCTTGGCGAAGTCGCCATCGAGCAGGCCATGGATGAGTCCGGCGGCGAACGCATCGCCGGTACCGAGGCGATCCACGATTTCGACTTCGTATGTGGGAGTTTCCTGGGATTGGCCAGCGGAATAGCCCACGGCCCCAAAGCGGTTGCGCCAGACCAGTGGCGTCTCACGGACGACCCCGGCCACGAACTTCACGCCGAATCGGTCGGTGAACTGACGGGCCACCTCGGCGAAGCTCGACCCGCGAATTCCGAATAGTTGTTCGGCGTCGGCCAAGCTGGCGATGAGCAGGTCAACGTGCGGCAGGAGTTCACTCAAAGTTCGGCCGGCGTCCGCTACGCTCCAAAGTTTGCTCCGGTAATTCAAATCCAGGCTCGTCCCAAGTCCGCCGTGACGAGCGGCTTGCAACCCCTCAAGCACCAGTGCCGCACAACCCGTGCTCAGAGCGGCCGTGATCCCCGTGACATGGAACCAACGTGCCCCGCGCAGCACGGTCGGCCAATCGAAATCACCCGGCTTCGACAGTGCCAGACTCGAATCGGTGCGATCATACACAATCGACCCCGCCCGTGGGGCAGCACCGAATTCGAGGAAATAGAGTCCGCAGCGTCCCTCGGCGGTGACGCGAACACCCCCGGTACCGACGCCGAATTCCCGGACGCGATTCCGCACCGCTTCACCGAGTGGATTCGCCGGCAAGGCACTCACCCACTCGGCGGAGCGGCCCAAACGCACGAGGCCGACGGCGGTGTTGAGTTCCGCCCCGCCGATTTCAACATCGAAAGAACGGGCTTGTTCAATCCGTTGGAAGTGCGGCGGAGCGAGCCGCATCATCGCTTCGCCAAAGGCCACGACATCGGGCATGGGCAGATCATCCTTGAGCCAGGAATAGTTTCATCATGTTGTATCATTCGGGAATTGCCGTTCGATGGTCGGCCGAACGAGGCATATGATTTGCGTGTCCATTTGTGATGTCGCCCTGGAAGTCCGCGAGTAAAAACATCATGGCCGATCTCGAACCTGTCGAAGCCGATTCTCGTTTTCCCAGCGGTAATTGGCTCGGTTTCTTTTTGGATCAACGCGTGCCCGGCAAGCACTCCATGGAGTTGCTGCTCACGTTTCGCGCGGGCAGCATCACCGGGGAAGGTCGGGATCGCGTCGGCCCCTTTTTGGTGAATGGAACCTACGATCTCGGCAGCGGTGCCTGCCAATTTCGCAAGGCGTATTCGAAAGCGCATGCGCTGCTGTATGCCGGCTACAACGAGGGCAAAGGCATTTGGGGCACGTGGGATTTGGAAGGAATCAAAGGCGGGTTTCACATCTGGCCCAAAGAAATGGGCGATCCGACCCGCCAAGTTTTGCGCGAAGAAGCGATCCTGGAGCTTGAGGAACCCCTCGAACGGATCGACGAGCCGGAACTGGTTCCGACCGGTGGCGGAACGGCCTGACGACCACCCACGAAAAAGCCCAGCCGATATCGGCTGGGCTTTTTTGCGATTTCTAGTCTCGGCGTTCGCGGCGGGGCCCACGGCCACCGCGATCTCCGCCGCGGTCACCACCACCCCGTTCGCCGCCGCGGTCTCCGCCACCGCGTTCTTCGCGGAAGCCACCATTACCACCCGGAGGTGGGCCGCCGGCGCCCTCTTCGCCTTCCGGTTTCGGTGCGAGCAGAGCTTTGCGCGACAGTTTCACGCGGTCTTGGTCGTCGATGGCGATCACTTTAACCTGGATCTTGTCGCCGACCTTGACCACGTCGGACGGGTGCTGGACGTAACCATGATCGAGTTCGCTGATGTGGCACAGGCCATCGCGGCCCGGGCTGATTTCCACGAATGCGCCGAATTCTTTGATGCTCGACACTTTGCCGTCGTAGATCGCACCGACTTTGATTTCGGCACAGAGAGCTTCGACCTTGCCCTTGGCGGCCATCGCCGCGGCCATATCGTTGGCGGCCACCGTGACGGTGCCGTCTTCTTCGATGTCCAGTTTCGCGCCGGTTTCGTCTTGGATCGCGCGGATCGTCTTGCCGCCCGGCCCGATGAGCAGGCCGATCTTGTCCGGGTTGATCTTCACTTGGAACAGTCGCGGGGCCGAGGCGGCGATGTCGTTCCGAGGGGCCGTCAGCGCTTGCAGCATCGACTTCAAGATCTTGATGCGAGCACCGCGGGCCTGTTCGAGTGCCCCGCGGATGATGTCTTCGGTCACCCCTTCGAGCTTGATATCGAGTTGCAACCCGGTGATGCCCTTCTGCGTCCCGGCGACTTTGAAGTCCATGTCGCCGTAATGATCTTCGTCGCCCTGAATGTCGGTGAGCAACACATATTCATCGCCCCGGGTGCAGAGGCCGATGCTGATGCCGGCGACGGGCCGCTTGATCGGCACTCCCGCGTCCATGAGGGCCAAAGTGCCACCGCAAACCGAGGCCATCGACGACGACCCGTTCGATTCGAGAATTTCCGAAACGAGGCGGATCGTGTAGGGGAACTTCGCGGAGGCGGGCAGCACCGCTTTGAGCGAGCGTTCCGCCAACATCCCGTGGCCGATTTCCCGGCGACCGGGGGCACGGATCGGCTTGCACTCGCCGACGCTGAACGGAGGGAAGTTGTAGTCGAGGAAGAACTTCTTCGAGATTTCGTCTTGCAGCCCGTCGACCTTTTGTTCGTCTTGGCCGGTGCCGAGGGTCACGACGACGAGGGCTTGGGTCTCACCGCGTTGGAACAGGGCCGAACCATGAACGCGTGGCAAGAGTGTCACTTCCGACGAAATGGCCCGAACCTGATCGAGGGCACGGCCGTCAATCCGGGTGCCGGTCATCGTGATCTCTTGGAAGAGATTTTCTTTTAGGGTGCTGAAACCGGCGGAGAACTGCTCCGGGGTGAATTTCCCAGCGGCGACGCCCTCGGGGAAATAATGCTTCTTGGTTTTGTCTTTGAGTTCGTTGATCGCCGTGTAGCGGTGGATCTTCCCTTCTGCGAGGTAGGCTTTCTTGAGATCGGCCCCAATTTTGGATTGCAGTTCGGCCACCATTGGGTTTTCGGCCGGGGCCGGTGGGTATTCCTTGGCCCCGTGGCCGGCTTTCGTGCGCAGCTCTTCGATCGCGTCGATCACCGTGAGGATGTGGCTGTGCGCGAAAACGATGGCGTTGGCCATGATGTCTTCGGGGAGTTCGCGGGCGAACCCTTCGATCATGCAGACGGCGTCCCGCGTCGCGGCGACGACGAGATCGAGATCGCTCTCTTCCATCTGCGTGTGCGTCGGCATCAAGATGAATTCTTCACCGATGCGACCAACGCGGACAGCGCCAATCGGTTTCGTGAATGGGATCGGCGACAGATGCAGGGCGGCGCTGGCGCCGATGATGCCGAGGATGTCCGGATCGTTTTCTTTGTCGGACGCCATGACCGTGGCCATGACTTGGACTTCGTTCAAGTAGCCCACGGGGAACAGCGGGCGAATCGGTCGGTCGATGAAGCGCGAGACGAGGGTCTCCTTGGTGCTCATCCGCGTTTCGCGCTTGATGAAGCCACCGGGGAATTTGCCAGCGGCGTAGGTGCGCTCGCGGTATTCCACTTGGAGGGGGAAGAAATCGCGGCCGGGGATGGCACCGCCCGAGGTGGCAGCGGTGAGGACGAGCGTTTCGCCGAGTTGGACGACGACGGAACCGTGGGCCTGTTTGGCGAGCTTGCCGGTTTCGAGAACCAGCGTGGACGAGCCAAACGGACGTTCAATACGGGTGACAGGCACTTCTAGAAACCCCTTCGCATGTTGCGGCGGGGTGCACAGCAAGCCAGCCGGCCCGAAAAGTGGGCGGAACTGGCGTTCGACATTCGGAGGGGTCGAGGTTACTTACGCAAGCCGAGTTTGGCGATCACTTCCATGTACTTGGGGCGATCCGTCTGCCGCAGATACTGGAGCAGGCCCGCCCGTTGACTGACCATTTTCAGCAAACCCCGCCGACTCGAGAAGTCTTTTTTGTGGGTTCGCATGTGATCGGTCATGTAGATGATCCGAGCGGTCAGCAGTGCGATTTGGACGGGCGGTGAGCCGGTATCGTTTTCGTCCTGCTTGAATTGCTGAATCAGCCCGAGCTTCTGTTCCTTGTTCGTCGCCATATCCCGCTCATCCTCGTAAAAATCTCGGGCCAACGAGCCGTAGCCGATTGGTCGAGCATCCCTCCGCTGTTTCCGCCGTACACCGACGCCAACGGTTGTGTTTAGCCATTTTGAGATAAAAACATGCTATCAATTCGACACAGACCGGCAAGTGATGGATCACCAGAAATCGGCGTCCTCGGGCCATTCGGCAAGTGTCCGCGGTAAAATATTCGCTGAATTTCTGCTTATTTTTCGATTCGGGCCGGCGGGGCTGCACCATGCTCCCCAACCCGCGTCTTGGATCAAAAATGCTGAAATCTTAGTCCCACGGCGTACTCGACCGCCTCGGTGCGTTCCGATGACCCAAACCCCCATTCTAACAATTGTGCCGGGATCCACTTCGGCGACTTGACTCCGGAAAGCGCCCAGCTTTACAGTGAAATGTGAGAAGTATTTCTACTCAATTGGACTTGCGTGAAATCTTCGACCGCATCCAAGGCTCGACACCCATGTTGGTTTTGTCTCGCAAGAACAACGAATCGATCGTGATCAACGATGACATTGTCATCACCATCGTGGAAATCCGCGGCGACAAAGTCCGCCTCGGAATCGTCGCGCCGAAGGATGTTCCCGTTCATCGCCAGGAAGTGTACGAAGCCATCCACGGAGTGAAAATGCCCTCTGGCATCCCCACCAGTGAAGCGGCCGGGTGACTTGTACACGTTCACTTCGTTTCGATGATCTTGACAGCAATCTTTTCAACAGCTCAATAGACCTCGCTTACTTCTTGAACAGCTCCGGCAGATACTTCACCGAAATCGTTCCTTGGTTCAGCACCGTTTCGTGGAACTTGCCGAGGTCGAACTTGTCTCCGTCGCGGCGTTGGATGGTTTGCCGCAGGTTGTAAAAGGCCATCCGCCCGATGAAGTACGTGCTCAGTTGGCAACTGCTCTGCTTGGCTCGCTGCACCTTGCCGAACGCTTCCCCTTCCGTCTGAAACCCCCGTTCCATCAGCAGTTTCATGGCGTCCGCATCGGCGAACTCGGTGCAGTGCATCTTGTTGTCGAGAATCGCGTTCAGCACCGCCCGGATGTAGAACTTCAGTTGGTGCAACCGCAGCGACAAGTCGCCGTCACCATACCCCTGGTCGAGCATCATCTGCTCGGTGTAGACCGCCCACCCCTCGGCGTAGACGCCCGAATACAGCACTTTGCGGATCAGTGATGGATGGCGGTTGCCGTATTCCAACTGCACATAGTGTCCGGGATAGGCTTCGTGGATCGTGAGGATTTGCAGCATCGAGCGGTTGTATTCGCACAAGAAGGCCTCGCGGCGACTCTCGGGCCAGTCGGCCGGCGGTGGCGAGACCGCATACAAACTGTTGGCTTGGCTATCGAGCGCCGGAGCCGGATTCAGATAGGCCGCCGAGAATCCCCGTTGGAATTCGGGCATTTCGATCACCCGACAACGATCCGGATCGGGCAGCGTTAGAATCTTCTTTTCCGCGATGAACTTGCGGATCTTCGCCACCGTCTTGCGCGCATCTTCGACGATCTCTTCCGATTTGCCGTGATCCTTGCCGAGTTCGTCGAGCACGAGTTTCACCGTTTCGCGGCGACCGGGCGCATCGTCCGGCGGGAGTGCTTTGCGGGGGAATGTCTTCGACCAGAGTTGGCGCGCCACCGTATACATGTCGCGCTCGACGCGCTCGGCTTCGCTCTCCGCCAGCTTCAACACTTCGTCGGCGGTGTACCCGGCGTCCAGATCGTACATGAGCTTTTTGGCGAACGTGTCTTTGCCGATGCGCCACTCGCCATTGGAACGGGGCAGCAGATCCTTCTGCAAAAACGTCTGGTACTCTTTGAGCGACTTCACCGCTGTGAGGCAAGGTGCGGTCAGCGGGCTGGTGGCCGCGGTTTCACCCGTCAGCGTGAAGATTTCCTTCTCGTAAAACACGATGGCACCGAGGTTCCGCTTGATGGCGATTTCCGTCAAGATCTTCGGGCACCGGCTCAGCAGCTTCTTGTCGTCCTTGGCCATGGCCGCCGCGATGACTTTCGGGATGAACCCGATCCGTCCCGCCGCATTGGCGATGTTCCGCTCTTTGGGGAGCGTCGATTGTGTGAGCAGCCCGAAGACGCTGTCGCTGATGTAGGTTCCGAATTCGCGCGGGTCGTATTCGAACGGATCGAGTCCGAGGATTTGGAGTTCCAACCGCGACTTCAACGAATGCTGCCAAATCTGGAGGTCGATCTTACCCGTGGCCGTGAGGGACGCGGCATCGAACCCATCGAGTGTGCTCTTCCATTTCTCGGACGCCGTGCGATCCTTGGCCCGCGCGGCGGGCGACAGATCGTCGAGTTGGTCGTCGTACTCATGATTCCCCTGGCTGCTGGCGAACGCCGGATGGCGCTGGAACTCTTCCTTCAGATATTGGTCGAAGAGTTTGGCCAGTGGGGCATCGTCGGCCCGAGCGAAGGGGAACAGAGCCATGGTCAAACCGAGGGTGAGCAGAGTGCGGAACATGGATGATCCTGAGTTGGGAAGTTTGACCCGAGCGGTCTCAGACGCATGTTTCCAGCACCAAGAACTGATCCGGTTCTGTCCGGATCAGTTTCGCGGCGCGGCGGAGCGTTTTGATCCGGTCTTCGTGCCAAGGGTTTTCGAGTTTCGGCAAGCTGTCCGCGTATGGAAAATCGTCGAGCAGATCACGGCGCACGAGCATGGCCCGCACTTTGCGAATGCGCTCGTCACCGACCACTTCGCAGGTCAAGAACAGGGCGTAACGCAGCGTCGTGACGGGTTGGCCGGCATCGAGCTTGAGTTGCCCGGCGACGAAATGCTCCGCCACGGAGTTAAGCACGAAGTTGAGCAGGTACCAGCGATCCTCTTTCGGGATCGGTAAGATCGGATTGTCGGGTGTGCAGAGTTTTACGGCGGCCTGGATCTTCTCGATGGCGATCGGGTTCAAGAAGACTTCCTCGATGCTCCGTTCGAGCACCGTGCGGATCTTCAACGTCCCGTCGCTGAGAATGTTCAAACTGACGATGACGCGGTTGAGAAACTCTTTGCTCTGCCATTCTCGGCGCGCTTTGTAACGCCCGTAATAGCGCCCGAAGAGAAACGCGGCCAGCGAGGTGATCGCCGACACGATGATCGTCACGACGATCTTCTTGCCGGAGTCGTTGGCGATGCCTTCCAAGTCGTCGGCGGCGAATAGCATTGAGGCGCTCCGAAAGAGTTCACCACAAGTGGTTCTGTGGTGAACTCCGAATTCCGGCCTACTTGGAGCTCACCAGTTCGATCTCGAACAGCAAAGTCGAGTTCGGAGGGATGGCACCGGGTGAGCCGCGGGCGCCGTAGGCCATTTCGGGTGGAATGTGCAGCAAGCGGACCCCGCCGGGCTGCATGCCGGGAACGCCGAGCGTCCAACCTTTGATGACCTGGCCGAGGCCGAAGGAGATCGTCTGGCCGCGTTTTTTACTACTGTCGAAGACGGTGCCGTTGAGCAACCAGCCGGTGTAGTGCACGGTGACGGTGGCGCCGGCTTTCACCGGGTCGCCTGCGCCCACGGTCACATCCCACACGCGCATCCCATCGGGCCGTGCGACCCACTCCGGGGAATTGATATCGGGCAAAGCAAACGGATCGGCAGCCATGGTGAGAAATCCTCGGGTGAAACGGACGCCGTGCCGAGAACGACACGGCTGATCGATCGGGGTTACTTGTTCTTGACTTCGAGGAGTTCGATATCGAACACGAGAGTCGAATTCGGTGGGATGTCGCCTTTGTCGGCGGCGCCGTAGCCGAGTTCTGCGGGGATCAACAACCGGCGGGTGCCGCCGACCTTCATCCCCTGCACGCCTTCCGTCCAGCCTTTGATGACCTGATTCAAACCGAAGGAGATGGCTTCGTCGCGTTTGCGGCTGCTGTCGAAGACTGTGCCGTTGGTCAGCCAGCCCGTGTAGTGAACCTTCACGGTCGCGCCGGCCTTCACCACGTCACCTTTGCCTTCGGTCACGTCCCAAATCTTTAGGCCGCTGTCTTGTTTCTTCCAGCCTTTGTCTTCGAGCGACGGCAGCTTGTAGATGTCGTCTTTTTTGTCTTCGGCGGTGGCCGCCACTGAGAATCCGAGGGCCGCCACGAGGGCCAGCAGGGGGAACCAGCAGAACGTTTTCATCGAAATCCTTTCAAAAAGAACGGAGCGAGTCCTCACCGCGAAATGCGGATCAACTTCACTTCGAAGACCAAGTCGGTGTTGGGGGGGATCGGGTCTTTGCCCTGGCTCCCGTAGGCGAGTTGACTGGGAATGTAGAGGCGGCGGATCGCGCCGACTTTCATGCCCACAAGTCCGCGCGTCCACCCTTGGATCACTTGTGTCAAACCGAACGGCGTCGGGTCGCCACGCTTGATGCTGCTGTCGAAGACGGTGCCATTCGGCAGCCAGCCCGTGTAGTGCCAGAGGCCCAAGTCCGATTCGTTGATGGTCACATCGCCTTCGCCCATATTCAGATCCCAGACTTTCAAGCCATCGCCCAAATCTTTGCTGCCGGGGGCATCCGCTTCAGGTTTGGTCTTGCCGATCCCATCGCCAGACGGCTTGACTTCGGCCATCATTTTTCGATCCGCTGCAGACGGTGGGCGCTTATGATCTTTCGGATCCCCTTTCGTGGTTTCCACCTGGGGTGCCGTGCCGTACACGATGAGGCCTGCGATGACGATGATTCCGGCGAGCGCGAGCGCTGGCACCAGAATCTGCAACATCTTTTGCTTTTCCATTCGCCACCCAGATGAAAGACTCAAAGGAGAAGAAGTGGCATTATACATCCGGTACCGCGAGTTCAAGTTGGCGGTTCCCAACCGGAGCGAATATCATGCTCTCTCACCAACTTGCCGGGCCAATCTGATGCGTGCCATTCTCCTCATCGCGGTGTTGATCTCGTGTACGGCGTGCGGCCATGCGGCCGACCCCTTGGTGGAAGCCGACCGCGCCTACAACAAAAAGGACTACGCCAAAGCGGCCGAACTCGCCGCGGTCGCCGTGAAGGCCGATCCCAAAAGCACGAATGCTATCTACTTGCTCGGCATGGCCCAACTTGGCCTACGCGACAACACCGCGGCGGTGGAATCGTTCACGGCGACACTGAAGCTCGACCCGGCACTCGCTGCGGCCCACGACCGCCGCGGGGATGCTCAACTCAAGCTCGGCCGATTCCCCGAAGCCATTGCCGATTTCGATGCGTTCCTCAAAGAGAATCCCAAATTCGCCCCGGAGCACTGGCGTCGGGGGATTGCACTCTATTACGCCGAAAAATTCGCGGACGGCGTGAAGCAGTTCGACACCCACAAAACGGTGAATCCCGAAGACGTGGAGAACGCGGTTTGGCACTACCTCTGCAATGTGAAGGTGGCCGGCAAAGAGAAATCGCAAAAGGCGCTCATCGATGTAACCCAAGATACCCGCGTGCCGATGGCCGAGATTCAAAAGCTGTATGCCGGCAAATTGAAGCCCGAAGACGTCCTCGCGGCCGCCGAGAAAATCAAGGCGAACACTCCGGTCGGGAAGTCGGCTCGTTTCTACGCGAATCTCTACGTCGGCCTCTGGTACGACGCGGAAGGCGACGCCAAGAATGTCCGGAAGCATCTGACCGAAGCGGTGGAGACCTACAAGGTGCCCGATTATATGTGGGACGTCGGCCAAGCCCATTTGCAGAAGCTCAAGGCCCAAGAGAAGAAGTGAACCGGGAGTGGATCCGTTCGCAACGGCACCCATTTGGTAATTTGTAGCGGTTGTCCCGTACGTACTCTTTTCAAATCGGCCGGCATGGCCATCCTGGTTCGCCGAACCCAACCTGATCTGTCGAAGTTGGTTGGCGGAACGATCCGAACTCCCAGTTCGGAATCGGATCTCGTGCAGGATGCGCGGGGTCGGCGGGCGGAAGCTGTACCTGCAGTTTCGCCACAGTCACGGAGGATGACCGATGCTGGCTCGGATGTGCCGAGTGCTGTTGTTCACCGCAGCCGGTTTGGCTGGGTTGGAGCACCGCGCAGTCGCTCAGTCCGAATCTCCGGTCGTCCCGACTCTTGCCGACCCCGCAGCCGTGTTGATGGCACCCATTCTGTCTCAGTCGCTCCGACCAAACTTACGTCCCGGCGACAGGCCTTCCTCGTTGGAACAACCGCGAACGGAACCGGCCGCCCGACTTTCCCCGGTGGGGAATGGGGGCAACGTTCGCGTGTCCGATTTCAACTCCGCTAAACGGGACGCCGCCGATTTACCCGATTCGGGCGGTCGATCTCGAACCGCCGCGGTGGACGACCCCTTCGATTACTTGAGCAACGGCAAATTGAAACGGAGTGGCGAGGGCCGACTCGTGCGAAACCCGCGAATGGATGACGATGACCTGAAGTCACGGCGCTCCGATCAACTCGGCGATAAGATCGACGACATTCTCGGCGGGGGTCGTGGCGGTGGCCGCTCACTTTTCAAAAGTGATTGCGAGTTCAACAACTTCATTTCACCCGTGACGAATCCGTTTTTGTTCGAAGATCCGCGGTCGCTCACGGAACTGCGTCCGATCGCCATCTACCAAAAAATTCCCGGCGGTGCCGGGCTGTTTCAAGGTGGCAGCGCTTGGTTCGTCGGGTTGCAAGGTCGCTTGGCCATCACCGATCGGTTCTCGGTGGTGATCAACAAATTGGGGGCGTCCGGGTTCAATCCGGGAAGCGGTTCCACCCTGACAGATGGCTTCGGTCTATCCGAAATTCACCTGGGGCCGAAGTACATCTTCTACCGCGACGCGGACACCAAAACATTGCTCACCGTCGGCGGGACGTTCCAAATTCCGGTCGGGTCGAGCAAGGTGTTCCAAGACACGGGCAAACTCTCGATTGTGCCGTACCTCTCGGGTGGCCGCCGGCTGTTCGACACGAAGTTCGGCACACTCAACGGCCTCGCTTCTAGCGGTTACTCGTTCTCGCTCAACCGTAGCCGGAGCGACTACTTCTACGCCAGCGGCCACTTGGATTTCGACGTCGGCAACAAGGGCAAATTCTTCCCGCTCGTCGAAATGAACTGGTTGCGTTACACCACCGACGGTACCACCCGCGACCTCGGCGTCGAAGGGCGTGATCTCGCAAACTTCGGCTCGCCGCGGAAGGGGACGGGCCTGCTGACCGTCGCTGCCGGTGCCCGCTACAAACCGAGCGACCGCTGGGAATTCGGTGGCGCCTTCGAACTCCCGCTCACCGGGAGCCGCGACGCCTTCCAGTACCGGATCACCTTGGACTTGATCTGGCGCTATTGAATTGTCTTGTTGCGACGATCGTGAAACACACTTCTCATCAAGTGGTTTCTGCCCCGCAGTCAACCGTATTCTCGTCATGCCGCTATGGGAATCTGAAAGCACCACTTTTTCGGAGGCGTGCAATGTCCGACGCTGTCCTGGCCATCGCCCCGAGAGTGGCAAATCTTTCTGGCGGTCGATTCTGACCCTGAAAGGGCCGTTCCACTAGCCCAGGTCGGAGCCGGCGCCGCCGGCGGAGGCCTGGGAACCTTGACCCGGAAAACGGCCTCCGTCCTGAAGGGACGGTTCGGAGCTATCCTTGGAACCGCCCTTTCAGGGCGTCTCCATGTTCCGAATCGCACTACCCAGGCCTCCGGCCGCTGCGCGACCTCCGACCTGGGCTGATGGAATGACCCTTTCAGGGTCAGAATCGGCCGTCAGAAAGATTTGCCAGAGTCATTCTAAGAATATGGCTGCACAAGATCCTTGCACGGAACTCCTCGCTGAGGTACACTGCTTTTACTGCCAGTGCACCCTTCTTGGATTCCGCTATGCATCGACTCTGCCGTGGGCCTCACCGCCGCGAGATTCTCCGGGCGGGGTGCTTGGCTCCACTGGGCCTCGGTTTAACTTCGCTCCTGGCGCTCGCGGAGTCGCCGGCGGCGAAGATTGCCAAAGCCAAGTCGGTGATTCTGCTGTACATGTGGGGCGGGCCGAGCCACATCGACACGTGGGATCCGAAGCCCGATGCCCCCGTCGAAGTCCGCGGTGCCTTCCGACCCATCGCCACGACGGTTCCCGGATTGATGATCGGTGAGCATTTCCCCGAGTTGGCCAAGCGGGCGAAGCACTACAGCGTCGTCCGGTCGATGTCGCACACCGATCCGGCGCACCTGTCTCCAACGCACCACTTGATGACCGGCCGCCTCGCCGTCAAAATCAATTCGGACGCCGACGGCCCCAGCCGTTCGGATGCCCCGTGTCTGGGTGCCATGGTGCAGAAGCATTTCCCCATCGGGGCGTTGCCGAACGCCGTGACGCTGCCTTGGGTGGTGTCGCATCCGGCCGCACCGGGCGGGACGGCTCCGGGACAAAACGGGGGCTGGCTCGGCACGAGCTACGATCCGTTCTTGATCACCGGGAACCCGAATGCGCCGCAGTTCGCCGTCGCCGGTTTGGCCGCGATGTCCGACGTCCCGACCGACCGGTTGCAATCGCGGGCCGACCTCTGCCGCCGGCTCGATCGATCCGGTACTCCGAGCGACTCGAATTCCGGTCTGCGTCAGAAGGCACTCGATCTGCTGATGGCCCCGGCGGTGGCGAAAGCCTTCGATCTCAATCTCGAATCGCCCAAATTACGAGATGCCTACGGCCGGCATTCGCACGGTCAGAGTTGTCTGCTGGCAAGGCGGTTGATCGAAGCGGGGACGAAATTCGTCACGGTGAACTGGCCCGACGACGGCCAAGCATTTTGGGATACGCACGGCAACAACTTCCCGAGTCTGAAAGATCGCCTCATGCCCCCCGCGGATCGAGCCTTCTCGGCGCTGCTCGACGACTTGAACGACCGCGGCTTACTCGCCGAAACGCTCGTGGTTTGGGTCGGGGAGTTCGGCCGCACGCCGCGGGTTGTCAACGCCGGACGGGAACATTGGCCGAAGTGCTATTCAGCGGTGCTGGCCGGGGCCGGTGTCCGCGGCGGGAGCATTTATGGGGCCAGCGACAAAACCGCTTCCGCACCGACTGAGAACCCCGTTTCCCCCGCCGACCTGACCGCCACGATGTACCACGCCTTAGGCATCGACCCACAACAACTGGTGACGGATCGTTTAGGACGGGAACTCACCCTCACCGAAGGAACCCCCGTGCGGGGTTTATTCGGGTGAGGAAGTCGATTGCGAAATGGTCAACCGCAAGGGTGGCGGCAGAAATACCCGGATGAGATCAAAGTGTGAGAACACTGCCGGCCACCTTCAAATTTCTCGATTCCAGAATCACCAATCATTTCCCAGGACTTCGCCGCCGGCCGGGGTGACGGAGGCCCAAAATGTGGTGTTGCTGATCGTCGACGAAATCGTTCGGACGCTGCCGTCGGCGAGGGCGACTAGCAAACCACTCGGCTGGCTAGCCTGCAGTTGCCGGTGGTCGCAATCCTCAATCCGCGGGGCGGTTTGGAAGGTCACAGTTGGTACTGGCTTATCAGGAAACTGTAGAAAATCGTGACAATTGATGTCCCCAAAAAGAGGGGATCTTTCAAAACTGATCGCGGGAGCACCAGAGCCGAAGGATATTGGCGGAAAGGCCGTTTCACCCGTAATCTCGAGCCACGACACACCACGCTTGTTGCAGCCATAGGCGTAGCGTTCGGCAATGAGAATGGTATTCGAGGAACCATCGGTCATCCCCTTTTCTGGGCCGACTGTGTAATTGTAGTGGACGAATAAATTGAGAGCGTAACTCGTAAACCCGGTGAGGTCAGGAGTTGTCAGTGTGGGATCCGTAGCACTCTTGAATACTTTTATATTCTGGGCCGAGCTAAGGCCGGTAGTGGCCGGCGCGATTTGCGACCAATATTCGGCCTCTTATTCGATGTAGGCGAGCAAGACGACATGGGCGGAATAGAGTCGTCCATGATTCACATCGACGCCACGACCAGACGGGAATGTCCCATTGTTGTTGCAGCCCAATGGTGCTCGGCCAAGGCCAACTGCTTGAGGTTATTCGTGCTGTGCATGCGTGCGGCGGCCGCTCGCACTTTTTGGATGGCGGGTAGCAGGAGCCCGATGAGCACCGCCAAGATGGCGATAACGACCAGCAGTTCCATCAAAGTGTAGGCGGCACGCATTGTGCGCATGACTATCCTCGCTTTTTGTGTGTCGGGGACGTTGGTGTCCGTGACTACTGATCCCGACCGGGGACGGTTATGCTGCGGGCGTGCTTGTATTCCCTCAAGTTGGTCGCCGCATCCAAAACGGTCATGGTCACGCCGATCTTGTAATCCCGGGCCCTTTTGCCTACGAAAGAGTACTTGATCGTGACAGATTGACCCTTGGCCAGCTCGTCGCCGGGGCCTCGGGATACGGCGGTCAGTGTATCGCTATCGAACGGACCGCTCGCGATACGAGACACGGAGACTCCCTCTGTACTGAAAGTGTCCTTCGACCCGACAGTGTACACGACCTCGAAGTCGATATCGTAGTCGCCGTCTTTTCTCAGTACGGAGTTGGCCTTGACTATCGGTTTGATCTTGGCCGACGAGACAACCACCACAGGCGGTGCAGGCACAACTTGCGCTAGGGACGTCGCTGTCCCCAAGGTGCAGCCGATGAGAAAGGCCACCCCGGTTAACCGAAAAAGTGCGATCATGATGAGTACCCAGATGACGTGATGACTTGGCACCAAATTACACCTGATCGTACCTCTGAGTCAAGTTGTCTTTCGAAGTGTCAAAACAGCGCCGGGGCGGGGAAGGATGGGGGTGCCCTGAGCAGCACCCTCCACGACTTATGGCTGCACCTTCCGGCCTGACCAGGTTCACCCCTTCAGGTCTGTCAGGCCCCCACCCATCCTCGACCCGGCACTTTGCAGTGATCAGTGTGTAGCGGCCAGAAAACTGAACCGCTGTTTCATCTGACCACCGACCACTTATCACTGACCACTACTTCTTCGTCTGTCCCCGAGCAAAAATACTGGCGACGAAGTTGAGCACATCGGTCGCACTCGATTCGTTATACCCGTAGTTGCGGATCAGGCGAGCCTTCACCACGTCGATTTTTTCTTGGGTCGCCCGGTCGACGACGTTGCTCACCAAACTCGTGAGCTTGATCGTGTCCTTTTGATCCTCGAAGAGCTTCAGTTCCAAGGCTTTTTGCAGCCGCTCGTTGGTGCGGTAATCGAACTTCTTGCCGTCGATGGCCAGCGCCCCGATGTAGTTCATAATTTCGCGGCGGAAATCTTCCTTGCGGCCCTCGGGGATGTCGATCTTCTCCTCGACGCTGCGCATCAGGCGTTCGTCGGGGTCGTCGTAGGCGCCGGTGTAGCGGTTGCGGACTTTCTCGCGTTGGGTGTAAGCCTTCACGTTGTCGATGTAGTTGCCGCACAACCGGGTCAGCGCTTCTTCGTCGGCGGCGATGGCCCGCTGCACTTCGTTCTTCACCACGTCTTCGTACTCTTCCCGCACGATTGACAGCAGCTCTTTGAAGTGGCGGTGCTGGTCTTCGTCCTTGATCAAGGCATGGTGGCGCAGGCCGTCCTCGAGCTGCTTGATGACCATGAACGGATTGATGTTGTCCTCGTCCGGGTGGGCCACGAGGGCGTTGGAAATCTTGTCTTGGATGTACCGCGGGCTGATGCCGGTCATCCCTTCGTGGATCGCGTCGCGTTTGAGTTCGATGACGTTGTCTTCGGTGAACCCGGGCATCGTCTTGCCGTTGTACAGTTTCAGCTTCTGCATCAGGCTCAGGCTGGCGTTCTTCGGTGGGTTCAACCGCGTCAACACGGCCCACATCGCGGCCACTTCGACCGTGTGCGGGGCGATGTGTTTCCCCTTCACTTTCACGTCGTTGAAGTCTTTTTCGTAAATCCGCACTTCGTCGCGCAGCCGCGTGACGTACGGAATGTCGATCTTCACTGTCCGGTCGCGCAACGCCTCCATGAACTCGTTGTTCTGGAGCCGCTTGTACTCCGGCTCGTTGGTGTGGGCCAAAATCACTTCGTCGATGTCGGTCTGGGCGAACTTCTTCGGCTTGATCTTGTGTTCCTGCGACGCGCCGAGCAAGTCGTAGAGGAACGCCACATCGAGCTTCAGCACTTCGATGAATTCCACAATGCCGCGGTTGGCGATGTTCAATTCCCCGTCGAAGTTGAATGCGCGCGGGTCGGAATCGCTGCCGTACTCGGCGATCTTGCGGTAGTTCATGTCGCCGGTCAGCTCGGTGCTGTCTTGGTTCTTCTCGTCCTTCGGCTGGAACGTGCCGATGCCGATGCGGTCTTTTTCACTGAGGGTCAAGCGGAAGATTTTCACCTCGTGCTTGAGCATCTCCAACCAGTCGCCGTTGTACTGGGTGAGGCGTTCGCGGAACTCGTAGCGGCTGGCGGGGCAGAGGTCACCTTTGATCTTGATCGTGTACGGGTTTGGCCCCGTGGCTTGGGCGTTGAGTTGCCCGAGGAGTTCCGCGCGGTATTCTTCGGGGATCAACTGCAACGGCTCGCCGTGCATCGGATCTTTGGCGTAGGTACCATCCGGACTCTTCCAACTGAAACTGAAGAGCTGGCCCGCGTCGCTGCGACTGTATTCTTCCAGCCCGCGCTTCAACAGGCGGGCGATGGTGCTCTTCGCACTGCCGACGGGGCCGTGCAGCAGAATCACCCGCCGTTCGGTGCCATACCCCAGCGCGGCGCTCTTGAACGTGTTCACGAGCGTCATCAAGGGGCGGTCGAGGCCGTAGATACCGTCGCCGTGGCGGGTGGCAAACTCGGTGAAGAATTTGAACCGGGTGAGTTTGTCTTTATTTTCGTAGATGTCTTCCGTGCCGTGCGACAGAATCATATCGAAGAGCCGCTGGTACGCGGTGCGCGTCACGGTGGGCTGCTTCATCACGATTTCCAAATACTCCGGGAAGCTGCATTCCCAGTTCAGCTTTTGGAACGCGGTCAGATCCATCTGCGAGCGGAGGCCGTCGAGTATTCCTTGCGCGGTGGCCATTAAGGTTCTCCTGGTGTCGTTCGTCGTGGCGCAGTCGGTGGTCGGAAAAAACAGGATGATGAGCTAGAGTTTGACTCGGCGGGTTCCGGGCTGATCACCGACCTATCTTACACAGCCCGCGGAATCGCCGAAGCTGATCCATTGTAAGCTGAATGCGGTGTCCTTTCCAGAAACTCTCCGGTTGCGGAACCGATTGACCTGAAATGCCGGCGCCGCAGCGGCGTCGGAATCTGCAATGGAACCCGAAGCGTTCGGCAAATTGGTGGCCACCCACGGCGCGGCACTGGCCCTGTTCGCCCGGCAGTGGTGCGGCACCCCCGACGACGTCGTGCAGACCGCGTTCCTGAAACTCGTGCGGTTACGAACCCCACCCGATAAACCGGTACCCTGGCTTTACGCCGTGGTTCGGAATGCGGCCCGCGATGCCGCCCGGGCGGCGCGCCGGCGCAACACCTACGAAACCCGAGCCGCTGAAGCGACCGTCACTTGGTTCGTGCCCGCCGACGATCCCGCCGGGTTGGATGCCCAGTCGGCCGCAACCGCATTGACGACCTTGCCCGATGATCTCCGCGAAATCATTGTGATGCACCTGTGGGGCGGACTGACCTTCGAACAAATCGCGGACGTGCTGGGCAGCTCCGCAAGTACCGTATTCCGACGCTATGGAACCGGGTTGACCCGGCTCCGGGAACAGTTGAGGGCACCATGCCAGATCTCTTGACCGATTCATTCGAACACCGCCTCGCCGCCCTCCGCCCGGCTCCCGCCGACGTCGGCCAAGCGAACTTTTATTTCCGTGCCGGCCAAGTGTCGCGGGATCGCCAAGTGCGCACTTGGCAGATCTTAACCGGCGGCACCGTCGCCGTGTTGCTAATCACGGTGGGGGTTTTCGGCTGGCGCATCCATGACGCCGAGGCGCGACTCGCCGAAGTGGAAATGAAACAGGTTTCACCAACGTCGACGCCGCGGACGGTGGAAACACCCGCTTCTCAACCGATCGCCGATGACGATCTACGCCCCTATTCGCCTCCGATGGTGCCCCGTGCTGCCGAACGAGGCCCGACACCGGATGAAATCGCCAGCAGCTTGGAACTGCGTCGCAACATTCTCACGGCGGGCGTGTCGTACCTCGACGCGCAGCAGAAGCCACTGCTACGGTAGTTCACAGATAACTTAATTTGAACTTCAACCCGTTAGGTTCCCATGCGTGCATTGCTGTTTTTGCTACTGCTCCCCGTGGTCGTGCTGGCCGAGTTGCCGCCGGTGAAACTCACCGTCGATCCGGCGGTCGAAACGAGGCCCGCTCTCCGGTACGAATTGCTGCCGAGCGCTCGGGATCGCGTGCCGGGCAATGCCATGTTGCACTATTTGAAGGCCACCGCGGCCAAGCCACCATTGGAGCGTGATCCGGCGAAGTCGAAAGCGGAATGGGACCGGGTGCTTCTTTGGGAGGAAGCGAAGATCGATGAATTCCCGGTCAAGGAGGTGGCGCAGTATCTGCAAAAGTACAAGTCGCTGTTCCGCGAATTGGAATACGCGACCCGCTGCAAACAGTGCGATTGGACGAGTGCCCCGACCAATCCCAACGATGCCATCGGCGACCGGCTCGCCGAAATTCAGTCGTTCCGCGAGTTTGCCCGCTTTTTATCGCTGCGATTCAAGCTCGAACTCGCCGAGAAACGGACCGATGATGCTTTGCGGACGATTCAAACCGGGCTGCAAATGGGTCGGCACATCGGCGAAGGCCCAACGCTGATCGTCATGCTCGTGGCGATCGCCATCGACTCTATCTTCTTGGGCCGGATCGATACGTTTCTAGAACAACCCGATGCCCCGAATTTGTACTGGGCGCTCAGCACGTTACCGAAACCGTTCCTCGATCCTCGACCCGGTCTCGACGGTGAAGATCAACTCAGCGAAAGCTTCCTCGCCGGTATTGCGGAAATGCGGAAAAGCCCGTTGACGCCCGAACGGGCCCTGGAATTGACCTTGGCGGCGATGAAGAGTTTCCGGGGGGAACCGCTCACTCCCGGGTTGGTGGACATCGGCATCCGAGTGGAACTGATCGCCCGAGCGGAAACGCACCATGAAGAGGCTCGCAAAGAGCTGTTCGCGCGCGGCCGCAACCAAGGCGAAGTCGCCGCGATGCCGTCCGTGCAAGCGGTCTTCCTGAATAGCTTCGAGCGCTTTCGCGACATCGCCGACGACTACCGGAAATGGTTTCTGCTCGGCGGCCCCGACGCCACCGTCGGTGTCGAGAAGATGATCGACCGCGTCAAAAAATTGAAAGCCGACGCCAAGGGCGACCCGATCACGCAAGTCTTTTTGAACATCCTGCCAGCGATGGAGAAAGTTTATTACAGCCTAGCACGCACCGAACGCCGGATTGCGCTCCTGCGGACTCACGAAGCGATCCGCATCCACACCGCCCTCGCCGGGCAACTGCCGAAAGAGCTGGCGGACATCAAAAAAGTCCCCGTGCCGAACGACCCCTCGACCGACAAACCGTTCGTCTACAGTGTCGGCGACGGCGGCTTCACCTTGACCGCGCCGGAGTTGAAGAACCAACTCGGCCAGAAGTACGAGGTGACTTTGCGTATCAAGAAATGAAATCGCTTCACGCTCCGATGGCCCTCGATGCTCACCACCGAACTCATCGAACACATTTTGACGCAACTCCCCGGCAAGACCATTGGTCTGGTCGGGGATCTGTTTCTAGATCGCTACCTTGATATCGACGCGGCCCGCCATGAACTGTCCGTCGAAACGGGACTGACCGCCTACCAAGTGGTCGGCGTGCGCTCGTACCCGGGTGCGCTCGGTACCGTCGTGAATAATCTCGCGGCGTTGGGGGTCGGTCGGATCGTGCCCATTTCGATCATCGGCGACGATGGCGAAGGCTACGAACTGATGCAGGCCCTGGCGAAGTTGCCGACCGTCGACACGTCGTCGGTGATTCGGAATTCCGAACGCCGCACGCCGACGTACACGAAGCCGATGTTGCAAGCGGGGCATGACGTCCGCGAGTTGAATCGGCTCGACATCAAGAACCGCACACCGACGCCGATCGCGTTGCAGTCGCAATTGACCGGGCAACTCGATCGGCTTTGGCCGACTTTCGACGCGTGCTTGGTGCTTGACCAAGTGAGTGAAGCCGAATGCGGAGTCATCACGACTGACGTGCGCAACTGGATTTGCCAACTGGCGGTGTCACCGGGGTTGTTCGTACTCGCCGACAGCCGCGAGCAGATCGGCGAGTTCCGCAACGTCAGCGTGAAGCCGAATCGCATTGAAGCGGAGCGCTGGGCGCCGAACGCGACGACGCTGGCGAACTTGGTGAATGGCCCGGTGTTTTTAACAAGCGGCGAAACTGGAATGGTGCTGGCCTTTCCGGGCCAAGAATCGCTTGAGATTCCCGCGTACCCCGTTCAGGGCCCCATCGACCCGTGCGGGGCCGGGGACAGTTGCAGTGCGGCCATCGCCTGTGCCAAGGCCACCGGGGCGTCCCTCGACGAGGCGGCCGCATTCGGCAATTTGATCGCGTCGATCACGGTGCAGCAGATCGGCGTGACGGGAGTGGCCACCCCGGAAGCCGTGCGTCAGCGGTGGAATTTGGTGCGAGACACTTTCGGTTAGGCCGCGCTGCCGATCGGTGCGGGCGTGTTGACCAACTGGAGCGCTTCGTCGGCCATCGCCCGGACGGTGATATCACTATCGCCCCGCACGGATTGGAGGATGTCCATCACGCGGTCGTCGTTTGGGGCAATTTTCGCCAGCAACACCGCACAGCGACCACGGCGGTCCGCGTCACCAATCCGGACGGCTTCCAGGAGTGCGGGCACGGCGGCATGACCGATTCGCTTGAGCGCCACCGCGGCCACGGCCCGCGTGCGGTACTCGAATTCACCGAGCATGTTGATGAGACCCAGAGTCGCCGGGAACGCGGCCGTGCCCAAACGTCCGATGGCTCCGGCGCAATCGCGCCGGACACTCGGATCTTGATCTTTCAAACCGTGGGTGAGTTGGGGGAGTGCCGAGAGGGACGCCATTCCTTGATCGCCGAGTGCCCGAGCCGCGCGCCTGCGAACTTTGCTATTGTCGTCTAGCAGGGCCTGAGTCAGCGGGGGAACCCGGTTCGCCGGTGGGACCGGCAGATCGGCGAGCGCGACCACGGCGAGTTCTCGGATTTGTCCGTTCTGATGCAGGAGTGCATCGGTCAGCACCGTGAGGGCGAGATTGGTTTGCGCTTCGTTCAGACCGTGCATGATGACGGCGAAGACGAGGCGGTTCATCAATTGGGGGGAGAGTTGTTCCATAGCCATACGAGAACCAAAAATGGTCGGCAGTTGCCGGGGATAATCGGGATTGAGGCCGGCGATTCGGTGCCAGATATTCGAGAATAGTGCAAGGTTGCGCCGCCGGCCGGAGAATCGCTACCTTTTACCCAGTCGACTCGAAGATTCCGACGGCGTTTGTGCTGGGGCTTGAATTCTGCACCGCGCTGGAGTTGTCGTTCCCCGGGAAATTGAGATCCGACAAAATTCGACTTTGGACTGTGTTGCCGGGTCTGAGCGCGCTAAGCTTTTGAGATCGATCCAGGGAAATGAAACCATGTCGGAAATTGTCGCGTGTCCGACCTGCCAAGCGATGCTTCGCCTCCCGGCAACGGCAACCACGATCCGCTGTCCGCAGTGCAAAACGGTGATGAACGTGAGTGAGCCGACGGCACCGGCCGAGCCGGCCGTCTCGCTGCCACTGCCGTTCGGTAAACCGAAGCCGAAACCGGCCGCGAATCTCAAAATTGCAACCCGCCCGACTAAAAAGACCACCAAAGCGGTGCTGGTGGATGAAGCCGCTGAAGAAGCGGAGATCGAATCGTTGGCCAAAGCCCAGCATCGGAAGCAAGTGAAAGCGGACTTGGTCGTGCTCGAAGCCGGGGACGAAATCAAGGGACAGAAGTACGAACGTTTGCAAGAACTGGTCGCCTATTCCCGTCGGGCCGTGGTGCTGTTCACTTGGGCGGCGCGAGTTCAATTGCTCGGTTTGGTGATCGTGTTCGGCATTCTCGGCACGTTTATGACGTTCATCCTCGTCGAAGTCGCGTCATCGTTGCAAGGACGCGGTTCGGTGGACGCCAAAGAAATCCTCGGGGCCACCGTCATGGTGGCCGTGCCGTTGTGTGCCATCCTCGCCGGGTTACAAGCTCTCCTCACGGGGATCGGCATGGTCTTTGTGGCGCTCGGAACCAAACGGGCCCGCTACCTCGGCTACCTCGGTTGCGCGGTCTGCTTGTTTCATGTTCTATTCGCGATCTTGCAAGCCACTCGCGCCTTGATCGGCTTAGCCCGACGGGAATTCATCGTCAGCTCCACCGACTCGCTCTGGGTGCAACTCCAGCCGGTCTACGACCTCTTCGGGATGGTCACCGATCTCCCGCTGATTTCCGAACAGCCCACGCGGCTCCTCTGGGGGCACCCGCTTTCGTACTTCGGAATCCTCGCGGCCGTGTTCGAGTTCACCCGGATGGTGCTCGTCGGGGTGATCGCGCAGAACTATGCGGAAGATGGCAAAGCCGTCGAACTGGGCTACCGGTCGTACAAAGCGATCGGCCGGATCTTCTGGGTCGTGATGTTGGCGGGCGTCGCGCGTCTGGTCGGTTCGATCGCCTTCGACTGGGCCCGGGCCGACGAAGCGTTCCTCGTCGTCCTCGGCCTGGCCTGCCACGCGATCATCACCTTCGGCACCTACTTGTGCCTGTCGCTCAGTGTCCTCGGGCAGATGAACGCCCTCAACGACACCATCGAAGTGATGGATCCGATCCGCTTCGCCGCCGAAACCGACAATTTGGAAATCTGAGTCACTTCTTCGGCAGTTCCGTCTTCGGGGCCGCGTCCGGCGGGAGCATCGCTTTGATCAGCTTTCCGTCGGCCCCGTTGTACAAGCGGATGGTGCCGTCCTCGCCGCCGGTGGCGAGAATCTTGCCGTCGTCGCTGATCCCGATGGCGTACAGAAAATCTTTGGCACCGTCGAAATTCTGCAAGACACCACCGTTGTCGGCGTTCCAGAGTTTGGCCCCGCTATCACCGGCGCAGGTCACGAAGGTCATTGTCTTGGGCACGAACATCAACCGCGTGATTTGCTTGGTGCCACCGGGGATGTCGCGTAACTTCTCCCCTTTTTCGTAATCCCAAACCTTGATGATGTTGTCCGCCCCGGCGCTGGCGAGCTTCTTGCCAGCGCTCGCCCAGCCAACGTCCAGCACGTGGTGGGTGTGCCCTTCGAACGACTTCGCCAATTTGCCTGTGGGTACCTCGAACACCTTCACGAATTTGTCGGCGGACGCCGTGGCCAGCAGTTTGCCATCCGGGCTGAACGAGACCCCGAATACGGTGTCCGAGTGGCCGTTCTTGATATCGGTCACGAGCTTGCCGTCGGCGCTGAAGATGCGAATCTCACCATCTTCGGTCGGGGCGCCGCCGCCGGTGGCGAAGCTCTTACCATCGGGGGCATATTGAATGGCCACGACGCGGTCGGCGAAGCCACCGATGCGGAGCTTGACGATACCCTTCTCGAGATCCCAGAGCGTGACTTCCTGGAAACTGCCGGTGGCCAACGTCTTGCCGTCCGGACTGGTGACCATGCTTTCGACGAGCGAAATGTGCGCCGAATTCGCCGGCTTGCCGTCGGGCGTCTTCAATTCCGGATCGACGAGGGTCTTCTTGAACTCGCCGGTCTTGGCATCGAACAGGTGAATCTGATTCCCGCGACCGGCCACCACGGTGGCTTTATCGGGGCTGACGGTGAGCGCTCGCACGGGCTTCACGAGGATCGGTGGCAGATTCAACACGACGGTGCGTTTGATCTTCACATCGACGGCGGGTGGCTTGGCCCCTTGGTTGATCCAGAGGCGAATCAGGCTGATTTCCTGGCTCGTCAGCGGGTTCTCTTCGCTCTTCGGCGGCATGACCGGCTTGATGATATGCCCGGATACTTTGAACAAAAAACTCTCGTCGGCTTTCCCCGCGAGAATGTCCGCCCCGCGCTTGCCCCCCTTCATGAGCGAAGCGTACGTGCTCATGTCGAACTTCCCCTCCGTGAGGTTGCCCGCATGGCAGACTTGGCACTTGGCCACGAAAATCGGCAGGATCTCTTTTTCGTAACTCACCGCATCGGTCCGTTTGAGATCGAGCAGCGGGATCGGTGTCGGCGGCGCCCCCTTCGCATCGGGTTTCGCATCCTCGGCGAAGCCGAACAGCGCCGTGGTGACGAGGGCGAGCAGAGTCAAAGTGGAACGGAGCATGGGTCAGTCTCGAAAGGTCGCGGACCGGGGCATCGCCCCGGATTTTGGTAGGTGCTACTAGATTATAGGTTCTGGCTACTTGCGGATCTCCGCCCCCGGCTTCGCACCGGTCATCGGGTTGGTTTCGACCGTCTGCGGCTCCGCACTCGTGGAACTCACGACCGGCGGAACGGCCTTCGCCTTCTTCCACGCGGCCACTTCGGTGGTCAACACTTCCACGCTCTTCACAATTTGCGTGTCGATCCCCTTGGCCCAATCTTCGGGGGTGATGACGACGGCCACATCCGGGGGCACGCCGAACTTGTCCATATTCACATTCTTATTCGTGAAGACGCCGATGCGTGGCATGCGGAACTGCGACCCATCAATCAGCCGGGTGCTGCCGGTGCCGATGACCAACCCACCCGTGGCCTGACCGACGACTTTACCCAAACCGCTGGCCCGGAAGGCGTGCGGGAAGATTTCGGCATCGCTGTAGCTGCGGTTGTTGATGAGCACGGTGAGCGGCCGGCTCCATTTGCGGTCGAAACTGCGCAAGACTTGTCCTTCGCCACCATCGCGCTGCACGAACCGCGTGTGGTCCTTGCCCGTGAGGTAGTTCAACACTTGATCGTGGGTGAACCCGCCGCCGTTATTGCGCACGTCGATGACGATGGCCTCTTTGTCGAAGTTGTCCGAATAGAGGCTGCGCATGAAGACTTCCAAGCCGGCTTCATCCATGTTCGGTATGTGGATGTACCCGAGTTTCCCACCCGAGAGTTCGCTCACTTGCTCGTTATTTTTCCGCACCCAGCGGTCGTACATGAGGTCGGCGATTTTGCCGCGATCCGCCCCGATCACTTCCGCCGTGCGAGCGATATCGAAGAATGAACTCGGTGCCAGCGTCAGGGTCACGCCGTCGTTGATGCGGTTGTTCAACAACTTCGAGAGATTCACTTTCGGAGTCAGTTCGATCCGGTCGATGTGCGTGATGATGCCGCCGCGTTTGAGGTTCAAGCCGCGTTTGTCGGCGGGGCCGCGCTTCAGCACTTCCGCGATCTTCAGCCCCGGCCCAGGGTAAGTTTCATCGAAGAGCAATCCGAGATCCGCGGTGGTCTCGTCCGGGTTCGGCAAACGACCGCTGATGCCCAAATGGCTGGCGTTCAGTTCGCCGAGCATCAGGGAAATCAGGGCGTACAGATCTTCCCGGTTGGCGCAGTGGCCGACCATCGGGGCGTACTTCGCCCGCACGTCGTTCCAGTTGGCCCCGTGAAAATCTTTGTCGTAAAAATTGTCCGACAGCGAACGCCACGCTTGGGCGAACATCTCGGCGAACTCTTCATCGCGGTCGATGGTGAGCTTGCACGCGAACTTCACCTGGCCGGGATCGCCGACCGGGCCACCGGCGCCGGTGAAGCCACCGAAGTTCGCCCGGGTGAACCGCAGTTCGCCGGCCCCATTCAAGAAGTAAATCGTGCCCGGCGATTTCTTCGCCCACTTGATGCCGCGCGGGGATTGATTCCCGGACGTCAGGCGGCCGAGGTTCTGGCCATTGCTACTGACGACCCACAAGTCGTCGCCGTTGGACATCGACCGGAATGCCACCATCTGCCCATCGGTCGAGATACTCCCCGATTCCGCCGGCGTCCCGCTGACCCGTTCCACCCGCAGGTGGATGTCGTCCCATTCGATCTCTTCGGTGGCTTTCGCACCGTCCACCGCCGGCTTCTGCAAGCTGGCCACGTGCATGGCGAAGATACCGCCCCGACGCTGGCTCACGAACGCAATTTTGCCGCCGGCCCAGGTCACGTCGTTGTTCGAGGTCGCGTAGCGGCTGATGTTCACCGGCTTGCTAGCGCCGTCCGCTTTCAGAATGTAAATTTCACTGGCGAAGCTGCCATCCATCCGAGAGTAGGTGACGTATTTCCCATCCGGGGACCAATCGTAATCGAGGACTTTTTTCTCGTCGACCAATACTTTCGAATCGGTACCGTCGGGCTTCATCGTGCAGAGCTGGCCACCGCGCAGGAAGCCGATGCGATCCCCTTTCGGAGAAAAACTCGGGGCGCTCTCTTCCTCGGCGGTCTTCGTGAGTTGCGTGGTTTTGAACTTGTGGGCTTTTGTCAACGCCGGGTGCTCGGGATCGTCGGATTCCAACGAGTACAGCTCCTCGACGCCGGAGCGATCCGAGGCGAACAAAAGCGTCTTCCCATCCGGCGACCAGCTCACGCTATGATCGGCCGAGGCGTGCTCGGTCAGCCGCGTCGATTTGCCCCCCGAGGGAACTTTGGTCATGAACAACTGACCGTGCACCACCACCACCGCGTGCGTTTCATCGGGCGACAGCGCAAACTCCGTCGCATCCCGGCTGAACGTCGTCGTTCTCGACGTGTTCGATTTGTCGTCGGCGTGCACTTCGATCGCCAATTTTCGCGGCGGAGCGGACGATTTCGTACTCGTCACCCAAATATCGCCACCGTACTCGTACACGATCCAGTCGCCGTTGCCACTGATCCGCGCCCGCCGCACCATGTCGTCGCCATGCTCGGTGATCGGCTTCGGTTTGCCCACGGCCACCAAACCATCGACCGTCTGGCAGACGATGTTCGAGCAGCCTTTTTTGAACCCGGCATCGGTGACGTAATAGAGTGTCTTGCCATCCCGGCTCCACATCGGCGCCGTGTCTTGACCGTCGTGCGTCGTCAGTTGTTTGGTGCTTTTGCCATCGCTCGAAGCCAAATAAATATCGTCGTTGCTTGAGCCGCGATAGCCTCGGCGATACCAAGTACCCGGCCCGCGCACGAATGCGACCTTGTCACCCACCGGGGCGAACTGGGCCTCCTTGGCTTCGAATAATTTCAATCTCTTCTCGGCACCACCCTCGACGGGCACTGTGTAAACTTCGGGCTGACCGGGGTACTCGGTGCTGCGCGTGCTGGTGAAAACGACGTTCTTTCCGTCTGGTGTCCACCCGGTCACGACGTCATGCCCCGAATCGAACGTCAAGCGTTTCGGTTTGCCGCCGACGGTCGAGACGACGAAAACATCGTAACTGCCGTGGCGGTTGCTGCTGAACGCGAGTGCTCGACCGTCCGGGCTGAACACCGGGGCGTAATCGTGCGCTTCGTGCATCGTCACCGGGCGGGCCACGCCGCCGATGGTTTCGACGATCCAAATATCACCGAGGTAGCTGAAGGCGATCTGCTTGCCATCCGGAGAGATGTCCGGCGTGCGCGGGAAGCGGATCGGCTCTTGGCCAAACACCGGGGCGATGAGTGTGACCAGCAACAAGGTGGGCAGGGTGAGTCGGAGCATGGGAAGTGAACCTAAATGGCGATCCAGACGAAAGGCGAAGCGGCCGGCGTGTCCATATCCATATTAGGCGACGGGTTCGCCCACATTTAACCCAGTTTACCACACTCCAACGACAGAGAACACTTTTTAAGCGGGTGTGGCAAATCTTTATGACGGTTCGATGCGGAGGATTCCGGCCCTGAAAGGGCCGTTCCACTAGCCCAGGTCGGAGCCGGCGCCGCCGGCGGAGGCCTGGGAACCACGATTAGGATAACGGTCTCCGTCCTGAAGGGACGGTTCGGAGCAGTCCTTGGAACCGCCCTTTCAGGGCGTCTCAGTTTTTCCGGATCGCAGTACCCAGGCCTCCGGTCGCTGCGCGACCTTCGACTTGGGCTGATGGAATGACCCCTTCAGGATCGAAATCGAAGCCAAAAAGATTTGCTTGACCCTTCTCAGCTGGAATTCCACCTACAAACAAAGAGAGCGAACTGAATCATCAGTTCGCTCTCTTCAAGTGATCGCATAGAACGCGGTCACTCAGCAGATCCCGGTTTAGCCGGACTACCAGGGCCTTGTGAAGGGGCACCTGGGGGGCTGAGCTTCTTAGGCTCTTTCCCGGTCGGACTCGGAATCGTCGATGTTGAGCCGGCCGAGCCGGTTTTGTCGCAACCTGTGGCGAGGATCGTCACAGCGAACAGGAATCCCGTAATCAACATGACCTTCCGCATGGACAACACCTCGTGGGAGAGACTGTGAAACTGTGGGTTTATAATTACTGACCGACCAAGCTGAAATCGATCACTTGACCATCCCGTTGACCGGCGACGGCTTGCAGCACGTACCAATCCGCGGAGCCGACCGTCGAACCGACACCTTTACGCATGGAACGAACCGAACCGTCTCCGAATCCGAACTGCACGATACCCGTGTGCTTGCTACCGAAGGTGTACCA
>JAYSYJ010000237.1:0-3845 GCA_043727675.1 Fimbriiglobus sp.
GTCGGCCACGAGGTGCTTGTGAACGAAGGAATCGAGTTCTGGGGGCAATCGTTCGTCAGCGATCCTTTCGGCCGCCTGCTGCAACTCGGTGGTGTGGCAAAGGAAGAGATCCTCACCGTGACGTGTACCCGAAAGGGGATGGAAGAGATCCGCCGGAACTGGCCCTTCTTCCGAGATCGTCGGATCGACTTTTACAGCGGCATCACGAAACGGGTCGCGGATTAACGCACCGGTTCCACATCCGCAAGTTGGCTCCAACACCATTGTTCGATATTGCCGATGGGCAACCAGTATTTGGATTCAACGACGTGGAACGCCCCGGTTGCAGCCAATTGGCCCACGGCATCGGTGATCTCATATTCGCCGCGAGGTGAAAGTGGCAACGTGAGGTCGAAGACCGACTTCGGGAAGACATACCCGCCAATGTTGGCCAATTGCGGCGGGGTGAGTCCCTGCGGCTTCTCAATTATCTGTTTTAACGTCCCATCGGTGTTGGCGAAAACGATCCCGAATGCGTCCGGCTCTTGCACCGCACTCACCAAGATGCCCATCGGCACCGCCGCGAGCCGGGTGAGGTCATCCCGACCGATTAAATCGTCCCCGTTCAACACCAAGACGCGATCCGATTGCACGGCCGTCCGGCAACTCATCAACGCATCGCCGGTTCCCCGTGGCACCTCTTGGCGGACTGTCACCCAATTGCGGACGTGCGTCTGCGTTGCCAAATACTCTTCGATCACGTCGCCCAAATAATTGACCACCACAATCAACCGATCCACCGGGGGCAACGCCCCGAGAATCCAATCGAGGATCGGCCGCCCCTGCACCGGCAGCAACGGTTTGGGCACCTTCTCGGTGTAGGGCCGAAGCCGCGTTCCCTTACCCGCCGCCAGAATGATCGCATCCATGATTCCAACCCCAAATGCCGTGAAACAATCCATTTACACTTTCAAATCGGCACGCTGGCCGAGCTGCGCCGCGTACCGTTTCCGGATCGGTTCCACTTCCGCCGCGACGAACTCGACCACCTGTTCTGGCGACCGACCCACGAACAATTTGGCATCGGCGACGGCGTCGAAGTTCACTTTGGCGAATACCGGTTCCGCTTGCAAGCGCTCGAACAATTCCGTCGCCGAACCGACGCCTTCTTTGATGCGACCCGTCACGGCAACACTATGCGTCCGGATCATCTCGTGAGCTTCTTGCCGGTCAGCTCCATTGCTCACCGCCGCCATCATTAAGTTCTCGGTGGCCATATAGGGCAAGTACTCGCGCACCCCCTTGGCGATGATGGGCCGGTTCACAATGAGCCCGCGTGCCAAGTTCAAACTGATGCGTAAGATCGCGTCTGCACTCAGGAACGCCTGGGGAATGTACAACCGCCGCGCCGCGGAGTCGTCGAGGGTGCGCTCGAACCACTGCGTGGCGTGAGTCTGCGCCGCCATCGGTGGCAAGCCCATGAGGAACCGCGACAGCGAGCAGAGCCGCTCGGCTCGCATCGGGTTTCGCTTGTACGCCATCGCCGACGATCCGATTTGTTGCGCTTCAAACGGTTCGTCGATCTCTTGGCGGTGCGCCAGCAATCGCAAATCGCAGCCCCATTTGTGGCACGTCTGGGCGACACCCGACAGCGCATCGACGATTTGCGAATCGATCTTCCGGCTGTAGGTCTGGCCCGTCACCGGGAACCGCAAGCCGAAACCCATCTTCGTGGCAACGAGTTCATCGAGCGCCCGCACTTTGACATGATCGCCATCAAAGAGTGCCAGAAAACTGGCTTGCGTACCGGTTGTCCCCTTGGCTCCGCGGAACGGCAGCTCGTCGCGCCGGCGTTCCAGTTCCTTCAAGTCGAGCACGAAATCGTAACACCAAAGTACGGCCCGTTTGCCGACGGTCGTCAGTTGGGCGGGCTGAAAGTGCGTGAAGCCGAGCGTCGGTTCGTCTTTCCAAGTTTCGGCGAAGCGGGCGAGCGAATCGATGACGTTGGCCAACTGCGTGCAGAGTTCATCGAGCGATTCCCGCATCAAAATCAGGTCGGCATTATCGGTGACGTAGCATGAAGTCGCTCCGAGGTGAACGATCTCTTTGCAGTTGGGTGCCACTTCGCCGAGCGTGTAAACGTGGGCCATCACGTCGTGGCGCAGCTCCTTCTCGTGGTGGGCCGCACGGTCGAAATCGATGTCGTCGAGGTGCGCCTTCAGTTCCGCCAATTGCGCCGGCAAGATGCGCGGCGTTTTGCCATCGGCCGCGAGTAAGCCGAGTTCGTGTTCGGCCTCGGCGAGCGCCAACCAAAGTCGCCTCCAGGTGCGGAACTTACGGGCCGGCCCCCAGCGCTCAGACATGCTCGCCCCGGCGTAGCGGGCTATGAGTGGGTTGTCGTAATTCAGGTGGTCGTCGGCCATCATGGTGGTGAACTTGAGGAAAACTCGGGCGCGGTTTCAGAACGAAATCGCCGCGGCTATGAGCATTCCGCCACGTCGGCGCAGGCGGACTTTCGCACCTATTGTTTACGGTTTTCCGCACGATCCGGCCGTACGGATCGCGGTCGTCGGTCGATAAATTCGTTGGAACGATTAAGACAGGACGTCGCCCGGCGCCGGATCGCCGCAATTCTACGAAGGAGTTTTTCATGACTCGTTGGATGTTGAAATTGCTCGTCGCCGCCGGCGTGCTGGCGTTCTGGGCCGGGGCCAGTGCCCCCGTTCAAGCCGCCGGCAACGAACCGCCGCTGCCGCGGATGTACTACTACCCGTACTCGTACTTCCCCCACAGCTATTGGCCGGCCCAATCGCCGCAATGGCCGGAGCCGAAGGGGCACCCGTACGTTCGTCCGCCGGCGTACCAAGCCTACCCCGCATTCAAGGAACCGGGCTGGCGTTACGAACTCTGGGAGCCGATGCGCCATTACCGTGGTAACCACTTCTGGCTCGACCAGTTTTAAACAAATAATGGCTGCTAAACGAAGCCGGACACGAGATGCGTTCCGGCTTTTTGGTCGCGTGCACAAGAATCATAACTCGGCGAAGACGAATTGGCTCCACGTTTCGAATTGCTTTCGCTCTTTTCGCAGCTCGGTTAGCGAACCGAATCCCGCTGCATCAATTACCGATTCCTTGGGCGTCGCCCACGGTTCCGCCAACTCCCAAAGATGCACGACACCCAAGTGGACGCTGCCAACGAGCGTTCGCGGATCGTAGATGAAGCCGAGCCAGCGCTCGTTCAGTACGGTGGCGTGGTTCACTTCTTCGGCGACTTCCCGGTGCATGCCAATTCGGTAGGGGTCTCCTCCGCCCGCCGCATCCGCTTCGGAAATATGCCCGCCAATGCCTACGGAACGGAGCGCTCGCAACCGCGCTTCGGTACCACTGCTGCCGCGTCGGTAGTGGAACATCTGAGGCCCGCACGCCAGCACGACGTACGGAATGAGCTGTAACCACTCGGGATCAGTTTCAATGTCGAAACGCGGCAGGAACCGGTACTGCGAGGGATCGAGCAGCGCATCGCGGTTATCGGCCACCGGATTATGGAACCCCTCGAAGGCGCCAACCTTTCGGAAGTGCGACGCGGCGATGCACAGCACACGTTCATCGAGCGGCATTACTTCAACACCACGGTTTTCAACTTGTTCTTCGCACTCGCCGCGAGTTTGGATTTCGGAGTCGTCTTCAGCAAGTGCTGCAACACGGCCGCCCCGAACCCTTTTTCTTGCAAGAATTGCTCGGCGAAGTGGAACCCGAGGTAAAACAGATCGGCGTCGTCGAGCCACTTGGCTTTCTCGACTTGGCTCTGCACTTCGGCGGCATCGGTGGCGAGCACATGCGAGAAGTGCCTCAGGCTGGCATCGT
>JAYSYJ010000238.1:0-11474 GCA_043727675.1 Fimbriiglobus sp.
GCGATAGCTATGTGATGGGAGGGCATTGTCTTGGGTCATCCGTCCGGGCGAGGAGGTAGAGAGAAGACGATACCAACGGCCCGTGCGGAAACAAGAAAATTGAACAGAGCGACTGTCAGGATCGGATCACTGAACGTAACCTCTTGTACAAATAGGAGTTCACCATGACACCCCTCGCATTCACCGATACGGGCCACGGAATGCCCCTGGTGCTGGTTCACGCCTTCCCACTGGATCAGGGGATGTGGCGCGGCCAAATTGAAGCCCTATCCGACGAGTTTCGCGTGATCGCCCCCGACGTGTTCGGTTTCGGCGAATCGCCGTTACCCGACGGCGGTTGGACGATGGAGCGCATGGCCGATGCGTTGGCCAAGTTGTTGGATACGCTCGAGATCCGCGAGAAGATCGTGTTGGGTGGGTTGTCGATGGGTGGCTACATCGGGCTGGCGTTTGCCAAACGGTACCCGGAACGGTTGCGGGGATTGATCTTGGCCGATACTCAAGCCGGTGCCGATTCTGCTGAAACGAAGTTGAGCCGCAACGAGACCATCGCATTTGTGAACGGCAATTCCGCGGCTGCATTGATCGAAAAAATGCTACCGAAGATGCTGAGCCCCACAACGCACGCCGACCGGCCCAACGTGATCGCCGACGTCCGAACGCTCGCGTCGAAACAAACCGTGGTCGGTGTCGTCAAGGCGTTGGAAGCACTCCGGGATCGAGCCGATTCCACGGAGTTATTGAAGACGTTCGATTTCCCCACCCTCGTGATTGTGGGGGAAGACGATGCCATCACGCCACCGAATCTGGCTCAGGGTATGGTACACGATTTGAAGAACAGTGCCCTGTCGCACGTACCGAATGCCGGGCACTTGTCGAATCTGGAACAGCCGGAACTGTTCACGGCAATCGTCCGGGATTGGCTGAAACTATTACCGAACCGGTGAAGCCGGTTCCTGCAAGTGAAGCCGGGGGCCGTCGTTGTGGGGATGCCGACCCTTGGGCAGCTTGGTGTCGTTCGGGTTCAATGGCGTCGAGTGTTTCAAATCGACGATATTGTCGCTCGGTTCGTGCTTCAATCGACCGTCGGCCATCTCATAAATGCAGTCGGCATACGGTAGCAAACGCGGATCGTGGGTCACCACGAGCACGGTAGCTCCGCGCTGACGGGCCACATCGTTGAGCAACTCAATGACCTGCTGACCATTTTCCCAGTCGAGGGCACTTGTCGGTTCGTCCGCGAACAAGAAGCTCGGGTTCTTCACCAAGGCCCGGCCGATGGCGACCCGCTGCTTTTCGCCACCCGACAATTGCAACGGTCGCAGGTGAAGTTTCTTGCTGAGGCCGAGTTGGCAGAGAATGCTTTCCGAACGGGCACGGGCTTCTCGTTTGGTACAGCCTTCGCCCCAACGCAAGACGATTTCGAGCTGCTGGCAAGCTGTGAGGGCCGGGAAAAGGTTGTAGCCTTGAAACACGTAGCTGCAATGGCGGAGTCGGAACCGTTCGAGTTCCTGTTCGGTCATCCGCCAGAGATCTTGCCCGAGGGCTTGCACTTGGCCGCCGTCGGGGCGGAGCAGTGCGGACAGTACTGCGAGAAGGGTCGATTTGCCGCTGCCACTCGGCCCCATGAGCAAATTCATCTCGCTCTTGCGGAGTTCGAGGGAGACGTTGTCGATTGCGAGCGTTTTCGCTTCGCCGGTGCCAAAACAACGCTGGAGATCCAGCCCTTGCAGGGTCGGCCCCGTTCGCACAATCGCCGCTGGTGCCCGGAAGGTGTCGGATTTCGATGCTTTCGGAAGGGGCTTCCCTTCGTCGAACGGCGAACCAACGATCGGGTGACGAGACAACAACTGCGGCATAGGAGCTCCTGGTGTGGTGTGTTGTGGGGGGGCGAATCGGCAAACGCGGCAGGGGCGGGGTCAACTCCTTCGGGGCTGCTCAAGGATGCAGGTCTTGTATCGACGCCTAGGAAGTAAAAATAGAACTCGAACACGGAAAACAGTTGCGCGGTGCAATTAGCTTATTATCCAAATTTAGACCACAACTGGCCACCAGAACGAGCGCTTTTGGCGGTTTTTCCAAATTACCCAACTTCACCGGTACTTCTGGGGCAAGTTGAGGACTTTGGCCGAATATCGTGTTATCGCCGCAAATAACGATCCATCCGGCCGTGCCGATATTCCCGACACCTTGCGGTCGCTGGGGGTTTACGGCTGCAACTGCAATGCGTGTTACACTTTAGGGAACTTGGTTTTGATTTCCGAAGTGCCGTCGGGCAGTGCGTGCTTTTCGTAGTCGCCGAACAAACTCGGGCTGTCCGCTGCTAGTAAATCGAGCAACACGGTGGCCAGTTTGCGAATTTCGGGTTCGGCAAAGGCACTGCCACGCTGTTCAAGGAAGTGGCGCAAGGCGCGGGCATTGGCCGTGACGGTGATCTTGGTCTCTGTGGCGTTTGGGAGCACGCTCCTGGCCGCTTGGCGGGCCGTTTTCCGACGCGTGGTGCGATCAGCGTCCGGAGGCAACAAAGCGGCCGTAGCGGCCAAAGGATCGGCCAGCTTGGCATTCAGCTTCTCCGAGAGTTTCACGTAAGCGACGTGAACATGGGCAATGGCATCTTGCCAGATCGCATGCAGTTCCGGATCGTCGGCGATGATGTCCGGTTCCACGTACTCCGCCACCGATTCATCGACGTACCGTTGACTCAATTGGCTGTAAGCCCAGCCCGCCCGGTGTCGAACCAGTTCGTGGGTCAGGCTGCGACTCACGCCGGTGATCAGGAACGTCCAAACGGCATGTTCGAAGACCGAACCGTGGCCAACTTCTTTAATGTGCGACAAATACGCTTGGTTGCCACCGGGACGGGGCTTAGCGAAGCTCATGTAGCAGACGCGGCCGGCCGTTTCCGTGACCACCTCGGCCGCGACAGAGCTATCGCTCGTCCAAGAGACACCGTGATCGGCCAAGAATCGGTCGAGTTCCCCCGCGACCATCGATTGCTTGCTGAGCAAATAAACCGTGGGAGTTCGAAGGATTTTGATTTCGGCTGGCGTCGGACTCGACATGCTCGGGAAACCTCGGGCTAAGATACGGGACTTATATCGGTTTTATCGACTCTCCGGCGCTCTGGCTCCATCCGCGTTCGGCACAATTGGCTTGACCGGGCCGGCAGGGATATTTCAACAGCTTCTTCTGCCTTTGCGGATTCGGAATTTGGGAAATTTGGGGTATAGTTCCTACGTGAGTCATTTTCGCACAATTCGGGAAATTCTGCTGCTCGCTGCGATGGTGGTTTGGGGTTTCGTTTGGTGGTTGCCCGCTGGGCAGGGGCAATCGCCTAGTGCCGAACCGACGAAAGCCACGGCGATCAAGTTGCCGGATGGTACTGTGGTCTTTTGGACGAAAAACCCGGACGAAGCGAATCCGGCGGTCGAAGGTGTGGTGTTGTCGCCACAGGATTACAAATCCCTCGTGGAACAAGCCGAACTGGCTCGGAAAGCGAAATCGCAGGCCCCGAGTGCGGTGGCGATCCGGGGGAAAATCGAATCGCGTGGGGAACGCTTCGTTGCGGCACTGTCGTTGACGTATTCATTCCGCACAACCCAACCGCGCACACTGTTGGTGCTCGGGTGTCAACGAGGCGTTCTCGTGGGTGCCAAATCGGGGCAGGGGAAATTACCGATTCTCAATGCCCCGGGCGACGAGGGTTTGACACTTCTTGTGGATAGTGCCGGTGAGCAAACGGTGACGCTCGACGTCGAAGTGCCGGTGCTCCCGCGCGGTCTGAAGAACGAACTCGGGTTCGATCTCGGCTTGCCGAAGGCGGCGATTACGACCCTGAAGTTCGATGCAGTACCGGCAACGGGGATTAAAACCGTATCGCTGGGGACGCGGGTGGCCGACGTCTCGACCTTATTGCCGTTCAAGCCGAGCGAAGTGAAACGGTACGCCTGCACGGTGGAGCAATTGGTGGCGAAGCCGGTGCCCCTGGGTGCCACAGATTTGGTCGAAGTCACTTGGGAGCCGGCAACTCCGGCCTTACCGAAGACCGCGATCCTTCCCACAGTGGACAGCGAGCTGGTGGTGCGTGTCGAAGAGACGCAAATTGAAACCGTGGCCAAATTGCGGCTCCGGGGCAACCAGAAAGAATGGCCACTCCAACTGCCGGTCGGTTCGGATGTGACTATCGAACGAGAAGGCCTGTTCGGTTTGGGCCTCACTGGATTGCCCGAAACCATGCCACCGACGGTGGTGCGTCCGAGCGATCCGAATCAACCGCTCTGGTTGATTCGCACGCCGGGTGACACAGCCAATGGGGAATGGTTGGTCACCGTCACAGTTCGGGTGCAGCGCCCGAAACCGAACGATTCTGGTTTCCGTGGGCCGTACGCCATCGGCCCGTTCGTACTGTTGGGTAACGCGAAACAATCGGGGCGAATCAACGTCTTCGCCGGGCCATCGGTGCGATTGGGCTTCAAGCCACTCGCGGAGTTCCGCCGGCAAGATCTACCGGCCCTGGCGACCGAGGATCACATTGCTCAGTTCACATTCGCCGGGCTGCCCGAGACCAAAGCCAAATCCAAGACTTGGCTGGAAGTCGATGCGCGGGTGGCCCCGACGGCGATCCGGGCGAAATCGGCCCACGCGTTGAAGTTGACTTCGGGTGGCTGGCGTTTGGAAACGACCGTTCGGGTCGCACCGCCACTACGTGGCGAAATTGAACAACTCCTCGTGGAGATGCCCGCCGAGTGGCCGACGTTGGAAGCGACGCCGGAAGAGCTGGTGGAAAGCGTCCACATCGTGAAGGATGGTTCGCCGCGAATCTTGGCGATTCGCTTCAACACCCCGCAGAAGACGGCGTTTGCTTTGAAACTCCTTTCGACGAGAGCCTCGGTTCTGAAAGTGGGAACTTCCGAGGAACGCGAGTCGAAACTGACGTTCACCCTTCCGCGGTTTCCACAGACGGACGAACGCGAAACCACACTTGTGGCCACGGTTCCAGACGGGTTCGAAGTACGGGGAAACAGTTCACTGTGGGAGGGGGGACAACCTTCCGCGGTGTCCGATCCGTTGGTCGCTTCCAACGTGACTCCAAACCGAGTCTCGGCGATTGGCAGCATTGGCGGCACGTTCGACCGCGCGATTGCCCGAGTGGAATTGGCTTGGCAAACCTATCGCCCGGCCCTCGTTTGCGAAAATCGCGTCGAGGTCTCGTTGCAACAGCGACAAGTCCTCGTGCAGCAAGTCTTGAAGTTTAAGCCCAGTCCGGACGACCGTCGACCCGTTCGGCTCCGGGGGCCGGATGGACTGCTGGGCCTCCAATCGGTGCCACCGCTGGACCCCGTCGGCCCGGGGCTATGGGAATTCCGCTCCGCGAATGAACCGGGCAAAGAATTTTCTCTCACTGTGGCCTTCGCGGTGAAGTTGGCGAATGCGAATGCAGATCCCGTCGTCAACTTGCTCTGGCCGGAGACCGCCACCCGCACCGACACGGTGCTGCGCGTTTGGGGCGGGGCTACCGGTCGCCGAGTCAACAAATACGAAGGGGACTGGCGTGAACTTTCACCGGAACCGTCCGCGGATCGGGACGCGTTACCACTGCTGACATTGGCCGCGTCGGGCCCGGGTATTCCGTTGGCGCTCGACTTGAGTTCCCTCGGGGAATCCGGGCTGCCGACGGTCTGGGTCGAACGGGCGTACGTGCGGGCCAGTGTCGGGGAAGCGGCCGTCGTCGTTCAAGAGAAACTCCTCTTGAAACGATGGCTCGGTTCGAGCTTGGAAGTGGAATTGCCTCGGCTCGACACACTCGAATTGTGGGTGGATGAAAAGCCGGTCGAGGCCCTTCCGCTACCCGCTTCGGCCGATGCAACCGACACTTGGATCCTCACGGTGCCGTTGCCGGAATCGAAACCGAACAAAATGATCCTCGTGGAGTTGCGTTATCGTGCCGCCAGCCCACGCACACTGTATCGAGAACGACTTTGTCACCCGCCGATCATCCGCGGAGCCTTGTACCGCACGCCGCTCCGTTGGCTGTTGGGATCGGAACCCGATCTGTTGACGTTTGTCCCGTCCGGTTCGTGGGATCCCGAGTTCCGTTGGGCTTGGCGGGGATTCGGATTCGCCCCGACCGCAAATGAATCCCCGCAAGAGCTGGACGCGTGGCTCCGAGCGGGTGGGGAAACCACACCGGGCGAAACGTCACCGTGGCTTCCCGCCGGAGGCGAGACACTCGCCGGACGGCAATCCATTCCACAATCGGTGCCCGTTCTGCTGATTCCCAAACTCGCGTGGATGGCGGTCTGTTCCGGTGTCGTCTTGCTACTGGGTTTAGGACTGTTTCAACTGCGCACGTTTTGGCTCGGTCTCGCACTCGCAGTGTTGGGGATCGGCTTCGCGGTCGTCGGGGCCGTGTCACCCCAAGGATTGGCCCAAGTGCTCGCGGGGAGTCAGCCCGGTGCGCTCGCGTCGGTGGTGATCTTGGCGGGATTGACCGCGTGGCGCAGCTACCAAGCCAAAAGGCTGGATCGATTACCGGGCTTCAGCCGCGAGCGGAATCCGGTCTCGATTCTGGTTCCACTCGGGCCGGCGAATCCGGACAGTGGGAATCGCCCCTCGCGGCAGCCAGTGGCCGTTCCATCCCGAATTGGACTTGGGAGTACCGTCCCTCCGATCGCTCCGGAGAACGGACACTGATGGTCTTTCGAACGCTGACAGCCTGTTTCTTGATCGGCTTGCTTTTAGCCGCGGTGGGGGTCGCCGATTCCGCCCGTCCGCGTGGGTCACCCGCCCATGCGGCGGCTCTCGGGTCGACGGTTCTCGCCACGCCGAGTGAAGCCGATTTGCCGGATCCATTTGCAATCCAGCGCGTCTTTTTGCCGGTGGAACGCTTGGATTCCTTAAAGCCGGACGTGGCCCGTGGGATTCTGCTACCGCGCTCGAAGATGGATTTCGAAGCCACGGTGCAAGCGGCGGCGCGAGTGCAACACTCGGCCAAGAATCCCGCTCGACTTTTCGAAGCGAAGTACCGGGCGACGGTGCAAGCGGGAGCGATTTCCGGACACGCCGATTGGCGTTTGAGCCACCCGACCAACGGTGCCAGTGCCATGCCGGTCGATCCGCTGCCGGGGGCGATCCAAAAGCCGGCTTGGAATGACGGCAAAACTCCCCTGCTCTTCCGGGCCTCACCCGACAGGAAAGCTCCGGCCGCGACGTACCTTTGGAACGAGGGGCCGAGCCAAAATCAATTATCGTTCGATTGGTCGTCTCGCTTGGTGGAGCAGCCGGAAGAAGAGCGCTGTGCGCTCACGTTCCCCGCGGCTTCCATTGCGACGCTCGAATTGACCTTATCTGCGGATCGCGTGCCACTGCTGACCCAAGCGGGGGTGCTCATCACGGGGCCTTTTCCCGCGATGAAAGCAGACGATCGCGTTTGGAAAATAGACTTCGGCGGGCAAACTCAGCTGTCGATCGCCTTTCGCAAAGTACGGAAAACAGACGGTGCCCCCGCGCTGGTTCGAGTGGATCGCACGGCAACTTGGAAATTGCTCCGAACCGGTGCACTGGGCCAATTCGATTTCGCTTTGCAAGCGCTGAGCCCGGGCACTCGACAACTGATATTCCAAGTCGATACCGATTTGGAAATCGTCTCGGTCGCCGGAGGATCAGTCGAAAGTTGGCAGTTCCCAGATGGCACCGGATCCCGACCGTTGACAGTGCTTTTGCGCAATGACACACCCATCACGCCATTGACGATTTCAACGCGATCGTCACCGGTTCTCATCGATGCGAAATGGAGCCCACCGCAAATCCGCCTGCCGAACGGATTGATGCTGGGAGATACTATCAACGTCCAAATTGCGGCGGAGTACAAACTGGAAGGATGGCAGCCCGGCGACTACCGACTCATGACCACTTCGACGACTCCGGATCGGATTGCCAAGCTGGAGTTCGTGCGGGCCTTTTTGAAAGCCGACGACCGACCGGAACTCAAGCTGCCCACGATTCGCGTTCGCCCGGCCGACGGCGACTACACCACGGTCGAATCATTGGACTGGCGACTGGAACCGAGCCGGAACAAACTCGCCGCCGTGTTCACCGTCCGCGTGCTCCGTGGGCCAATTTCCAGCTTTGTGTTCCAAGCGTCGAGCGGGTTGATCCTCGAAAGTGCCACCCTCGTTCCCGATGATCCCGGTGTGATATTCGGCCCGCAACCCGGCATGGCCCACGGTTGGCTCGTCGAACCGACCCGTGCCATCGCCACCGGGCAAAGTCTCGAAATTCGATTGGAGTTTCGCGCGGCAGACACGATGGCACCGGCCAGTCTGACCCATGCGAATCCTGGCGAATTCGTACCGCTGCCGAGAGTCTCCCCGATCGGTGCCAGCGACCGCAAAGGTGTTCTCACGGTTCGACCGTTGGCCGGGGTAAAAGTATCACCGGCCGGATTGAGCCCGCCACCGAATCCCCTCGGATTAACACCGGGTTTCACCGTCGACTACCGTGGTCAACTCCCGGATCACGATCTCTTCATGACGCGATCCAACCCGACCGTCCTCGCGAGTCTCGAAACGGAACTCACCGGGACAGCTACCAGCCTGCGGTTGACCACAACAGTGCGGGGCCGCGTCGATGGTAACCCCCTTCAATCGATCTTGGTCTGGGTACCCAGCGGCGGTGTGAAATGGCAACTGGAGCCAGCCGCGACCGCCAATCCAATCCCCGGTGATCTCCTGTTGCCCTGGCTGCCGCGACTGGGTGGAGGCGACCATTGGTCCGCACTGGCCCTTGCGGGTGTACCCGATCCGAAACCCGGTTCCTTGTGGCGTCTGACATTTGCCAAGCCGTTACTGGGCGACTTCACGTGGACGGCCGAAACGGAGGTTGAGCGGATTCAGCTCGATAATGCTTCCCACGATGTTTCCGTTCCCCATTTTCTAGGAGTGCCTCTTGCAGAAACGAACGTGAAACTCGACCCGACTTTGGCCCAGAACTACCGTGTGACGCTGTCGGCCCCGAGTTCGGGAGCACATCCGTGTGTGGCAATCGTACCGAAGGAAGCGGTCGCCATCGCTCCGATCGAACCATCGGAAAAAAGGTGGCTGTTCCGAAAGTTGCACCTTAAAAACCGGATCGACTCTGGCGAAATCGTGCACTGCACCTTAAGCGGCACCGTTCTCGAAGTCGGGGCCTCCCGATTGCCGATTTCGATCCGCAGCGATCAACTCGAATCGGTCTTCATCGGCGGGAAGCGACTGGAACTGAGCGCCGGCGAGCTGGAACGAATCGGACTGCCGATTACCCAACCCGGCACCGAATTCGAAGTGCGCTACTCCCACAGGCTCAACGCCAGTGCCGGTCGATGGTTGCACCGAGTGGAGTCGCCTGTTCCAGACTTTCCCGGTGATCCAGGTATCGCGTCGACTTGGACGCTGGGGCCAGAAATCTACGCTTGGCCGAATTTGGATTCCGGCACCCCAATCGACGGCACCGACCAAATCATCATCGTGCACAATTCGACGATTCACACGGGCAGTCTTATAGCCGCCATCTTCGTTGCCGTGTTGGCTTGCCTCGGATTCGTCGGCCGACGCTTTCGGCTGACGCTGCCGGCCATCGCGGTGGTCGCACTTGTATTGGGTCTCGCGTACTGGCTGGCTCCGTCGGGTTGGAGCGTCGCGGTGCGACCCGCACTGGCCACGGCGCTCGGCTGTTTGACGCTCGCCATCGCACGGGTCCCAGCCCGAAAACTCGCTGTGCCGTCAATCCTCGCCGTGGCTTTGTTCTGCGACTCTGGCCAAGCACAAGCCCCGGTTGAAGTGGTGGTCTACGTGGTGCCCGGTGCCAAGGAAACACCCTCGCAGTTCCAAGTTCTCGTTCCCAAATCGGCACTGGACAAACTGACCACGCTGATGCGTTCCCCGCTTCCCGATGCCGTGATCCTATCGGCCGAGTACGAGTGCCTCGCCAGCGGCGATGCGTTGACGGTCCAAGCGAAATTTGCCGTCCAGTCCCAGAAAGACGCGGAACAAGCGCTGTCGCTTCCGCTCGGCGGTGTCCGACTCGAAACCGTGTCCCTCGACGGACGCGACGCTTTCCCCGAAGCCACGGCCCCCGAACGATTTCTCGTCCCGATTCGCGGTGTCGGGCCGCACGAATTGATCGTGCGGTTCACGGTGCCGATTCAATCGGAGGGCATTGATCGCGATGCGAAATTCGGCACGCCCGATCTCCCCATCGCGCGGGTCGGCTTCGCGGCCGGACCGCGTGGACGCCAGCTCGATGTGACTTCCCGCAACGGTGCCCAAAGCGTGCGTGGGAGTGCGGACGGCTTACGTGTGGACGCCGAACAAGGTGGCGGCCGCACGATCCAGTTGCACTGGCGCGAAGGCGGTGGTGTCGCGGGCGTCAAGCCGACCATCTCCGTCAAAGAGGGGGCGATCTGGGATCTCGGTGAAACGCAGGCGGAACTGACAGTCGCTTGTCAATACCGCGTCGATGGCGGTACTATTGGCACCGTGAAAATCGAATGGCCCGAACATGTCCAACCGACCCGGGTGAGTCTGGAAAGCAGCGACGGTACCGCGGCCAGCTCGGGAATCCGCAACTGGACTGTCGGCTCGGTTTCCAATGGGATCATGCCCCTCGACGTGCAATTCCAAAACCCGATCGAAGGTCGGTTCACGTTGGTCGTCAAAGGCTACTCCACCAAAATCTTCGGGGAGAAACCGCTGCTCGTATTCCCTCGTTGCGCCGATGTCGCCGAGGCCGACCGCGATAGTTTCCAGGCTGTGCGCGTCACCGGTTTGAAGTCGGAAGGGGTCGCCGTGAGTGGGGCCATCGACTTCCCCGCCGATGCGGTCGCCCGTGATTTTTCCAAAACAGCCGAGTTCAATTTTTCAAAACTGCCACCCACGCGGGTCGTGCGTCGGGCCAGTGGCAAAGCCACCGAATTGCGGCCCACGTTGGTGCCCAACGCCTCGTTTCAAGCGGTCGCCGGGGAAGTGGTTTACACGGTGGGCCGGCGGATTGATGTCGAAGGAGCGATGCGGGCTTCGACTAAAGAAACGGGTTGCCTCGAATTCAACGTCCCTGAGGGTTTGATTCTCCACGGTGTCTGGTCGCCGGAACTGGCTGGCTGGGCACGCAACGGTTCCCGCATCCAAGTTTGGCTGAGCCGACCCGCCATCGATGTGATCGTTCGCTGGGCGGGCCAAATGCCGATCCACTTGCTCGCCGAGTTGACCGTCGATTTGCCGCTGCCGCGTTGGCCGTCCGCCGTGGCGAAACTCGCAGAACCCATCGCTGTCCGTGTCCGCGCGGCATCCGGATGGACTATTCGCCCGCTTCCGGTTGCGGGTCTGAAAAGTCTACCCTCTTCCTTGCTGGACGAGTGGTTGTTGACGGCCGAATCGGAGCCAACCATTGTGGCGAAATTCTCAGCGCGGCCGAATCCGAAACCGGAAGCGAGCACCGAG
>JAYSYJ010000239.1:0-11404 GCA_043727675.1 Fimbriiglobus sp.
ACGGAATCCGGGGCCGCTTCCAACCAACTCAGGAAGAGTGGTAATGCATCCACGACCGATTCCGGTGGCCAATTTTCGGGCACGTTCGCCACCAGGAGACGGGCGAACTCGCCGGAGTCGCCCAACTCCGCACGGGCCAACTCGACCGTGCCCGGCACCAGTATGAGGCGAGCAGTCGTCATCATGAAACCACCGTTTAAGGTTAGACCCGAGGCGACTGTCGAACGGTGAAACGGATTATCGCAGAACCGAATCAGTGTACTAAGCTGGTTTGACTTCCCACCGAGACAACCCTCGTGACCGCGAAACCAGGCCGTATCCAGTACATCGAATCGATCCGCGGGATCGCGGCGTTTGTGGTGGTCTTCGCCCACGTCATCACGGCTTTCGACACACCGTTCGTGACTGGTTCGCTGCCGTCGCTGGCCGGTGAGCATCCCGTGATCCGCACGTTCGGCAAGATCGCGTTCTGGCCGCTCGGAATGGGCCGGCTCCCCGTGGCGATTTTCTTCGTGCTCAGCGGCATGGCCTTGTCGCAAGGTTTTCTACGTGGGGGTGGCCAGGGGTATTTGCAGTCCGCGGCGATCCGCCGGTATGTCCGATTGATGATCCCGAGCCTCGCATCGGTGCTGTTCGCCTATTGTCTTCTCCAAGCGGGGTTAATGAACAACCATGCGGCGGCGGAACTCATTCACGCGGAAGGCGGGCAAGCCCCGTGGTTCCACGTGACCTATACCGAAGGCAGCACGTTCGAGGGCGCGGTTCGCGAGGGGATGTGGAATGCCTTTTTATGGGATCAATCCGAAGCCCCGGCCGGCCGACTGAACAGTGTCCTTTGGACGATGCGCCCGGAATTGATCGGCTCGTTCATCGTCTTTGCTTTTCTCGCCTTGTTCGGCCGGCATGGCAACCGCGCCGGGCTGGCTTTCGCGATTTCAGGCTGCCTGGCCCTCGCCGGGTTCACACTGCTGGCTCTCTTCCCCATCGGTGTCGGCCTGGCGATCGTCCGCCACAACTCGCCAAATATGCGCCTGGCGACGGTGTCGGCAGTGGCGTTACTCGTCCTCGGGTTGTGGTTGGGCGGTCTGTACGATTACACCAACAACTGGAAGATGCAGATACCGATCACGCATAGTGTGCTGAAATCTGCAGACGCCGCTCCGTGCCTCGGAGCCGTGTTAGCCGTGATCGCGCTGATGTTCACGCCTGCGTTCCGAGCGATCCTCGAACGCCAACCCTTCCTCTGGCTCGGGAAAATCTCGTTCGGCCTCTATCTTTGCCACGTGCCGATTCTGATGTCCGCCGGCTGCTGGGCATACTTGGCAACCCGCGCAACTGGATTGGCCCATGGCCAAGCGATTTTGGCCGCGTTGACCGCCGTGGTGCCACTGTCGCTTTTGGGAGGTTGGATTCTCTATTACATCGCCGATAAGCCTGCCGTGCTCCTCGGCAAAGCACTCGCCAGCCGGGTGCTAACCGAACGACCTGCGACCGTGGCCGACGAAACGGAAGCGACGGAGTATCGTCCCATTGGCACTCCGCCGGTAGGCTCGACCGCGTGAAATTCTGGGTCACGATGAGTTTCCCCGGTTCAATATTTAGTTGTGCGAGAGAGTGTTCGTGAGGCATTACTCACTTTTGGCAGATCTTACTGGCGGTCGGATCCGGGGCCAAAATCCCCCGGATCAGACCGCCAGTAAGATCTGCCAGACCCAGGGTTACGGACTGGGATTTCGTGGCCCAGCGACAACTTGCCATCTGCTACGATGGCAAACTTCAAGTCATCCGTTAGCAAATCAGAGGTTTGCCGCAAACGCGAAGGGATGAGGTCGACGTCCCACTTTGATACAACAGGTGGAACTACCTGTGGGGTCGAATCGATGGCCGAATTGAATGCGACGGACGAACTCAGCCTCCTCGAAACGCAAGGTCTGACCGAATTGGGGTGTTGCGACGGCGAGCCGACTCTGCGGCTCTGGAACAGCAAGTATTTCGGCGAAAGCGGACTGATGAAAGCCGCCCTCGGGAAGATCGGCAAAATTCCCGCGACCGAGCGCAAAGCCTACGGCCAAGACGCCAACCGAGTAAAGTTGGCCCTCGAAACGGCGTACGCCGCCGCACTCGAAATCGCCAAAGAAGCGACACTCCAACTCAGCCTGACCACGAATCCTCTCGATGTGACCCTGCCCGGTCGGCCACTGTCACCCGGTCGGTTGCATCCAGCCACGCAGATCCTGCGCGATATTTACGCCATCTTCGCCGACCTCGGCTTCCAGATTTACCGCAGCCGCGAAGTCGAAACCGACGAGATGAACTTCGAACTGCTGAACATGCCGCCGCACCACCCGGCACGCGACATGTGGGACACGTTTTTTACGACGGTGCCCGGCCAGATTTTGCGGACGCACACGTCGCCGGGGCAGATCCACGTCATGCGGGAAATGGCCCCTAATCCAATCCGGGCGATTCTGCCGGGGATGTGCTACCGCAACGAAGCGATCAGCACCCGCTCCGAAATTCAGTTCTTACAAGTCGAGGGGGTCGTGATCGGCGAAGGGGTGACCATGGCCGACTTGAAAGGGACGCTGACGACATTTGCCCGCCGGATGTTCGGCCCCGAACGACAAGTGCGCATTCGCAGCAGCTATTTCCCATTCACCGAGCCGAGTATCGAAGTGGATATCGATTGGCCGGCGGAAGATCCGAACCGAGATCGACTGACCAAAGGAACCGGTTGGCTCGAAATTCTCGGTGCCGGCATGGTGCATCCCACCGTGATGCGCAACGGTGGTTACGACCCGGACAAAGTCACCGGTTTCGCCTTCGGCATGGGCCCGCAACGGATGCTGATGCTGAAACATGCCATCGACGACATCCGGCTATTCTGGCAGAACGACCTGCGCTTTTTGAAGCAGTTTTAATCGGGTGCGTTGAACAGAAATAGAAGCGGCCGGGGAACTGTTCCCCGGCCACTTCTATTTCGATGATTGGCCGCTCACTTCGGCTTCTTATCTTTGGGCTTCTCACCCGGCGGTGTGGCCGGAACCAAAGGCTGTGGAGCAAACGGTGGTGGGGGTTGAACCACTGGCGGTGGTGCCACGGGCATCGGTGCGGGTCGTGGGGGTTGAACCACTGGCGGTGGTGCCACCGGCATCGGTGCTGGTCGTGGAGGTTGAATCACTGGTGGTGCCACGGGCATCGGCGCGGGCCGTGGGGGTTGAACTACTGGCGGTGGTGCCACGGGCATCGGCGCGGGTCGTGGGGGTTGAATCAGTGGAAGCGGAGCAGTTGGAACCGTCACTGGGGGCTTCACCGGAGGCGTTCCCACTGGTGGGGTTACCGGAGGCACTGGCATCGGCTGTTTCGGCGGCATCACCACGGGTGGGGTCGTTGGAACCGTCACTGGAGGCTTCACGGGAAGCGTACCAACTGGTGGGGTCACCGGGATTACGGGCATCGGTTGCTTCGGCGGCATCACCACGGGTGGGGTCGTTGGAACCGTCACCGGAGGCTTCACGGGAAGCGTACCAACTGGCGGGGTCACCGGAGGCACAGGCTTCACCGGAAGCGTACCAACTGGCGGGGTCACCGGAGGCACCACTGGGGCCACGGGCTTCACCGGGGTCGTACCGACTGGTGGTACCACTGGGGTGACCGCTGGTTTCGTCGATGGTGGGAACACGACTGGTGCGGTTGCTGGTACCAATGTGGCTGGCTTCACTTCGGGCTTCATGTCGGCCGTCGGCTTGGCCGGGGGCAACTTGGCTTCCGGAGCTTGGGCACGAATGGTGGCAGTCTGCGGAACGTCGATTTTCACTTGACGCGGAGCTTCGGTCTTGGTCGGCACGGTCAAGCCGCGATCCACCATCGCCGTTTCCGACTTGCGACGATCCACCGACACCTTCGTTAGCTCCTTAGCCAGCGTCTGTTCCTTCACACGATCGTCGGCTTGAACGGTCTTCAGTACGATGTTCGTATTCGTGGTGCGGACGTCCTTCAGCGAGGTCAACATCACGTTGTTATTGGTCGTGTTGTTGGTCACATTAGTGACATTTGTCACGTTGGTCACATTGGTGACGTTATTCACATTGTTGACGTTGTTCACGATGGTGTTTTGCTGAATCAACGTTCGCGGCGGGCGGGGAATGTCGCCGTTGTAACGTCCTGTGTAGCCCGCGTTAATGTTCACTGACCAACGGGTATCGTCGCGGTTTTGGACACTGTAGTAGCTCCAGAGCGGGTCGTACGGCACGGAACGGCCGACCGAGATTCCCACTGCGAAACCGCTGCCGCGCATGGTCGTTCCGCACCACGAGTTGTAGCCAGCATCGGCGTAACGCGGTTCGAAGTAGTCGCCGAAGTAGTAGTTGCTATAGCCACGACGGACGAAGAGCGCCCCGAAGAAATGGTTCGACGACACCACGTAAGTCGGCGTGTAGACAAACGTTCGGCGTGCGTAGACATTCGGGCTGAAGTAGACCGGGGCGAAGAGTAACCCACGATCTTCCGGGGTGTAATCCCAGTATCCGGCCACGGCGATGTAACCGACTGGCGTCCAACGGTAGTGGTCACCGACCCAAACCCAGTTCGAGCGGTGTTCGACCCAGTAGCCGGGACGCCAGGCGTAGCGGTTGGCTTTCCAGATCCAGATACCCGGGGTGTAAAAGCTGGTGGTCGTCGGGGCCGGAGTCGAGGGTGCCAGCTCCAGCAAAGCCGGCGGTTGCGGTAGGTATTCGATTTCCGCTTGTTGCTGCTTCTGGGCGATCAAATTCCAGAATCCGTTGACCCATTGAAAACCACCGCGCACTTCGCGCCAGCTACCGGGTACCCAAACGCGGCCGGGAGGGGCGATCCGCCAGAAGCCACTGATCCAGATGAAGTCGGTCCGGTCGTCGTCGTAGGCCCAGTAACCCGGGATCCACTGCACATTATCGCCGTCCGGCTTTTGATCCGGCGGGAGTTCTTCGATGATTTCCGGGGGCTGTTTGCCCACCACGGGGCCACCCCCGTTGGGATATTCGACTGTGGCGGCATAGGCCTCGTGAACCGGGCCACGGGCCAAGACTTCGACGCCATCGTCCTTGGCGGGCTGTAGGCCGGGTTGAGCGTTGTTTTGGGGATTTGTCGGCTGAGCGACCGTTACGCCCGTGGCGAGTGCCACAAGCGATAGGCCGGCCAACCAGTGGCGAAGGGTGCGGGTCATAGAAGGAACTCCAGGCGGTGGTGTGGGCCAATTCGCCCATGCTAACAGGATGCATTTCCGGTGCCGACTTGCGCGAAGGCACTCGACCCGTGAAAGTGACTTGTGGGTATAACTCAGGACCGATGTGGAATCTACGGCAATTCTTGCTGTCTTGCTGTTCTGACAACTGTTCTTGTTTCTGCGGAAGCTATGTCAAATTCATCGTTCACCAGCGGAATTCGACGCCGAACTGCACCCCTTGGGCCCAGAAGTCCGATTGTCGGAATGTCGGCAAGGGGCGGGGGTTCCCTGTGGCCGGAACACCGGCGGGTGGATTCGGAACCAGGGCCACATCGACGACTCGGTCGATTTGATCGCCCGGCCGAATCACGTTCGACCAGTAGAGGAAATTGTACCCGGCGTACAACCTTAAATTGGGCAGCACACGGTAGCCGAGGCTGGTGGTGATTTCGGGAACCACGCTGAACTTGCTCTGGGTGAAACTGCCGAGGTTTGGCCCCGTCGCCAACAAACCCCCGCGGAAGTTTTGAGTCGCTTGACCCGGTCGTGTCCGTTGCTGGAAGCCGTCGATTTCCACCGTTTGTTGGGTGACACCCAAAGCGACGCCCGCTCGAAGATCCCAGTCGAATCGGTCGAATTTACGGTTCCAGAAGCCACCGACTTGACCGCCGTGGAACTGATTCCGCGTTTCGAATCGGTCCTGAACGAAAATCTTCGTGCCGATGGGATCCGGGGAAAGTGGCCCCGACGCCGTGATCGTTTCGGCGATCGTCAACCGTTCGGTGAGGTTCAGGTGTCGGTATCCTGCGAACCAGCCTGTGGTGCGGTCGCATGTTCGACAAATCCCTTTGCGGAAATTGATGTCGGCACCCCACAAGAAGCTGTCGGTGGTGACATCCAACCGGCCCGTCGCCAAGTTCGGCTGCGCGACAATTTCCCCGAATTCCGAATTGAAATTCGGTGCGAAGAACGGCCGGGTGATGATCGGAAATTGACCGCTATCGAAACTGGCACTCTCACTTTTGCGACCGAGGAAAAAGAAGCTGGCATCGAAGCCCAGCAGAGCGCATTCGTCGAGCCAGCCGCCGGTTCGGATCCGGAACCCGTCCCGGAATTCAGGCCCGAACTTTCCTGGCCCCAGCAGGTTCTGGGTACCGGGCTGGCCGAGGAACCCCGGCTGGCCGAGGCTATTTGTGGTCGCCAGGACGGGAATGTTCGGCTTGTTCGCCCACCAGAGCAGGTACTCGGCTTGAACGAAGAAGGAGTCGTCCGGCGTTCCTGCCGCACCGCCCGCGGTGATCGGAGGTTGATCCTTCAATAAATCCAGACCGAAGAGATCGCGGAAGAAATAATCATGAGACAAATTCACCGGCGCCGAGCCGAACACTCCACGACGGACAGGAATCCCGAATTCCCCGGGCGTGACTGCCGAAACCCGCTGCACATTGGAAACCGGTGGCGGACAGTCTGGCGTGTCGTTACAGACGGGATTCATCGAGTAAGTGTTCGGAACGATCCGAGGGGCCGGCAATGACTCTGCGGGTGGTAGTTTTGGCAACTCCGGCATCGGCAGAGCCAACTCTGCCGGGTACCGAAGCTCCCCGGTGATCCGTGGGCCGACGGGAGTTTTCGGTGATGGTTCGCGTGCCAATGGCGGCAGTGCCGCAGGCGGAGTCACCGGTTCTGGCGGGGCCAAAGGGGGCGGGCCAGCCGTTTTGACCAAAGACGGGACGCTCGGTGCCAACGGCTCCAAGCCAGCGTGATTCTTCGGTGGAGTTGGTACTTGTGGTGGTAACGCCTCCAAGCTCACGTGGTCGTGCGAGGGTTGGGCCACCGTTCGGAAGATAGGCTCTTGTTTCGTCGGTGCAGGAACTTGTGGGGGCAACGGCTCTAAACCCACTTGAATTGGCGGGGTCGTCACTGCGCGAAAGAGTGGTTCGGAAGTTGTCGCCGGTGATGGAATGATTGCTGATAAAGTCGGTTTTGTCGCGGGCACGATGGGTGCCGCGGCGGGAACCAGTGTCGCTTCCACGGGCTTCCATGGCAAATCGGCCGGTGGCTTCACAACGGGCACGACGGCGGGTGGAGCGCTGATTTTCACGGCCGGGGCGACCGGCGGAACGTCGGCCGTCTTCCAGCCGAGGTCGTCAGCCTGGGTGGCTGTCCCGAGCCAACTGAGCGCGATCACCGACATTGTTCGAACGCGCTTCATTCCCGTTCCTCCTCCCGCTACGCTATCGCGCAATCTCTCACGACTGTTTTCGGCGTTCCGCCCTCCCAACCGTCAAGGTTTCTCGAAACAGAAGAACAATTGCGATCCGCACGGATTGCCCAAATAGCCAGCATGGGCCAATCCGGGTTGACGGGTGGACAAGATCATGGCATGAGAGTGGAAACTTGAACGAAACCGGCTCGAATTGTCGCCGGTGTTGGAGCTTGCCTAATGTTCGGTCAACTGGTCAACTTAAAGACATTATTTCACCGCAGTCGACTGCTGTGGGCCAGCCTCGCCCTCGTGATCTGCTTGGCGAGTCCCGCCCAGGCCTTTTATTGGCCAGGTTGGCCGGGCTCGGGCGTCACCGATCCTCCGTCGAAAATCCCAAAAGACACCATAGAAAAGAAGCCGAAAGTTACGCTTGATCCAAAATCGGTACCGGAGCCGGCCACGTTCGTGTTGGCCGGGCTGGGATTGGGACTCTTGAGTCTGCGGAAAGCGTGGAAGCGAAAACAGGGGTGAGCTACCTGCGTGTGGCAAATCCTTCTGGCGGTCGGATTCTGAGGATTTCGGCCCTGAAAGGGCCGTTCCATCAGCCCAGGTCGGAGCCGGCGCAGCCGGCAGAGACCTGGGAGCCCCGATCCGGAAAACGGCCTGAAGGGACGGTTTGGAGCAGTCCTTGGAACCGCCCATTCAGGGCGTCTCGGTTTTCCCAGTCGCGGTACCCAGGCCTCCGGTCGCTACGCGACCTCCGACCTGGGTTGATGGAATGACCCCTTCAGGGTCGGAATCGACCACCAGAAAGATTTGCTCGACCTTAAGTTACTTCGCTTCCACGAATTCGATTGCCGATTCGTCGTCCACCTGAATCTGCAGGTACTTTTGGAACGTACTGAGCTTCCCTTTCACGCGGATCGTCTTGCCTTGGAACGTGTCGAACGTCGCTTTGTCGAGCTTGCCGGTGAGCGCTTTCTCGTTGACGACGACTGTGAAGTTCTTGTCGCTTCTGAAATCCTTGTCCGAGTTCAGCAAGATCCGTTTCCCCGCAACTCGGCCAGCCTCCACCGTGAACTGCACGGTCGCCTCGTCGCCAGCCATTTTCTTGAGCGCATCAGTCGACGAGATCACACCTTCTGGTAATGCAATCGCTGGCTTGGCCGGATCTTGGTGACCCGCTTTCGCTTGCAATTTGCTGAGCTTCACTTTGGACTGGATCGCAATTTCACCGTTGTCGTGCCGAAGTTGCAAGCTGACGACGGGATCCGTTGCCCAATCGATGGCGATCATGCCGAAGTGGTTGCCGTATTGTAGACTGGCGACCCGGTACTTGTTCGCTTCGGGGTCGCGGTATTCGGCGGCGGCTTGGTTGAATCCACTGGCGGTGATATCGAAAAGCGGATAGCCGACGGCTTTGGACTCCAGCGAAATTTCGCCGAGGTGGCGGTCACCGCTGACCAGCACAACCCCGCGGGCATTCGTGCTCTTGATGAGGTCGAACAGCTTCTGACGTTCTTTGGGGAAGTTGCCCCACTTCTCGAACGGGTGATCGTCGTTCACAAATTGGATTCCACTGCACACCAGACGCACTTCGGCCGGCTTCTTGAGCTGCTCTTCGAGCCACTTCCATTGCTCGTCGCCCAGCATGGTGGCACTGGCATCTTGAACGGGGATGTACGGCACAATCCGGGTTCCGGGCAATGGTCTCTCGGCTCGTTTCAACAAGCTGCGGAAGTAGCGGGTGTCGAGTAAGATCACTTGCACCCGTTTGCCGACCGGGCCGAAGATGTCGGCGTTGTAGACGCCTTTTTGCGTACGGCGTGGCGAGTCGGCGGCAGTTTCGTAGAAGTCGTGGAAGGCTTTCTGAGCCGCCACTTTGTGTTCCCATTCACCGCCGGCATCGTTGTGGCCGTAGTCGTGATCGTCCCAAATGGCCATCATCGGCGTCTTAGCACGGAGTTTTTGCCATCCGGGCAGTTTGGCGAGTTCCTCGTAGCTCTTGACGATCTTCTCCGGCGTGGCCGCCTTCAATCGACCATTCTCGATATCGGCGTAAATGGTGTCGCCGAGCAGCAACATCAACTCCGGCTTCGCGTCGGCGATGGTATCCCAGATCGGGCATGGCTTATTTTGATCGGCGCACGATCCGAAGGCGATTTTTGTCAGCGGTCGATCGTGAGGTTGAGCGATGGCCCACGGAGCCAGACCGCAGATGAGCAGGAGAGAAACGAGCAAACGCAGCATGGTGATATCTCGGGATGGCTCGGTGTCGTGGTGCTGATTTTAGCAACTGCTCAAGAAGATTGCATGGAGGTCAACCGATGAGCGGTGCCTATTCTAACTGCATTCTCGTTGCTCGGAGTCGTTGAACATGGTCTTCTTATCTCGCATTTACACCAAGGGTGGGGACAGCGGCGAAACCGGTTTGGGGAACGGCGCCCGTGTGCCCAAAGATCACCCGCGTGTGACCGCGTACGGCGAAGTTGACGAACTGAATTCCGTACTCGGCTTGCTGGCCGCGTATTGCCCCGACACCCCCGAGAAACAGCTCCTCCAGACGATTCAGAACGACCTCTTCGATGTGGGGGCCGATTTGTGTGTTCCGCCTGCGGATGGGGAAACAAACTCCAACGCCCTGCGTATCGTCGAAGCTCAGTACCTTCGCCTCGAACACGCCATCGACCGCTTGAACGAGCACTTGTCGCCACTCCAGAGTTTCATTCTGCCGGGCGGTACCCCCGCAGCGGCATGGTTGCATTTGGCCCGGACCGTTTGTCGGCGTGCGGAGCGCTCGTTGGTCACGCTGATTCAAACGGAGCCGATCAACCCGCACGCGTTGATTTATTTGAACCGGCTCTCAGATTTTCTGTTCGTTCTGGGACGGAAAGCGAACGAGGCGGGTGGCGACATCCTCTGGGTACCGGGAAAATCGCGGCCGCACCTCGGAGAAGCGAAATGACCCGTCTCGTGCTTGGCAGTCGCAACAAGAAGAAGCTCGGGGAACTGCTCGAACTGCTCGGCGATCTCGGCTTCGAACTCACCGATCTTTCGCCGTATCCCGATGCCCCCGAAGTCGACGAGATCGGCGATACGTTCGAGGCCAATGCGCAGTTGAAAGCGGTGCAATTGGCCCCCGTGCTCGGCGAATGGGTACTCGGGGAAGACAGCGGCTTGTGCGTGCCGGCACTCGGTGGAGCACCGGGAATTTTCTCGGCGCGCTACGCCGGCGAACATGGCAACGACGTGGCCAACAATGCCAAGCTCTTGATTGAACTGGCCGGGAAGAGCTGTGCGGAACGGAGGGCTTATTACGTCAGTTCGGTGGTGCTGGCCAACCCGGCCGGGGAGGTGGTGGCCACTGCGGAGGGACGCTGTTGGGGGGTGATCGACGGCGTGCCGCACGGTGTCGGTGGCTTCGGCTACGATCCGCTTTTTGTGGTGCCCGAGTATCACGCCAGTTTCGGCCAACTGAGTTCACGGGTGAAGCATGCCCTCAGCCACCGCGGACGAGCCGTGGCGAAGCTTCGGCCGGTGCTACGGAAGCTGGTGGGATAGAATGAACCAGGAACCAGAGACCTCGACGAGGGATGGCCATCATGGGAAAAGTGACTGTGACGGCACTCGTGGAGAATCTCAACGATCTTGTCGGCGTTCAGGCGGGCACATTGTCGCTGGAACAAGTCCGTCGCGTTGACGTCGGTGATGCCTTGATCGACACAGGGGCCACGGGGCTATTGATGCCCAAGCGGTTGATTGCTCAGCTCGGTCTCCAACCTCTGCGATTCCGAAACGCCAAAACCATCGGCGGAACGGTTCCCCTCCAAATGTATCGGGCGGTACGGTTGACGATTCAAGGCCGTGATTGCATCAGCGATGTCGCGGAAATCGGCGACGATTTGCCAGTGGTCATCGGTCAAGTTCCGTTGGAGCTGATGGACTGGGTCATCGACAGGCAGGGACAACAGTTGATCGGGAACCCCGCGCATGGT
>JAYSYJ010000240.1:0-3775 GCA_043727675.1 Fimbriiglobus sp.
CCGGATAAAATCCGCGAGGTGGTTCGACACCGTCGAACGGCTCAGTTTCGTCCGCCGCATCACATCATCGAGCGATTGACCTTCCCGGAACAGCGAAAACGAAAGCGCCTTGGCCGGGGAAAGTTTACCCGAAATCGGAACGCGGATCGCCGCTTCTCGCGGCGGTGGCAAGTCCGTCGGCAGAGCATTGGCTTCCGCGTGATTCTGGATCAACTCGAGGAACATTTCGCCGAAGTCACGGAGTTTCACGTCACCGATTCCCGACACGACTCGCATCCGTTCCAGGGTCGTCGGTCGGCATCGGGCCAACTCCGTCAGCACGGTATCGGCGAAAATCTGATACGGCGGCACGGCCAATCGCGTCGCCTGTTCCCGGCGGAGTTGCCGGAGCCGTTCGAACAATGCGGGATCGCAACCGGCGGGCAAAGTCGTCGCTTCGGCCGTTTCCGAACTGGTCACGCAGGTTTGGATCAGCCGAACGGCGTGAGTGCCTTTCATCACGGCCCACGAGGTCTCGTTCAATTTCAGGATCGGATAATCGCCCTCGGTCTGCACCAACGCATCTTGGCCGACCAACTGAAAGATGCAGTTGCGGATCTCCGTCTTCGCCATGCCGTTGAGCAGACCGAAGGTGCTGAGTTTGTCGTGGCCGCGCGAGCGGATCGATTCCGTGTTTGCCCCACGCAGCACATCGATCACATGGTTGGCCCCGAAGCCTTCGCTCACCCGGGCCACACACGAAAGGATCTTCTTCGCCACCGTGGCGGCATCGGGGACATCTTGCGTGTTGCCGAGGCAGATATCGCACGCCCTGCAATTCGGCGGTTCGTAAACTTGGTCGAAGTGTTGAACGAGCGCCCGGTGCCGGCAGGTGGCCCCACTGGCATAGCGCACCATTTGATCGAGTTGATTCCGGGTCGCGTTCACGAACTCCGGCGGCGCGTTGGCCTCGGTCGCCGATTTCTCCATGATGCGTCGCAACGCCATCACGTCCGCAAACGAAAACAGCAGCAAGCATTCGCTCGGCAAGCCATCGCGACCAGCCCGTCCTGTTTCTTGCTGATAATGTTCGATCGTCTTCGGCACGCAAGCATGGATGACGAAGCGTACATTCGAGCGATCGATTCCCATCCCGAAAGCGATCGTCGCCACCACGATCTCGGCTTGTTCACTGGCGAAGGCGTCGTGGCTCTCCCGGCGTGCGTCGGCAGTCATACCGGCGTGGTAGGCCACGGCTTTGTACTTGGCCCGCTTTAGCGTTTCGGTCAATGTGTCGACGTCGAGTCGGCGCAGACAATAGATGATGCCCGCTTCGTTCTTGCGGCGGTCGAGCACCTCGCGAACTTGCGACACCACGTCGGACTGAGGTAAGACTCGGTAGGTGAGGTTGGGTCGGTCGAAGTTCCCGACGAGAACTTGCGGCTTCTCCAAGTTCAACTGCGAAATAATGTCGCTGCGAACTTGCTCGGTGGCCGTCGCGGTGTAAGCGTGGACGGAGCTACCGGGGAAGTAGTCACGCAGCCGGGCGAGCATGCGGTATTCGGGCCGGAAGTCGTGCCCCCAGTGCGAAATGCAATGGGCCTCGTCGATGGCGACGGTGTGTGCGCCCGCGTCGCGCAGCATCTGATGGGTCACCGGATTCACCAGCCGTTCCGGTGACACGAACACTAAACGAATCTCACCGGAACGGATCGCTTCGAGGGCCGTGTTCGCTTGGCCCGCGTTCAACGAACTATCCAACCGGACGGCTCGGATGCCGTTGCGGGCCAAGCCATCGACTTGATCTTTCATCAGCGCGATCAGGGGCGACACGACCACCGTCAAACCGGGTCGTACGAGTGCCGGCGCTTGGTAGCAGAGCGATTTGCCGCCGCCCGTTGGAAGCACGACGAGGGAATCTCGACCGGCGAGGACGGCGCGAATGGCTTCGGTTTGCATCGGGCGCAGCGTGGCGAAGCCCCAGTTCCGGGCTATCGCCGCGAGCAAATCTGCTGGCAGATCCGGTAACATTATTTCCCAGGCTTCAAGACGATGAGTACTACAACGAGCACATTCAGGGCGATGCTGAGTACCGACAGTGTCAAGCCGGCTATGGCCAGCGGCTTGGCCGAAGCATCCATTTGACCGGCGTTCACACTCGAAATGGTCTCCAAACATTGTGGAATGTTTTTGAACGCCACTAAGCAGCAACAAAAAAACGAAACCAAACCGAGGATCAAGCAGTTCACACCATTGCTGGATTGCATGGACAGGTAGCGTTTGGCATCCACGTCGTGGAAATCGTCGTCGTCGTCATCATCGTCAAAGCGCGAGCGCGATCTCCGCCGCTTCTTTTTCTTCCGCTCCCGGGGGCGGTATTCATCGTCGTCTTCTTCCTCTTCCACTTCCTCCGGTTCCGATTCTTTCTCGACTTTCAATTTCATCGGCGTCCGGTCAACGACCTCGTTGTCTGGCTGCCGCTTCTGAGACTTGGGTCTCGGCTTCTCGGCTTGATACACCGTCTGGCAGAACGGGCATTCCACGTCGTTGCCCAAATCTTCGGGGGCGACAGTCAACTCCGCCTGGCATTTCGGACAGGGGGCGATCTCGATGCTTTCCGGTTCCGGTGCAGATGGTTTGGCATCATTTGACACTACCGGTGCGGTGACTGACGCGACACCGAAAAAAGTGGTCTGACAAAATGGGCACTGGATATCGAATCCGACATCCTCCAGGTGCACCGACAACTTCGCCTGGCAGGTCGGGCACGGGTTCAATTCCACGGGCACCGAAAGCGGTGGCGGCGGTGGTTCTGCCGCCGGAGGCACGAATTGATTGCGCTGAACTTCGGGCACGGGTGCGGCGGGGGAATCGCCGCGTTCGACGACGTACGGAAGATCGGGCGGGTCGGTTCCATCGGGGATCAGGAACTTCGTACCACACTTCTTGCAAGTGGTGCGTTTGCCACCGTGTTCTTCCGCAGCGGAGTACGATGAGTCGCAACTCGGACAAGCAAATCGAATCATGGGTGAAGCCCGGCTCCGAAGTTGTTTGCCACACCTTTCAAGGTAGGCTTCACCGTGCAAAGATCATCGTTGCCTAAAACCATTCTTTCCGATCGAACTGGTCAGTCTCGATGAATTCCGCGTCCGACTTCGTGAGATACATGATCCCGATGATACTCATGAACAGCGATTGGCAATTCGAGCACTCGACAGTTTTGCCAAATGTTTATCGACCAGGCCGACCACCGAAGATCGCCATGGCGAAACATCCATAGATGACACAAAAACCGATGACCCCCACCAAGGACAAGATCACCGTGATTTTCCCGAGCAGGACGCCCGTTTGCGTGTTGCTACGGCCTTCGGGATCCATCCGCCCGGAATCCATCGCCCGTAAGTCGCTCGCACCCAAGATCCAAGCGAGGATCCCGAAGATCCCGACGAAAAACCCGAGTATTCCAAACACGAGGATCAACGTCCCCCGGTGTTCCTCATAGCGTCGACCCGACCGCCGGTTCCGACGCCGTCGCCGAGACGGTCGTTCATCGTCCTCGTCCTCATCTTCGTCGTCCTCGTCTCGACGACTCTTCTTGCGACGGGATGGCCGCTCGTCCTCGTCGTCGTCGTCACGTTTCTGCTTCACTACCAAGCTCGAACTTTTGGAACGCTCGAGAACCGGCACTCCGCCGGTTCGAGTGGCCCGGTACACGGTCTTGCAATTCGGGCATTCCACATCGAGTCCGACGTCGCCAGGCAACACCGACAACCGCGACGCACACTTCGGGCACGCC
>JAYSYJ010000241.1:0-11321 GCA_043727675.1 Fimbriiglobus sp.
AAGAACTCACAGGATTGACCGAAACATGCTGAAGTGGAGACCACCACGGTGAGTGGCCGACTGGGCACGGCCTGGTGATTTTGACCTCAGCGACTTCAACAGGGAAAATATGAGGCCTCAAAGACCAGGGTGGTTGCATACCGTTCAGTCGGCCGCAGGGAGAATGAATTTGACGCGGTTCCGAACACGAATTCTGATACCGGTCGCGCTGATCGCGGCTTGTCTGTTGGTATTGTCCGTTTTGACCGCCACGTCACTTATCGCCCAGCAAAAGACGGTCGCCAAATTGCAGCGCGAGAACTTGGGCAGTCGCCGTGTGGCCATCGAACTGGATGAATGCTTGACCGACTTGCTGATTTTGTTGCGCGACCGTGTCGACGACACTTCCAAACTGCACGAACGCGCCAAACTCCAGTTGGTCGAGATTCGCAACTACGCCGACCAAGATACCGAGAAGCTCTTGGCCGACCGCTTGGAAAAAGGCTTTGCGAACTATCTGAAACTGTCCACCGCCGTGCCACCAAAAGGGTCGCCCGGACACGACGAAGGAATTCGGGAAGCGGCCTTACTGCTCGAAGTGGATGTGTTGCGGCCCTGCCGCGAGTTCAAACAATTCAACAGCGACCGGATCGAATCGACGACGCAACAGCACGAACGCGAACTGACGGAATTGGCCTGGGGCATGGCGGGCATCGGTTTTCTGGGAGCGACGGCCGGGATCGTGCTCGGCTTCGGAATCTCCGGCGCGGTGAACCGCAACATCCGGAGCCTTCAAGTGCGGATTCGAGATGCCGCCGGGTTGCTCGGCCCGGAATCTGCGGATGTCGTGGTGACGGTCGACGGGAAGTCCAGCCGACTGCATACCGACATCGAATTGTTGACTGATCGGATAGCAACAGTGGTGAAAGAACTGCAACAGCGCAAGCGTGAGATTCGCTGGGCCGAGCGCTTGGCGGCGGTGGGTCAATTGGCGGCGGGGGTCGCCCACGAGATCCGCAATCCGTTGACGTCGATCAAACTCCTCGTCCAGAGCGGCTTGGAAGTCGGGCATGAACTCGCCCCGGCCGACTTGCGAATCATCGAAGCCGAAGTTCGCCGTATGGAAAAGTCGCTCGGGACGTTTCTCGAATTCGCCCGTCCGCCGAAGATGGAACGCCGCCCCATGGAGATTCGCAAACTCCTTCAAGATACCTTGGAGCTGCTCAGACCCCGCTCGGAGAAACAGCGCGTCCAACTGGTTTTATCCGCCGATACCGAAGTGGATCTCGTGGCCGACCGCGAACAACTCAATCAGGTCTTTGTGAATCTGATGCTCAATGCCCTCGACGCGATGCCGGAAACGGGAACGCTATCGGTTCGGATGCGGCGGGTCCGCCAGAGGGTCGAAATCGAAGTGGCCGATACCGGCCAAGGGATTTCCGCCGCGATGCTGCCGCGCTTGTTCGAACCGTTCGCCAGTAGCAAAGATTCCGGTTTAGGGTTGGGGTTGGTGATTTCGAAAAGGATTATCGAAGAGCACGGTGGTAGTTTGGCGGCGGCCAACCGAACCGACGGCGGCGCGAGTTTCTTCGTCAACATTCCCATTCTCGTGACCGGAGATGCCCGTGCCTGAACTCCTCCTCGTCGACGATGAACCGGGCATTCAGCACGCCTTTCGACACGCGTTGCAAAAAGACGATTTGAAACTGCGGTTTGCGAGCACGGCCGCCGAAGCCGTAGCCGAGTTCCGTCGCGCCCGCCCGAATGTGGTGGTACTCGACGTCCGCCTACCAGATGCCACAGGGCTGGAAACATTTCGCCGGTTGCGCGAGCTCGATGCGCGGGTTCCCGTGATTCTGATCACCGGGCACGGAACCACCGAATTGGCGATTCAGGCCATCAAAGAAGGGGCTTTCGAGTATCTGCTCAAGCCGGTGGAACTGCCACAGTTCCGCGAAACCCTCGACCGTGCCCTGCGTTCCAGTGCCGCGATGCGGACACCTGCGGCGATGCCCGAAGTGGAAGACGCACCCGTCGGCGGCGACTTGCTCCTCGGCCGCTGCCCGGCGATGCAAGAAGTGTACAAAGCGATTGGCCGCGTCGCCGGGCAAGATGTGACCGTGTTGATTCTCGGGGAGAGTGGGACTGGTAAGGAGTTGATCGCCCGGGCGATCTATCAGCATAGCCACCGATCCCAGAAGCCGTTCCTGGCCATCAATTGTGCGGCCATCCCTGAAAATCTTTTGGAGAGCGAACTGTTCGGCCACGAAAAAGGGGCCTTCACCGGGGCGGATCGCAAACGGATTGGCAAGTTTGAACAATGCCACGGTGGGACAATCTTCCTCGACGAAATCGGCGACATGAGCGCGTTGACGCAGGCCAAAATCTTGAGGCTCATTCAAGAACAACGCTTCGAACGCGTCGGCGGCACCGAGACCATCCAGACCGATGTCCGCTTAATCGCGGCCACGAATGCGAACCTCGAAGCCCTTTCGGAAGAGGGACGTTTTCGCAAGGATCTCTACTTTAGGCTGAACGTTTTTTCCATCGTGCTCCCGCCGCTCCGCGAACGCGGCGACGATGTGGCCATATTGGTCGAGCACTACATCCGGTTGTTCTCGCAAGAGTTGAACAAGCCGGTGAAGGAACTCACCCCCGAGGTGCTCGCGGCATTTCGATCATACACCTGGCCCGGCAATGTCCGCGAGTTGCAAAGTGTCATCAAGCAAGCCTTACTCCGGATGACCGGTACGGTGCTGCTCGTCGATTATCTCCCCGTGCTGTTGACCGGGACGACGACACTGACGACCTCGATGCCCGTCGTGACCACACCGGGTGCCTTGTTCGATTGGGATCATTTTGTAAGCGAGCGGATCGCGGCCGGAAGTGTGACCTTATTTGCCGAGTCGCTCGAGCGGATGGAGCGTGAAGTACTCGTGCGATTGCTCAAACACACCAAGGGCAATCAGTTACAAGCGGCCAAAATTCTCGGGATCACCCGCGGAAGCCTGCGGACTAAAATTCGGGCACTCGGCATTAAAATCGGGCATTCCGTCTGGTCGGAAGACGACCAGGATGATTGATTGCAGTCCGTAAACTGGGCGATTTCTCTGGATTCAGCCACTTTTTTTAGTGGATCGAACTTGGCACCGCGCTTGCATAAGAATGAGGCGTTCCCAAGGGAGGTTCATGATGGCACAACTTTCGACGACGACACCGCCGGTACTGAGCCCCGGAGTTTTCGGAAACTTCCGATTCGATGTCGTTGCCGGATTTTTGGTGTTCCTCATCGCCATGCCGCTCTGTTTGGCCATTTCGCGGGCGAGTGGTTTTCCGCCCATCGCCGGAATTTGGACCGCCGTGATCGGGGGATTGGTCACCACGTTTCTCAGCAACGCGGAGTTGACCATCAAAGGGCCAGCCGCCGGGTTGATTGTGATTGTGGCGGGGGCCGTGTCCGAACTGGGCAAGCATTTCGGAGCCGACCTGCCCGACGCGGATCGCGCTTTCCTCGGGTACAAACTCGCCCTCGGCATCGGTGTGGCCGCCGGGGTGATCCAAATGTTGTTCGGCCTCATTAAAGCCGGCCGACTCGCCGACTTTTTCCCGCTCACGCCCGTCCACGGGATGCTCGCCAGCATCGGTATCATCATCATCGTCAAGCAGCTTTATGACGTCATCGGGGCCGCTGCCCCCACTGCTCCCGCCGGGGGTGAACCACCCAGCCCGTTTGAACTGATCTGGGCGTTCCCCGGCAAAGTGGCCACGATGAATCCCGAGATCGCCGCGATCGGCATAGTGGCGCTGGTGATCCTATTCGGCTTGCAAGTCGTCAAAACCAAATGGGTTCGCAAAGTGCCCGCCCAGCTCGTGGTCTTGATCGTGGCCATCGGAATGGGCAGCGCGTTCAACCTCGAGAACGAACACACGTATCTCTTTCCAGCGCACTACTTCAACGGCGACCTCGCCGATGGCGAATACACGATTGGGCCGAAGTTCCTGGTGACCATCACAAATGTCCTCTCGAATCCGTCGGAGGCGTTCGCCTTCCCCGATTTCCGGGGCCTCGCCACCGGTACCGGCCTCAAGTACCTCCTCCTGTTCACACTCATCGGCAGCCTCGAATCGTTGCTGTCGGCCAAGGCCATCGAGTTGCTCGATCCGTGGCGGCGCAAGACGAACTTCGACCGCGACTTGATCGCCGTCGGCTTCGCCAACACGCTCGCGGCACTGGTCGGCGGGCTGCCGATGATCTCCGAGATCGTCCGCAGTTCCGCGAACATCACCAACGGTGCTCGCACGAGAATGGCGAACGCCTACCACGGCGTCTTCTTGCTCGCGTTCGTGCTGCTCCTGCCGGGGTTGATCCACCGCATCCCCCTCGCGGCGCTGGCGGCCATGCTCGTCTACACCGGCTTCCGGCTGGCGTCCCCGGCGGGATTCATCCGAGCGTTCCGCGTCGGCGGCGACCAGTTCGTCGTCTTCGTCGGGACGATCATCGCCACCTTGGCCACCGACTTGCTCATCGGTATCGCCGTCGGCATCGTCCTCGAAGCGGGCTTCTTGCTCTGGCACTTCAAACCGCTGAACAGCGACGTCCGCGTGGTGCGGGAAGGGCCACGCGTGGTGTTGAGTGTGCGAAGTTCGGCGGTGTTCTGGAACTGGATCAATTTGCGGAGCGCCATCTTGAAGGAAGCGGAGGCGCACCAAGAGATCGTCGTCGATCTGTCACGATCGAAGATCGTCGACCACAGCGTCATGGAGAAACTGCACGAACTCGAAGTGGAATTCCAGTCCGTCGGAAAGACGCTCGAGATCATTGGCATACACGATCACACGCCGATGTCCGCCCACCCGTTTGCAGCCCGTCGGCATTCCGCAATCCAGCAGCCGACATCGGTGACCACTTCCAAGACGTGACGATTGCTAGGAGTGTGCTCTCTGGCAGTTCGTGCCAGAAAGCATCGCTCAGATCCCCGCGATCAATTCCTTCACTTTCGTTTCGATCAAGTCACGCACCTTCCGAAACTCGTCGTCCGGAAGTTCCTTCGGATCGGGGATGTTCCAATCGACGCGTTGGGTCGCCTGCACCAGCGGACAATAATCGCCACAGCCCATGGTCACGGCGACGGCGACAGCGGTGCCGTTGAATGATTCGAGCGATTTCGAACCGTGCGTCGTCAAGTCGTAACCCAACTCGGCCATGAACTGCACCGCCCGCGGATTCACTTTCCCGCTCGGCTTCGAACCGGAGCTGAACGCTTCGACTTTGCCCGCACCGTGGATCTTGGCGAACGCTTCCGCCATCTGGCTGCGGTTCGAGTTTTCGATGCAGACGAACAACAATCGCGGCAAACTCATGAGGAAGCTCCTTCGGTGCTGGTACAACAACCCGGTTCGCAAATCATCCGGCAGGTCGGCACGGCAATCGCCGCACCGAGAATCGGGGCCGCGAGGTAGATCCAAACGGCACTGATGCAACCCGAGACGACGGCCGGGGCCAGCGATCGCGCCGGATTCATGCTCGCCCCCGTGATCGGCCCGGCGAACATCGCTTCCAGCCCGATGATCGCCCCGACGACGATCCCGACGGTGATCCCCTTGTTCGCCGCGCCGCGGGTGATGCACAATACGCTGAGCATGAGGAACCACGTCAGCACGATTTCCAGTACGAACGCCTGCCACGAGGTACCGCGTGGCAAGGTGGCCCCGAGTGTGGCATCGTCCGGGAAGAGTGTCAGTAGCAGGCCACTGGCGGCGAACGCCCCGACCACTTGTGCCCCGATGTACGGCGCAACTTCGTTCCAAGGGAATCGGCCGGCGAGTGCCAAGCCGAGTGTCACGGCGGGGTTCATGTTCGCGCCCGATTTGTCCCCGAGGGTGTACACCAACGCCAACACCACGAGTCCCCAGGTGAGTGCGACGCCAGGGTGCGTGATCGCGCCGGTGGCCGATTGCACCACGATGGCCCCGCAACCGGCAAAGACCATGATGAAGGTGCCGAGCGCTTCGGCGATACAACGGCGCGGGAGTGTGAGCATTCAGACAGGATAGGAAGTCGGCCCGGTTGTAGCCGAACCCTCTCGAATTCCACACAATGCCGTATCGATTGCCCCGGTTACGGAGAAGCGGCGTGAGTTCGTCCCGGTCGAGTCTTATCAAGAGCGCCATCAAATACTTGGCGGCCATTATCCTGCTCGGCCTCGTCATCGGCCTCAATTGGGGGACGGACGACCGGGACGGGGTGAAAGGCAAACCGGGGCTGAAACACCTCAAATACGACGAAATGCGGGTCGACTTTCTCCTCTTGGCCACGGCGTTGTACGTCGGCATCATTTTGTGCCAGTACGTCCGTTGGTGGATGCTTGTCCAAGCGCTCGGGTTGCCGTTCCGCCTCCGCGATGCGTTCCGCCTCGGCATGGTCGGCACCTTCTACAACACGTTCCTGCCCGGCTCCATCGGTGGCGACTTCGTCAAAGCCTACTTCATCGCCAAAGACTCCCCCCAGCGGAAAGCCGCCGCCGTGGCGACCGTCGTCGCGGATCGGATGCTCGGTCTCTTCGGGCTGCTCCTGTACGGCGCCGCCGTCGGTGGCAGCTTTTGGCTCGCGGGGGATGCGAACATCAATCACCCGGAAAAAGGGTTCCCGCTCCGGGTCATCATTCTGGTGTGCAGCGTGCTCGCGGGGATCGGGGCATTTATGTACATCACCATCGCCCTACTCTCGCCGTTTCGCCGGCAAAGGTTCGCCGACCGCTTGGCTCAAGTGCGGCGCTTCGGCCCGACGCTGTCGGAGCTTTGGTTCACCGCGGTGCAATACGGCCAGAGGCCGCGGGTCGTGTTGCAAGGCATTCTGTTGTCGGCGGTGGCCCACACGCTCATGATGCTCTCGTTTCACTATGCCGTGCGCGTCTTCCCGGCGAGCGACCCGAACTTGGTCGGCACGCTGCCGGAGCACTTTGTCATCCTGCCGATCGGTTATATTTTCCAGGCGTTGGTACCATTGCCCGGCGGCTTGGGTTTTTCGGAACTCTCCTTCGGCGGGCTGTACGAACTCATCGGCCGTGGCGGGCCGGAAGGCGTGGCGGGCCGATTGTCGCTGCGGCTCATCGAATGGGGCTTGGGCTTGGTCTGCTACATCGCCTATTTGCGGATGAAGGCCGAACTGCCGCAAGAGTCGGAGAAGACGGCGTGATCGAATTCAAGTCGAACTCGGACGGGAACTCACGATGGACGCACTCGCATTCCTCGACAAAGTGGGCAAGGCCACGCGGTTGCCGATCTACGTGCTCAGTGGCGACGAGGACTTCCTGAAGCGGGCGTGCCGCAATGCCATCGTTGCCAAAGTCGTCGGCGACGGCGATCCCGAGTTCGCCATCAGCAGTTACAGCGGCGACAAGCTCGATCTCAGCACCGTTCGCAACGAGTTGGAAACGCTCCCGTTCTTCGCGCCGTGCCGGGTGGTGATCGTCGATCAAGCCGATCCGTTCGTGACGGCCAACCGCGAAAGTTTGGAGCGTTACTTCGCCAAGCCGAGCCAAGCCGGTGTGCTGATTCTCGATGTCAAAACGTTCCCCGAAACCACGAAGCTGGCCAAGGCCCTCACCGACGGTGCGAAGTTGGCGTGCAAGTCGCCCGCACCGGCGAAACTGGCCGATTGGTGCTGCAGTTGGGCGAAGGCCGGGCACAAGAAGAAACTCGGCCGCGACGCCGCCATGATGCTGCTCGACCTCGTTGGCACGTCGATGGGGCAGCTCGATCAAGAGTTGGAAAAGCTCGCCGTCGCCATCGGTGCCCGCCCCGAGATCTCGTTGGAGGACGTCGATGCCCTGGTCGGACGCAGCCGGGCGGCGAACGTCTTCCACATCCTCGACGCCATCGGCGACGGCAAACCGCAAGCGGCCATGATCATCTTGCATCAACTGTTCGCCGAGGGGGAAGATCCGCTGGCGATCCTCGGCGCGCTCACGTCCAACCTCCGCAAGCTGGCGACGGTCGGCCGGCACGCGGCCCTGGGTCAATCCCTCGGCGCGGCCATGGATGCCGCCGGCGTGGCCAGTTGGCCCCAAGCCCGCCAGAGCGCCGAACGGCAGGTGAAGCACCTCGGCCTGCGCCGGCTGAAGGAACTCCCGGATTGGCTCATCGAGATCAACCTCGGGTTGAAAGGCGGCAGCCCGCTGCCACCGAAGCTGCAACTCGAACGGTTGATCGTGAAACTGGGCCGACCGAGAGGGTGAGAAACTCGCGCCAACAAATCGTTCCCCACCTCGTTGTGTTATCGTCGGCCGGCCTCTTTCTCTTCCCGATGAGACCATTGCTATGCGGCTCACCCCTTGGATCGTCGCCGGAGGGCTGACGTTCGCTCTCTGTGCCCTCCCCCTCTTCGGCCAACCGGGCGATGCCCCGATACCCGCCACCGAGGTTCCCAAGTCGATCCAATTGCCATTGACCCGGGTGGTGCTGTTCAACGCCGGGATCGGCTATTACGAACGCAGCGGCACCGTCGATGGCCCCGCGAAACTGAACCTGAAAGTCAACGAAGAAGACATCAACGATTTGATCCTCACGCTGATGGTGAACGATCCGACCGGCACGGCCCGGGCGGTTACCTACGATAACCGGGCACCGGCCGAAATCACGCTGAAGGCGTTCAGCATCGACCTCACCGAGAACCCGTCGGTGGGCAACCTGCTGCACCAAGTCCGCGGTGAAAAGGTCGAGATCACCGACATGGGCGGCTCCGTGGTCGCGGGGAACATCGTGAGTGTGATCAAGCCGGAGCCGAAGGTGGTGACGAGAGTCAACCCCGGCGTGGAAGCGAACACCGTCACGACCCCGTCCGACGTTGCCGAACAAGTCAGTTTGTTGACCGAGGACGGCCTTCAATCGGTCTCGCTCGCCAAGGTGAAAAAAGTGAAGTTCACCAAGCCGGAACTCCAAGCGGAGTTTCGCAAAGCGCTTGAGGCCTTGGCGAATGCGCGCGGGGCCGCGACCAAGTCGGTCGGCATCTCCTTCCCCGGTAAGGGCGCCCGGAAGGTGAGCGTCGGCTACGTCGCCGAAGCGCCGCTCTGGAAGCCGACGTACCGCCTGATGATGGGGGACGCCCCCAAGCTCATCGGCGTCGCGGCCGTGGAAAACACCACCGACGACGATTGGGAGAACGTGAAAGTGAAGCTCGTGTCCGGCCGGCCGATGACCTTCAAGATGGATCTCTACGATCCGTTGTTCATCCCGCGGCCGATGATCGAACTGGAACTGTACGCGTCGCTGAAGCCGCCGATGTACCAAGGCCCCGCCCAACAGCAGATGGGCGGCGCCCTCGGCAACGGCGGCGGTTTCGGCGGGCAAGGCGGGTTCAGTGGGGGGGGACAATTCAGCAACGGTGTCGGTGGCGGATTCGGCGGAAGAAATCTCGGTGCCGGTGGCGGGTTCGGGGGGAACGGCGGAGGATTCGGTGGGAACGGTGGAGGATTCGGCGCCGGAAATCAAGTACAACCCGGGAATATCAGTGCGGGCTTCGGCAACTATTCCAACAGTTTGACCCGTCCGTCGGTACGCAGCCTTTTGGGCAATCGAATTGACCATGACAGTTTCCGCTCCCGCTCCACGGTTCCTTCGTCTCCGGGCAACGCATCAATATTGCCCGCGACGGCCGGCAAAGGATCGAACCTCGGGGAAGCGTTCGAATACTCGGTGCTCGAACCGGTGAGCTTGCCCCGGTTCAAATCGGCGTTGCTACCGATACTGAACGAACCCATCGAACTGGAAAAGATCAGCCTCTACACGAAGGACGTGCTGGAGACGCACCCGCTCAAGGGGCTGCGGCTGAAGAACACCACCAAGCAGTTCATCGCCCAAGGCCCCGTGGCCGTTTTCGAAGGCGACACCGTCGCCGGGCAAGCCCGTTTGGCGGATCTCAAGCCGGGCGAGACGCGATTGCTCAGCTACGCCATCGACTTGGACGTGCAGATGACCGCTGTACCGGATGACAGAAGTCGACACAATCTTTCAATTGTGGTCTACAATGGTAGTGCAAAAGTACTTTTTGAGGTCACTTCGACGAGCACGTACACCGCCAATAACAAAAGTTCCGATCCTCGGGTTCTCTGGATCAGTCAAGGCGCCCGACCGAGCTGGAAACTGATCAGTCCGGCAAAAGCGGTCGAGACCACCATTGACATCCAGCGGTTCGAATTGAAGGTTGCCGCCAGGGCTACGGCCAAACTCGCGGTGATCGAAGAAACCGAAATGTCGGAATCCGTTGAGTTACTGACCGCGAGCGACGACGAACTCGGAAGATTGCAACGACTGGATGCGAGCACTGCTGACGTCCGAGCCGCACTCGAAAGAATTCGAGAAGCTTTGAAGATCCCGCAGGCAACGGAATTGGCCATCAAAGAAGTCCAGACCGAATTGGCGACGATCAACCAGGCCCAGGCCCGCATGCGGAGCAACCTCGCCGTGACACCTTCGGGGTCAGATGTCTACACCCGCTACCTCAAAAAATTCGACAATCAGGAAGTCGAGATCGAGAAGCTCCAAGCCAAACTCAAAGAATTGACCAAGACGAAAGAGAAGATGGCCATGGACTTCAAAGCGCTCGTATACGCCTTGAACGCGAAGTGATTCAGAGGGCCGCTGCGGAGCGGGCGAGCGCGACATCGTGTTCCAACTGGGTCACCAAGTCGGCGATGGTGGCGAAGGGGCGAGTGTCGCGCAGCCGTGCGGCGAATTCCACTTGCAACGACCGGCCGTAAAGTTCTCCTCGGAAGTCCAGCAAGTGCACCTCGACCTTCTTGGCCACCTCGCCGAAGGTCGGATTCGGGCCGATGTTGGCCGCCCCCACGACGTTGCGTTCGTCGATTTTCACACGCACCGCATAGACGCCGTCCTTCGGCAACAGCGTGGCGACGCCACCGAGGTTGGCCGTGGGGAAGCCAATGGTTCGGCCGCGCTGGGCGCCCCCTTCAACGATGCCCCGGATCGCGTAGCGGCGACCCAGCCAACGGGCCGCGGCGGTCACATCCCCGGCGAGCAGCGCCGAGCGAATCCGGCTGCTCGAAATCGCCTCGGCATCTTCGAGCAGCGGTGGCACTTGAACGAAACGTCGCCCCGACGCCGTGCAAAGTTCTCGGAGCGTGTTGGTATCGCCGGTGCGGTTGCGACCGAAGCGGAAGTTGTACCCTTCCACCACCGACTTCGCACCGAATAATCCCACCAGCACATCTTCAAAGAACGCTTCCGGGGACAACGCCAGCAGTGCCGCCTCCGTCTTCAACACCACCACATGTTCGGCGCCGGCCACCTGCAACAGAGCGATGCGGTCGGCCGTGGTCGTGAGG
>JAYSYJ010000242.1:0-11307 GCA_043727675.1 Fimbriiglobus sp.
TCGGTCTTGGCCAAGCCGCGGTCCCGCAGGTAGCGGTTGTAGCGGGCGTGGTAGATGCTCATGATCGGGCCGAGGCCCATCGACACGGTCGGGTACTGCCAGAACTCGGGCATCAACCACGGGTGTGGGTAGCTGCTGAGGCCACCGCCCGGTTGGAGTTCCTGGCGGAAGTTGGTCAGTTGCGTTTCGTTCAACCGGCCTTCGAGGAACGCACGGGCGTACGGGCCGGGGCTGGCGTGTCCTTGGAAAAAGACGACGTCGCCGGGGTGGTTGGCGGTGCGGCCTTTGAAAAAGTGATTCTGAGCCACTTCGTACAGAGTCGCGGCGCTGGCGAACGTGCTGATGTGCCCGCCGACGTTGGTGTTCTTGTTCGCCTTCAGCACCATGGCCATGGCGTTCCAGCGGACGATCGATTTGATTTTGCGTTCGAGTTCGCGGTTGCCGGGAAAGCGCGGTTGGTCTTCCGGCTGGATCGTGTTGACGTAGCCTGTGGTGATGCCGCTCGGCAGTTTCGTGCCCGCTTTACTGGCGACCGCCAACAGGGTCTCGAGTAGGAACTGGGCGCGCTCGGGTCCTTGGTGCTTGATGACGGCTTCGAGGGAATCGAGCCATTCGGCTGTTTCGAGCGGGTCGGCATCCACGGGGAGTCGGCCCTTGGCGAGCACGTCGGGGTTGGCGTGCATAATCTCAAACCTCTTCAATATGGGCCAGTCGGCAAACGGGTTCGGCCGGGTGCAGTCGTTTCGTGTTCTGTTAAGATAGAAAAGCCGTTCGGACGCGTCTACGGGAGTGGCCGGGTGCGACATTTGTTTCTGACACGGGCGTCCTCGCCGATTCTTGGGTAGATCCGGCGTCCCGCCGGATTCCGAGGCGTCCTCCATCGGTGCATGAATAATTTTCGCGAGGGACGTTTTGAGACAAACCGGCGGGACGCTGGTTCTACCCAGGAATCGGCGAGGAGGCCGATGAAAACCACGAAACCAACGTGATGCCTGTTCTACCCAGGAATCGGCGACGCCGATGAAAATGGCGAATCCAACGGGAGGGCGGCGGCCTAGCCGATTCTTGGGTAGCTCCGACTTTTTGCATTGCGATAAGCTCTTGATCGTCGGGCCGGCCGAGCAGGCGGCGGACTTGCTGAGTTACCTGCACGCCACGGCCGGTGGCGTCGTCGAAGGGGTATTGGCCGGCGATATCCGCGAGAAAGTCTGGGGCGGCATCAAAGAGAAGATCATGGCCCACTTGCTCGACGACTACCGTAGCCGAATCGGCTGAGACATTCGGATACAGACCGCACCTAAACTGAACTTTGTGTCGCACCGAGCCCCAATCTGTACGAAATCGGAGACCGTCCGCATGAAATCGCTCGCACTCTTGGCGTTGCTGCTGTCCCTTGCTTCCTTCAACCCGCTCGCCGCCCAAGAGAAACAGTTGAAGTCACCCGTGGCAGGCCTGAAGCCGTATCAGTTCGACTTCCACGGTCAGAAGATCGATGACCCCTATGCCTGGATGAAAGACAAAAAGAATCCGGATGTCATCACCTATTTGAATGCCGAGAATGCGTACCGTGAAGAGCTCACGAGTCACCTCAAGCCATTCGAAGAGAAGCTTTACAAAGAAATGCTCTCGCACATCAAGCAGACCGACCTCGGCGTGCCGACACGCGACAACGGCTATTGGTACTACAGCCGGACAGAGGAAGGGAAGCAGTACCCGTACTACTGCCGTAAGAAAGGAGAGCTGACCGCTGCGGAAGAGATCCTTTTGGACGTGAACAAACTGGCCGAGGGCCAAAAGTTCTTGTCGGCCCAGCCCAGCGGGGTCAGCGACGATGGAACACGCTACGCCTACCTGACGGACACCACCGGTTTCCGCGAATACTACCTTTCGATCAAGGATTTGCAGACCGGCAAACTGCTCGAAGACAAGTTGACCAAAATCGCCGGGTTCACCTGGGCCGCCGACGGCAAATCGGTCTTCTACGTCGTCGAAGATGCTGCCAAACGCCCGCACAAGCTCTTCCACCACCAAATCGGTGAACCCCTTGCGAAAGACGTGCTGGTCTACGAAGAGAAAGACGAACTCTACCGACTCGGCATCCGTCGCACCCATGACAAGAAGTATCTGATTCACTTTTCAGACAGTTCAACGACTTCGGAAGAAAGCATTCTGGATCGTGCGACACCGACCGAAGAGTTCAAAATCGTCGCTCCACGGACTGAGGGCGTGGAATACACCGTCGATCACCGCGTGGGACTGTTCCACATCCGGACCAATCTGGGTGGTGCGGTCAATTTCAAATGGATGACCTGCTCGGCGAAGGATGCCGATCCTAAAAACTGGAAGCCATTCGAAGCATACAAACCTTCGATGTTCCTCGAAGGGATCAGTCTGTTCCAAAATTTTGCGGTGATCTCCGAGCGCGAAGCGGGGCTAACGCAACTCCGGGTCTACGACTTCGCAACAGAGAAATCGCACAGCGTCACATTCCCCGAACCGAGTTATTCCGTCGGATTGGGGGGGAACCCGGAATTCGACACTGATACGATCCGCTTCGTATACACCAGCCTTGTCACCCCGCCATCCATCTTCAGTTACAAACCGACGACCAAAGAGCGAACGCTTCTGAAGGCGACCGAAGTTCCCGGGGGGTTCGACGCCAAGAATTACATCAGCGAACGGATCGAAGCGACCGCGCCGGACGGTGTCAAAGTGCCGATCTCGTTGGTCTATAAAAAAGGCTTGGTGAAGGACGGCAAAGCCCCCTTGTTCCTCTACAGCTATGGCTCGTACGGACTAAGCACGGATGCCACCTTCAGCTCAGGGCGACTCGCTTTGCTGGATCGGGGTGTCGTTTTCGCACTTGCTCACATCCGGGGTGGTTCGGATCTCGGACGGCAATGGTACATCGACGGCAAACTGATGAAAAAGAAGAATACCTTTACCGATTTCATCGCCTGCGCCGATCACTTGGTGAAGGAGAAATACGGGGCACGCGATCGCCTGGCCATTGAAGGTGGAAGCGCCGGGGGCCTGCTGATCGGCGCGGTCATCAACCTCCGCCCCGACCTCTGCAAAGTGGCCCACCTCGCGGTGCCGTTCGTCGATATCATCAACACGATGCTCGACGAATCGTTGCCGTTGACCGTGCAAGAATTCCTGGAGTGGGGCAACCCCAAGGACAGTGCCGCAGGGAAGTACATGCTCGAATATTCACCCTACGATAACTTGGCGAAGAAAGATTACCCGACGATTTTGGTGACTACCTCGCTCAACGATAGCCAAGTGCTCTTTCACGAGCCGACGAAATACGTGGCCAAACTCCGGTCTCTGAAGACGGACAAGAATCCGCTACTGTTGAAGTGCAACATGGACGCCGGCCACGGTGGCGCCAGCGGACGCTACGAAGCGATGCGCGAAAAAGCCTACGAATACGCGATCATCTTAGAGCAGTTGGGATTGAAGGAATAATCCGGATTCCAGGGTAGCTCCGGCGTCCCGCCGGATTCCTGGGTACCTCCGGCGTCCCGCCGGATCTCAAGTGTATATCTCCAATTTTTGTCTCCAGTGACCTCCGTCGACACAATGACAAACGCCAGAGGGTACGCGACAATCGGCGTTGTGGCCGCTTTCTCATACTGGTATGCCCCAGACCCGTCGTGAGGGCTACGCATGTTCCGAGTCGGACGGTTCGTACTTTTGATCGTGCTCGGGTTCACATTGCAAATGGGGGCACGTGCGCAAAGTGATACGCCCCGTTTTGTGCCCGACAATCGCCCGCCAGATCTGTTTCCGCCTGCGCCTGCCGATGACCCACGACCCGCGCGACGGCCATCCGTCAATCCACTGGCCGGTCTTGGGGGTTTAGGGAACGCGATTCCAGGCCCTGGCTACAGCGTCAATTGGAACCTGCCCCGTCCTGTCGTCAATCAGAACACCGACCTCGGAATCGTCCGCCAAGATTTGTCGCTGGCCGCCCCGATCTGGAAAGAGGGTGGCGACATGCTCTTTGTCGCGGCGAGCGTTAAGAACACCCATATTTACACAGACGCATTGCTCCCCGATACCGGTCGAAGTTTCCCGAAAGATTTATGGAACGCCAGCATCGGCTTGGCGTACTTGCATCAGTTCGACAACGGCTGGACGGGCGGTGCCTTCGTCAGCGTCGGTTCCGCGAGCGACAAACCGTTCAACACCATCCGCGAAATGAACGTCAACTTCATCGGATTCTTAAAGGTTCCCGCCTTCGACGAACGCGACTTCTGGATCTTTTCCCTCTTCTATTCCCCCGGTGGGCTGCTGAACTTCCCGATCCCCGGCATCGCGTATCAGTGGAACTATTCGGAGCAATTCCGCCTGACCATCGGCATCCCGTTCGCGGTGATGTGGAAGCCGACGCCGGATATCACCTTCAACGCCAGCTACATTCCGCTCACGAATATCCGAGCGAATCTCGATTACCGTTTGAAGGACGATCTCCACCTCTTTGCCAGCTACGAATATCTGAACGAATCGTACTTCCTCGCGGATCGGGTGAACCGCTACGACCGTTTCCTCGGGTTTGAGCAGCGCGTGTTGGGCGGGGTAAAGTTCGACCTGTTTGAATCGGCCACGCTCGACCTGCACGCCGGTTACTCGTTCGGCCGCTACTTCGGCGAAGGGCGCAACCAAGGCGCTCCATTGCGCGACCGCGTCGATGTCGGTGCCGGGGCTTTCTTGGGTGCGGGTTTGCGGGTGAAGTTCTAAAGCGGGCTTGGCCGTGAACCGTTACACTTCACTGGCCAATTTCGGTTTAAAAGACAGCTTCGCCGTGGAAAACTACAACAGCACCTACGAATGAACGCGGAGTGACCGCCATGACGAGTCTGAATGCGATCCGAGATAAAGTCTTTGCCGGTCAGCGGTTGTCGGCCGAAGACGGCCTGACGCTGGAACGCGATGCCGACCTGTTCCAACTCGGGGAATGGGCCAACGTCGTCCGCGAGCGGAAGAATGGCAACATCGCATATTACAACGTTAACACGCACCTGAACCCGACGAATGTTTGTGTTTATCGCTGTCAGTTTTGCGCCTACCGGGCCGACTTGAAATCGCCGAAAGGCTACGTGATGTCCGACGAACAGATCGTCGAACGGGCGGAGCAAGCCACGGCGAGGGGCGCCACGGAGCTGCACATTGTCGGTGGGTTGCACCACTTGAAGCCGTACGAGTGGTATTTGAACATTGTCCAAATCATCCACGATGCTTGCCCGAAGTTGCACTTAAAAGCGTGGACGGCCGTGGAATGGGACTGGTTCCAACGCCTGACCAAACGCCCCGTGAACGACTTGCTCGAAGAAATGAAATCGGCCGGTTTGGGCAGCTTACCCGGTGGCGGTGCGGAAATTTTTGACCCCGAAGTCCGTGCCGTGCTGTGCGAACACAAAGCCGATGCGAGCGAATGGATCAAGATCCACCGCGCAGCCCATCAGGCGGGGTTGCGGTCGAATGCGACCATGCTCTACGGTTCCATCGAGAAGCCGGAACACCGCATCGATCACTTGATGAAACTGCGCGATTTGCAAGACGAAACCGGCGGCTTCCAGACGTTCATACCCTTGGCTTTCCACCCAGACAACACCCGGCTGGCCCACATCCCGAAACCGTCCGGTCTGATGGATCTGCGGGTCATGGCGATCAGCCGGTTGATGCTCGACAACTTCGCCCACATCAAAGCCTACTGGGTGATGCTCGGCATGAAGACGGCCCAAGTGGCGCTCAGCTTTGGGGCCGACGACATTGATGGTACGGTCGTCCACGAGAACATTTATCACGATGCCGGTTCGACGTCGCCGCAGGAACTGACTGTGGCCGAACTCCGACGGTTGATCGTGGAAGCGGGGCGGGAACCCATCGAGCGTGACACGCTTTACAACCGGGTGGTGCGAGACAAACCGACCGAGAAGAATTGGCAGACGGGTCGGAAACTGAGTTTGGTCTAACGGCAAAACGAGACGATCACGAAGGTGATCGTCTCTCGAATTAACGTTTTACGCCTTCGTCCACCGTAGTACAGGCTCTTTAGCCGCTTTCACTTCATCCGGGCGGCTGATGATGTGCGTGTGCGGTGCGGTTCGCAACAGTTCCGGATCTTCATTGGCGATCTTCAACATCACGTCGGCGAACGCGTCTAGTGTTTCTTTACTTTCTGTTTCGGTCGGTTCGAACATCAACGCTTCGGACACGACCATCGGGAAGTATACCGTCGGAGCGTGGAAACCGTAGTCGAGCAACCGCTTGCAGACGTCCATGGCTCGCACTTTCTTTTCACGCAGCAGCTTGCGGGCGCTCGCCACAAACTCGTGCATACACGGCCCGGCGTGCGGTACTTCGTACCCCTCACTGACCCTGGCTCGCAAGTAGTTCGCGTTCAACACCGCGTGCTCGCTCACCTGCTTCAAACCGTCCGGCCCGAGCGTGCGGATGTAGCAGTAGCCCCGGAACAGAATGCCGATGGTGCCGAAGAAACTGCGGACGCGGCCGATGGACTGCGGCATGTTGTAGTTCAGGCGGAAGCGATCCCCCTCTTTCACGATGATCGGCGCGGGCAGGTACTTCGCTAAGAAGTCCCGAACGGCGATGGGGCCGCTGCCGGGGCCACCGCCACCGTGTGGCCCGGTGAATGTTTTGTGGACGTTGTAGTGCTGCATGTCGGCCCCGAAATCACCCGGCCGGGTGATCCCGAGGATGGCGTTCATATTCGCGCCATCGAGGTATACGAGTGCACCCTGGGCGTGCAGCAGTTCGGTGATTTCCTGAATCTGCGTCTCGAACAAACCGAGCGTATTCGGGTTCGTGATCATGAACACGGCCGTATCGGCACCGAGTTTCGATTTCAAATCTTCGAGATCGACGAGTCCGTTGGCGCCGCTCTTGATGGTGATGGTGTCGAAGCCGGCGAGTGCGGCCGAAGCGGGGTTCGTACCGTGGGCACTATCGGGAACCAACACTTTGCGGCGGTGGGTCTCGCCTTTGTCGCGGAAGTACGCCGCGGCCACGAAGAGTGCCGTGAGTTCCCCTTGTGCCCCGGCGGCCGGTTGCAGACTGACAGCCGGTAGCCCCGAGATTTCCGCAAGATACTCCTGCATCGAGTGGAGCAGTTCGAGCATGCCCTGAATGGTGTCGTCGTCTTGCAGCGGGTGCAAGTTGGCGAAGCCGGGGAAGGCCGCGATGCGTTCGTGCCGCTTGGGGTTGTACTTCATGGTACACGACCCCAACGGATAGAAGTTCGTGTCGATGCTCATGTTCCGAGCCGACAAATTCGTGAAGTGCCGGATGAGGTCGATTTCGCCGATTTCGGGCAATGGTGGTGCAGCCTTGGCCAGATGTTCCTTCGGGATCATTTGGTCGATCAGCGCAGAATTTGGCACGTCGCACTTGGGCAACCGGTGGCAACGTCGCCCGGACTTGGACAGTTCGAAAATAAGGCCGGTGGATTGCGTGTTGTTCATAAGGTCTGCACTCAAGTCTCGGGATATTGTGAGCAATGGTTTGGCGACGTAATGACAGCATCTAACCGGAATTCCCTGATCGACAGCAACATCGGAACGGACTGGATTACAACCGCTTACGTCAAATTTATTCGAGAAGTTTGTTGGCTTTGAGCATACCCTCGGCCCAGGCTTGTTGTTCGGCAGTCAGTGGCGGCATAGGCTGCTTCGTGGCGTATTTTGCGAATTGGGCGTACCGGCCCGTGTCGAACGCTCGTTCCAGTACCGGCTGCAAATCGACGACCACGGGCCGCACGCCGGGGTCGAGGGGGATCACGATGCTCGGCAACCGATCCGACAGTCGGAACGGCTTCAATTCGAATCGGATCGGATCGCCCATAACGGTGACGCAAACATGGTAGTCGTAGTCCGCCAAAATCAGTTTCAGACGGTTGAGGGGGATTGCGGTCGTGTGAGTGCCGCCGCGGAGGAGGTCGATCTCGACGAGGTTGACACCGGCGCGACGAAACTCACTTTGCTTTTGCAGATAAGCGGTTCGACCATCGTCGCCCGCCCGTTTATTCGAGGGACTGAGCACTTCGATGGCCGTCACCAACCGTTCATCTTCGACGGCGCGTATTTCCAGATAGGGTTCCGACCAAGGTTCGGCAATCGGTTCCGCCGCGACAGCCACCATGCCCATTTGCGAGAACAAATCCGTGGCGATCTCACCGTCGGCCCGCTCAAAATCGCTCAACACGCTGAGATCCGGTTCACGCCGGTGCGTAGGGTCGATCCAAACCAGACTCGAGCCCAGCGCAGCGTAACCATCTGGTAGCGAGCGGTTGAGCGCCGTCCGCAAACTGCTGATGAATTCATCGTGGAGATCGGGGAACAACGCGGGTCGTTCCAGCCACGGATCCATCCCCGGGAACGGACTGGGCATCAGCGCACCCCCTTGGACTTCAGTAACCCTTCGGCCCAGGTTTGCTGTTCGGCAGATAGTGGTGGTACGCAAATTTTAGAATAGTCCACTCGTCGTTCGAAAAGGGCAACGGCATAACTGCGTTCAAAAACCGCTTGGAAATCGACCGTGATATCTGGATCCCCTTTCAAAAGTGGGATGGCGATGAACGGAAGCCGATCAGCCATGGGAATCGGATAGACTTCAGTCGATAACGATCGATAGTAACGCCTCGTACAAAAGTGATAATCGAATGGGCCGGCTCGGCGTTCGGCCCGCTCTAACGGGGCCAACGTGGTCGGCATACCGGCACGGAGTAAGTCGATTTCAAAAACGTTGACCTTACCTTGAACCAATTCCCGTCGCTTCTTCAAATATTGCTTTCTTCCTTCGGTTCCGCGGAGCTTGTTCGACAAACTCAAAACTTCGACGGATGTCACGAATCGGTCGCCGGAATCGGAACGACGGATTTCGAGAGTCCATTCGCGGATCGGATCGTCGGCGATACGGAACACCAGTGGCTTCGCTTTCCCGAGGACGGCCACACCGCCGGTGGAGGACACTTGCCGACCTTGCTTTTTGGAAATGAACACATCGACGTCCGGCTCAATGTGCCGCCCTGAAGATTCCACATACAACCTCGTACCGATGGCTGTGTAGTACGGGGCCGGTAATGTCGCCGCAACCGCCTCGCTTAAATAGGCAATCAAACGTTGGTGCAAGTCCGGAAACAGTTCCGGTGTTTCTAGCCATGGATCCATGCCTGGGAATGGACTGGGCATCAGCGCACCCCCTTGGACTTCAGTAACCCATCGGCCCAGGTTTGCTGTTCGGCTGACAGTGGTGGCACGCAAGTCTCGGCATATTTCGCCCGCTGGTCAAACCGGGCAACGTCGTATGTGCGGTCGAAAACCGGTTGGAGATCGACGGTCACATCGGAATCGCCCTTGAGCAGAGGGATGGCGATGAGTGGAAGCCGATCTGCCATCGGAATCGGGTAAACTTCTACCGTGATGGATCGATAGTAACGATGGGTGCAAGCGTGGTATTCAAATCGACCTGTGCGGCGTGTGACATTTCCAACCGGGGCCAACGTCGTCGGTTCGCCGGAGCGAAGCAAGTCGATCTCGACCACGTTTACCCGCCCGCGCTGTAATTCCTTACGCTTCTTCAAGTAAAGCTTGCGGCCCAGAGAGCCACATGCTTTATTTGTGGGACTGAGGATTTCTACAGAAGTCACAAGTCGGTCGCCGGAGCCGGCTTGGTGAATTTCCAATGCCCAAGCCCGAACGGGGTCGGACACAATGCGGACGAGTATCGGGGTGGCCTTCTCAAGTAGCACTGTAGTGCCTTCACCCACCGGAGTACGCTTCGGCCGCCCCCCGGTGATGAGAACATCGACGTCCGGCTCAACCCGTCGATCAGACTCGTCGATGTAGAGTCGGGTGCCAATTGCTGTGTAATAAGGCCGTGGCAGCGATGCGTTGACTGCCTCACGGAATTGGGCGATTAAGGTTTGATGCAAGTCCGGAAACAGTTCCGGTGTTTCTAGCCACGGATCCATACCCGGAAACGGACTTGGCATCGCAACCCTCCCTGCCACGGATCAGGACAACACAGTGTCCCGGACACCGCTCAGGCGGTATTTTACCGCGCCAGCAAGTCCGTCGATCTCTTGTTTGGTGCGTTTCTCGGTGACGGCCACCGTCAGGCCATCCGCATGATCCGGATACCAACGTCCGGTGGGCAGCCCGGCATGGTAACCTTGCTCCCGCAATTGCACGAGCAAGTTATTCACATTCCGTGGCAAACCCAGGGTGAATTCCTTGAAGAACGGACGGTCGAACTTCATCGTCACACCCGGCACTTTGCACAACTGCTCGGCGGCGTAATGGGCCTTGCGGACGCACAGTTCGGCGGTTTCTTTCAGCCCCGCCGGACCGAGTGCCGTCAAGTGTACGGCCGCCCGCAACGCGAACAAACCTTGATTCGTGCAGATGTTGCTCGTGGCTTTTTCACGGCGGATATGTTGCTCACGAGTTTGCAGTGTCAACACCCAACACCGTTGACCGTTGCGATCCGTCGTTTCGCCCACGAGCCGGCCGGGAATCTTGCGGACATACTCGTTTCGACAGGTCAGAATGCCCAAGTATGGCCCACCGAAGCCGAACGGAATCCCCAACCCCTGCCCTTCGCCCACCGCGATGTCGGCCCCGTGATCGGCCGGCGTGGCCAGCAATCCCAACGAGACCGGGTCGAACACGTCGATGAAAATCGCTCCGACTTTCCGGGTGGCTTCGCCGATGGCCTTCATCTCTTCGAGATGTCCGAAGAAGTTTGGCGACTGGGCGATCACCGCGACCGTTGAATCGTTCACGGCTTCGGCGACATCGTCGGGGTTCAGGTAACCCTCGGGGGTCGGCAACGTCCGAACCGTACACTTCAGGTTCCGCACGTAGGTTTCGAGAATCTGACGGTATTCCGGGTGCACGCTCTCGGCGATTAAGACTTCTCCCGTGCGACCGGTGATTCCCAGTGCCATCAGCACCGCTTCGGACACGGCCGATCCCCCTTCGTAAAGGCTGGCGTTGGCGACGTCCATGCCCGTCAGTTGGGCCATGAGTGTTTGGTATTCGTAAATGACCTGCAACGTGCCCTGACTCGCCTCGGCTTGGTAGGGCGTGTAGGCCGTGTAATTCTCGGACCGTGACGCGATCACATCGACTACGGTAGGGATGAAGTGGTCGTACGCACCACCCCCTAAAAAACAGACTGCATCGGTCGAACTTTGGTTCTTGTTCGCCAGCACCTGCATGTGCTGCGTCAGTTCGATTTCCGTCAGTGCCGGCGGAATGTTCAGCATTCGCTGGAACC
>JAYSYJ010000243.1:0-11277 GCA_043727675.1 Fimbriiglobus sp.
TCAAAAAGTGCGAGTCAAAAAGTTGACCCGCGATCACGAATTTCGTCTTCCGCATTTCTTCCGAATCTCGGGTTCGCACTGGAACACGATATTTGCGGAAGTTCCGTCCTAGTTTGACTTTAGAACGTGCGGAATGTTTTGCTTTGCAATGGCTATTGCAAGAGGCTAAATCCCCGGTATACTGCTGAAATCAAAGGGTATTTCGCGTCGCGGCCGAGAGAGAACCTAGAGTCTGTCACTCCCGAGGTTACGGGTTCGACCCCCGCAGCCCTCGTTAGTGAAAATCGATGCGGGCCGGTGCTTTTCAGCACCGGCTCCTGTCATTTCTATGGGTTCATTCTCTTCACCCGAACCGCCGTCGAATACGCCTAAAGTGCACATCGGTGCATTGCGATGCCGCCGGTCGTACAGTGTTACTCCTGCCGGGTTGGAACCATCTTGAGAAGGACTCCCACCCAGCGCGCCATGGCCCAGAGCACCAGCGCTCCGACGCTACCGATTACGAAGAGTGTCAACGCGCTGCTGAGGTAGCCCGTCCAAACCAATTTATTCCCGGCGTCGATCTTCCCGGCGTCGATCAACGCGTTCCCGCGATCAATCATCATGGGGAAACGCTCCCTGACCAAGATCGCTCCGGCGCTGAGTGTGGTGCTGCAGACCCAAAGCATCGGCAGCAACGTGAGCGGGGCATAGCGGATCTTGCCCGTGTTCACCAGCCAGGTGGTCACGAGTGCTAGTGCCAACACGGCGAGCGCTTGGTTAGCAACTCCGAACATCGGCCAGATGGTGTCGATACTCCCGGTGTAAATCAGCCAGCCCCATCCACCGGTCACGATTGCACTGGCGAGCAGCGCACCCGGCAACCAGTCCGGCCGTGCGAACGGCTTGTAAACGCGGCCGACCGTTTCCTGCACCAAGAAGCGGCCGATTCGAGTACCAGCATCGATGGTCGTGAGGATGAAAAGTGCCTCGAACATGATGGCGAAGTGGTACCAGTACTTCAGCAACCCTTCACCGCTGGCACCGACGATGGAAAAGGCCTGCTCGAAGATCAGCGACATTCCCACGGCGAGTGTCACGGCTCCACCGGTACGACCACGCAGCGATTCGCCGCCGACTTTCTCTTCGACGCTGCCGAGTTTCCAATCGTGGGTGTTCTCAGTGCCGAGGTGTGCCTGCGGATCGCGTGCGTAGATCTCGTCCATCTCCTTCAACTGTTTCTGGTACTCCGGGGCCCGCTCGATGGCGATATTGATGTCGTAATAGAGTTCGTTGGGCAGCGATGCGGCGGCGATCAACGCAGTCACTCCGACCAACCCCTCGATGAGCATGGCCCCGTAGCCGATGGTGCGAATGTCCGATTCTTTGCCGATCATTTTCGGGGTTGTCCCACTCGACACCAATGAGTGGAACCCGGATACCGCCCCGCACATGACGCAAATGAAGACGAACGGAAAGATGGTGCCCGGGAACGTCGGCCCGCCGCTGACGAAGACCTCGTTGAGCATGGGGGCTTGCAGTGGCGGGTTGGCGATGCAGACACTGGCGACGAGCAGGATCACGGTGCCAATTTTGAGGAAACTGGACAAATAATCGCGTGGCCCGAGCAGTAACCAAACGGGCAACACCGCCGCGATGAAGCCGTAGACGACCAGGACGATGATCGTTTGGTTCCGCGTGAGCGAGAAGATGGGTTCGAGCGCCGAACCGGGAATCCAGCCTCCCGCGACGACGGCGAAGAGGGTCAGTCCGCCGCCGAGAAGCGAGGCTTCGATCACCCGGCCGGGGCGAATCCGGTACATCCAAAGGCCGGTGAACAGTGCAATCGGGATGGTGCAAGCGATGGTGAAAGTGCCCCACGAACTTCCGGGGATGACTTGGGTGCAACCGGCGGGGAGTTTGATGCGATGGAACTCTGCCACGGTCATACCCTGCCGTTCGGCAGCTTTCTCCAGCATCATGCGATTGAATTCCGGCAATTGCCGATTCGGGAAAGGGGTCGCGCTGACATCCATCAAGATGAGCAAATCCCGCTTGCCGACAAATCCTCGGGGCACTTTCACGCGAAACGCTTCGGATCTTAAAGCGGCCGGTTGGTTCTTCGAGTAGCTGAAGGAACAGCCCGCCGGGAACTCGTAGATTTCGGAATTGCCATCGTCCGCATCTGTGATCGGCCGCAGCAATTTCCCTACGGGTACGGTGATCTCAGTTCCTTCCGGTAAGTTCGCTTCCTCGCCGCCGAGTGCCTTCACCACGACAAACCCCAAGCCCGCGAGCGCGATGATGACGATGAACAAAATCGCAATGCTGGCGATGATCGCAGCGGGTTTCCCGAGTTCGTATCGCGCAATCTCGGCGATCGACTTACCATCGCGGCGGACACTGGCCGCCAGCACGAGCATGTCTTGCACGGCCCCGGCCAAGCAGACGCCGATGACGAGCCAGAGCAGCCCCGGCATATAGCCGTACTGAATGGCGAGCACTGGGCCGATGAGCGGGCCGGCCCCGGAGATCGCCGCGAAGTGGTGGCCAAAGAGGACCCACTTACTCGTGGGGTGATAATTCTGACCATCGTTCAGCCGGTGGGCCGGTGTCACCCGACTGTCGTCGAGTGCTGCGACTTTTGCTGCCAGGAACGCCGAGTAGTACCGGTAAGCGATGGCGAGCAGTACGAGCACAACTGCCATCACCGGCATGGCGTGCAGGATCGTCCGGCCATTTTCGTGGTGATACAACATGGTGGCGAACAGGGGCATTGGCGGCCTCGTAGAAACTTAACGGGATCCAACAAAATAGCACCGTTCAAGTGGAACTCCAACATCACGGTGACTGCCCTACCCATCGTGCCTATAATTGCACTATATGAGTGAACTCGCTATCCGCACGGACGCCCTTGGGCGAACCTACCGCAAAGCCCGCAAGCGTTGGTGGAAGCGTACCGACTCCGCCGCCCCGAAAGAGTTTGTCGCCCTCGACGGCGTGACTCTCGAAGTGAAGCCCGGCGAACTGTTCGGGTTGCTCGGGCCGAATGGAGCCGGGAAGACCACGCTCATCAAAATCCTCACAACGCTACTCGCACCATCGTCAGGCAGGGCCTGGGTCGATGGCAAAGATGTTGTTGCCGAGGCGAAGTCGCTGCGGCCGGACATCAACATGGTGAGCGGCGGCGAATCGAGCGGCTACGGCATCCTCAGCGTCCGCGAGAATCTCTGGCTCTTTTCCCGTATCTACGGTGTGGCGAATACCGTCATCAACGAGCGCATCGACTTCATGCTCGACGTGGTTGGGTTGGCCGATAAAGCTAAGAGTCGGGTTAGTCATCTCTCGACGGGCCAACGCCAAAAGATGAATTTCTGCCGGGGCTTCATCACCGATCCCAAAGTTCTCTTTCTCGACGAGCCGACACTGGGACTCGACGTCACGGCCGCCCGCAATATCCGCAAATTTGTGAAAGAATGGATCGCCGAGAAGCCGGGTCGAACGATGCTACTGACGACCCATTACATGGCCGAGGCCGACGAACTATGTGACCGGTTGGCCATCATCGACAACGGCAAACTCCTGGCGTGCGACACCCCGGCGAACCTCAAACGGCAGGTGCAGCAGCATTCCATTTTTGAACTGAGCCATACGCCCGGTTCTGCCGGGTTTATCGAAGTCGCGGGGTTGCCGGGGGTGCATCAGGCGACGACGACCGAAACGCCGACCAGCATCGAGTTGAAAGTGTTGCTGCGTGAAGAATCGGCCATCGGCGGCGTCGTGCAGCAAGTCGTCCAGAGTGGTGGACGCATCCTGACGCTCAAAAAAGTCGAGCCCACGCTCGAAGATGTGTTCATCGAACTCGTGGGGCACGGCTTGAATGCGTGAGCCATCCCGCCGGGTCGTGCTTGGGTGCCTCTTATTTGGCATCATTGTGGGAACGATTCTTCTGCTGCCTAACAGTGCAGAACTCTGGAGCGACGTCCGCAGTCGGATCGTGGACACTCAAGAATACGTGGATGACCATTTGGTTTTCTCCGCTCTCATCTACTTCTCGATTTACGTTGCTGTCACGGCGTTGTCGCTGCCGACGGCGACCATGATGTCGGTAATTGGCGGGGCACTCTTCGGCCGTTGGTTGGGCACGGGTTTGGTTCTATCGGCCGCGACACTCGGTGCCACACTCGCATTCTGGTCGTCGCGTTATTTGTTCCGAAGTTGGGTGCTCCGGAAGTTTGGCCATCGCTTGCACTGGTTGAACGCCGGCATGGAACGCGATGGGCCGTTCTTTCTGCTCTCCCTGCGATTGATGGCAATCTTTCCATTTTTCGCGTTGAACATGCTGATCGCGCTCACGCCGGTTCGCACCGGCACTTACGTTTGGACGACGTGGCTAGGGATGATGCCCGTCTCGTTTTTAATTGTGAGTGCCGGACGCAAGATCGCGAGTGTGGACGACCCTGCCCACGTGCTCGATTGGGAATTGTTCGTCTGTTTAGCACTGTTGGCTGTCGTACCGTTGATTGTTCGCTGGGTCGCTCGTCGGAATCGCCATTATCAGGAAACACCGGATGCGTCCCGCGCTTGAATTGTTTTGGAAGGCCATGATGGCCCGGACTTATCCACGCGTGGCGTGGATGTTCCGCCACCGCACTTGGTTGATCCAAGAAACGTTGTTGCCGATGCTGTCGGTGATCGCACTCGCCAACGTCTATCGCTGGATGCACGCACCGGTGCAGTACATCGGCATCGTCATTCTCGGTGCCGCGATGACCGCCTTCTGGCTGAACGTGCTCTGGAGTCTCGGAGCCCACTTGTACTGGGAGCGAGACTCGGGCAACTTGGAACTGTACATCCTCTGCCCTGCCCCGATGATGGGCATCCTGGCAGGCATGGCCCTTGGCGGCCTGACGATGACCATCGTCCGCGCCGCCGCGATCGTAACAACGGGGGTGCTGTTGTTCGACGTTCCACTCGAACCGACATCGTGGTGGCTGCTCGTGTTGATTTTCCTACTGACGATGGTGGCGCTCTACGGTCTCGGCATGATGTTCGCATCGGTATTTTTGCTCTTCGGCCGCGAAGCGTGGCACACGGTGAACCTCCTGCAAGAACCGATCTATCTGATGACGGGGATGAACTTCCCACTGGTCGCCCTCGAAAAAATGACGCACTGGGCAATCCCCGCGGCGGCGCTCTTGATCCCCCTCACCGCCGGAATGGACGCGATGCGCCAAGTGCTGTTCCGCAGCGAAGGATTCCTGAATCTCTGGTACGAAGTGCCGTTGTTGGGAGTCATGTCCGTCGGTTTTATTTTGCTGGCGAAACGGTTCCTGGATGTGCTCGAACGCAAGGCGAAAGAGGAAGGGAAACTGACGGTGAAGTGGCAATGAATGAAACCTACCGCACGCTTCGTTGGTCGACCTGGCTCGGCTGGCAGATCGAATCTAATTGGGCCGACATTCGGCTCTTCGTACTCTACTTGATCGTCAAGCCAATCTGTGGCTCGATGATGCTGGTCTGCATGTTCTACGCGGCGAAGTACGCCACGGCCGGCCGAGTGCCCGCCGAGTTCCTGCCTTACATTTTCGTCTCCAACGCCTGTTACGGTTTGGTCGGCATGGTGATGTTCGGCATGAGCAACGTCGTGATTTCCGACCGCGAGAGCTACCGGATGTTGAAGTACGTCTTCATCAGCCCGGCGCAATTCCAAACGTACTTTGTCGGGCGCGGCTTGGCCCGTGCCTTGGAAGGTTTGCTCGGTGCGACGATCACCATCACCACGGGACTCTTGCTTCCCGATATCCGTGCGGCGGTGACTGCGGAAGGGTTCGACTTCGGCTGGCTAATCGTGTTCCTGCTCCTCGGCGCCGTCATGCTCTGGGCCTGCGGCATGATCCTCGCCTCGGCGGTGTTGAACATGTCGCGGAGCGGGATGTTCCTCAGCGAAGGGATTGCCGGTGTCGTCTACTTTCTCAGCGGGGTCGTCTTCCCGATTTCGGTACTGCCGACCGGCTTGCAGTATGTCGGACTGAGTTTGCCCACGACTTACTGGCTCGAAGGGATGCGTCGAGCGATCACCGGTCGGGCACCGGCATCGTCGCCGTTGGCTCAATCGCCCCTGGCCGTGTGGGATACCAGCGAGCTGGCCCTGATGTTGTTGGCCACGACAATCGTGCTCGTGGTGCTCTCGCAACTCTTTTACCGCTGGAGCTTGCGCAAAGCGTGGCGGAACGGAAAGATCGAAGAAGCGACGGGAATGTGAAGGCGGTCACTCGAAGTTCAGCCCGGTTAGTTTCAAGAATGCGGCGTGAAAGTCGAACTCGCGGGTTTGCACACTCGCCGCCGCTCCGGCGCGAATCACTTCGGCGAGTTGCTGTTGATCCTTCGCGACGTCGAGATCGAACACGCGGCGTTCGCCGTCCTTCAATATGACGTCGGCTTTGCGTTCGGTATGCTCCTGGCGCAGAGCCAATGGCGAATCGAGTGCTACGAGTTTACCTTTACACATGATGCCTACCCGGTCGCAGATCTGTTCCACTTCTTTCATGTCGTGCGTGGTCAGCACCACCGTGGTCCCGTTGCGAACCCGGTCGCGCAGAATCCGATGTACCACTTCGGCCGAATGAATATCGAGGTTTGCGGTCGGTTCGTCGAGATAAAGCACTTGCGGATCGTGCAGCAAGGAACGTGCGAGTAAAAGCTTCCGGCGCATGCCGAGAGAGTAGCCTTTCACGGGAACATCGGCGGCATCATCGAGTTCGACCATCCGCAGGCAATCGCGGACGCGCAAACGGGGTACTGCGTACAAGTCGGCGAAGAATTCCAGATTCCGCCGGCCTGTGAACTCATCGAAATGGTTGTCGCGGTCGGGGGTGTAACCGAAGAGCGGCTTGATCTTAGCCCACTGCTTCACCACGTCGAATCCGCACACCGTCACTCGGCCGGCGGTCGGCAACCGCTGACCGATGAGTACGCGGATGGTGGTCGACTTTCCTGCCCCATTCGGGCCGAGCAGGCCGAATAATTCACCTTTGCGAATCTCCAGATTCAGCCCATCGACCGCGACAAACTTTTTGAACTGCACCCGCAGAGCATCGATCAAAATCGTCGAATTTGACATGGTGATCCACAATCCCGCAGTGTTGAAGCACGAGAAATCTAGAACAAGATCTTCGAGAAATTCTTCCGAGATAAGATATCACCGAACAAAGCAGTGCAAATCGAGGATACCTCACTATGGTTCGCATCGGCATCGTCGGGATCGGCTTCATGGGCCGTATCCACTTCCTCGCTTCGCAAAAGTTAGCGGGTGGCCGGGTCACGGCCATTTGCAGCCGCGACCCCAAAAAACTGGCGGGGGATTGGAGCGCAACACGGGGCAACTTCGGGCCGGAGCCGGGCCAAGTCGATCTCGCTGGAATCGAATGTTATGAGTCGCTCGACACGATGCTGGCTGACCCGAACATCGACCTCATCGACATCTGCAACACCACCAGGCACCACCCGGACACGGCGATCCGTGCGTTGAACGCCGGTAAGCATGTCCTTGTCGAAAAGGCCATCGCACTGTTACCGGAACAGGCCGACGAGATGCTGGCCGTCGCGAAACGGACGGGCAAACTGTTGATGGTGGCCCATGTGCTCCCCTTTTTCCCGGAGTTTCGGTACGCGGCCGAGGTCGTTCGCAATTGTACTTTTGGCAATCTGCTCGGCGCCCACTTTACCCGTGTGATCGCCAAGCCCGATTGGTCGGCGGAGATCGGCGACGCAAGTGCGACTGGTGGCCCTGCTGTCGACTTGCACATCCACGACACCCATTTCATCGGACTGCTGGCGGGCGTGCCCAAATCGCTGTTTTCCGTCGGTCGCGAAGAAAACGGCGCGGTGAACTACCTCAGCACATCGTACCTATACGGCCCCGGTGGCCCTGCCATTACTTGCAGCAGTGGAGCACTCGCCATGCCCGGCAGGCCGTTCGTTCATGGCTTCGAAATCTTTCTGGAACGGGCCACGCTCTCGCATAGTTCCGCTGGCAATTTACCACTGACGGTGTTCCCCAAAGAGGGTGCATCGTTTCAGCCCGAACTCGCCGGAGGTGGTGATCCGCTCGCCGCATTCACAGCGGAATTGCAAGCTGCGGTCGACGGCGTGCGAACCAACCGTGAACCCGATTGGCTCAGCGGCCAACTGGCCCGGGATGCGTTGATGCTCTGCTACAAAGAGTGCGAATCGGTACGAACTGGGCAAATCGTGGTGTGCTAATTACCCAGACTCACCATCTTCTTTAACCGGCAAAGTCGTCCTTACCCGGACGACTGTTAAGATCGGGACAATACTTAAACTCGCGTCGATGCGGCAATTTGGTCGATCTCCGGGGTATGCCGAAATGACGGCACCTGGAGAATGGCGATGTCGAACCGAATACAACTTTCTTTTTGCCTGCTTTTGCTCGGTGTCACGCTCTCCAACGGCTGCACCACTTGCCGGCACACGGCATTCGCCGAGAGTTTGAAGCCCGTGGAACAGGTGAGAGTACTCGCCCCGGCCCGTGCTAAGGTCTATGCCTTTTTCATGAACGGGGCCGACATTCTCGAATTGAACGGCTTCTCGGGACTCCAACAAGAGTTGACATGCGCCGGTTTCCCAAAAATCTATTATGCCCAGCGGGCTGATCGTGAATGGTACCGCGAAGAATTGCACCGACTGCACCGTGACGACCCGGATGCCCGCTTTCTATTGGTGAGCTACGGTTCGGCGGCCGATCAAGTTCAAGAACTGGCGTGCCAAGTGACGCAGGAGCAAATTCCGCTCGATGCCGTGGTCTACATTGATCCCATCGGCGTGAAAGGCGACTTGACGCAGAATGTGCCCTACCGCGCGGTGATTTTGAAGTCGCACCACTGGCGGGCCGCGCCACGATTGAAGTCAGCTGAAACCGTCACAGTCAACAACGTCGGGCACATCAGTTTGCCGCAGCACCCCGCGACCGTGCAAACGATTGTCAACTTGATGACCGACTCGGCGCTCAAAGTCCCACTGCCGGATAACTCTGTGAACTGCTTGCCGATCTTGGATCGGCCACGGCCCGCTCCCCGTCCGGCAGAACCAAAAATGATTGCGGCCCCGCCTCCGGGTTGGGAGTTTCTTTGTCCGAATATGCGGTGAGACGAGTTGAATGCAACCGGTGTGGGGCTGGCGGTTTACGTCGTCGTTCATCGCATGAATTGCAAAATCTCCTCGCCCGATTGGCACACAATTCTTTCAATACTGATCATGAAGCTCAAACAGAGTCCCGGTGATTTCCTCGTCGAAGAACTGACCGATGTGCGGCCTGGCCACGGCGGTAGTTTCGCGTTTTACCGGTTGGATAAGACAGGCTGGACGACGCCGGACGCCCTCCAGATTATCGGCCGGCGCTGGAACATTCCCTGGCAGCGGCTCAACTACGGCGGGATGAAAGATCGCCACGCGACCACGGTGCAATACATTACGATTTTCGGTGGGCCGCGCCGCGACCTCGAACAAGAACGCATCCACCTCACGTTCTTGGGTCAAGTTGCGGAGCCGTACTCATCGCGTGAAATCAAGGCGAACCGGTTCACGATTGCCGTGCGTTCCCTCAGCCCGGACGACGAAACCCGGATCGCGACTTCGGCCGGGGAAGTGGAACGGGCCGGCTACCCGAATTACTTCGACGATCAACGGTTCGGCTCGGTGACACCCTATGGTCAATTCGTCGCCCGCAAAATGATCCTCGGCCAATTCGAAGACGCCCTCAAACAAGCCCTCGCCGGGGAATACGAGTTCGACAAAGCACCCGCCAAGAAAGAAAAGCAGGCGCTGCTCGACCATTGGGGCGATTGGCCGGCCTGCCGGGCCAAGTTGGAACGCGGCCACGCTCGGAGCCTTGTTTGCTACCTCGCCGACCACCCGACCGATTTCAAAGGGGCCGTGGCACGACTGCGACCGGAGCTGCAGGGGCTGTACTTGTCGGCGTACCAGAGCGACATTTGGAATCGGACATTGGCCAAGTGGCTCCAAGCGCACTTCACCGCTGACTCGCTCGGCAGCATCCAACTGCACCGCGGGCCGTTGCCGGTGCCGACGCTGTCGAGCTCGGATTGGGAGAGTCTGGTTCTGCCACTACCTTCGGCACGATTAAAGCCGGATGCGGATGCCCCGTGGCTGCCACAACTCGAAGAGGTGTTGGCCGAGGAAGAGTTAACACTGGCCCAGATGAAAATCAAAGGGATGGACAGGCCCTATTTTTCGAAGGGGGAACGGTTGGCGTGCGTTCGGCCGACCGGTTGGAGTTGCAACGGCGACCCGGACGATTTGAATCGAGGAAGGCGGAAGTTGACCCTCCGCTTCGAGCTGCCGCGCGGGAGCTACGCCACGATGCTGGTGAAGCGGATCACTTCTTTGGAGCTTCCGTGAGTTTGCGGAAGGTGTCGCAAATCACCTTCGCCGTGTCCGGCCCGCAACTGTTGACTTCGCCGTATTGGCTGCTTTTCAACTTGTAACAATAAGGTTTCTCGGTGTCCCACTGCCGTTTGGGAATGAAGTATCCGAGTTCATCGTTGGCTAACCCGAGAATCATTTTGAACTTCCCTTTTAAAGGGGAGTAGATGGCCGGTTCGATGGGGGCATCGGGGAAGTCGGCCCCGGCATCGGGTGGATCTTGCACTTGGCCGAGCACGAGTTCCGGGTAGATTTCGCCCGGTACCGCAGCGATCTCCAGTTCACCGAGTTTGAGGTACGACACTTCGGTTTTCACCCCGACCGGTTTGGTCACGTCGGCGGTTTCTTTCCATTCCTTTGGTGTGGTACTGTCCGTCCAAACGTACATCGGCCGCTTGAGCACCCCCGCTGTCTTGGCGAGTTTGTACAGTCCGTTTTCGATTGGGACGAGGATGGTCTGAACCCGCAGATCGAATGGAACGAGTTTGGCGTCAACCGAATCTGACAACGCCTTGTCAGCAACTTGGCCGAGAGCGTGTCCAAACGCTTCGGCTTTCTCGAACGTACCGTCGTTGAGGCTTTCGCCCTTGGTATTCTTCAACGGTACTTTCAGGCTGGTCATCAAACCGCCGACGGTGCCGGTGAAGTACGCCACGGGGCAATCATGCTTCTTATTGAGGTAATTGACGGTGTACCCCACGAAGTCGGCGGTGATCTCGCGGTTCTTGTCGTCGAGCGTTTCCGGATGGCAGTTCCACTGGATCAACACGCCCAGAGGTGTTGCGGATTTCAAACTGTTCAAGGCGTCGAACCGGATCGCCACGAGTTCATCGT
>JAYSYJ010000244.1:0-11264 GCA_043727675.1 Fimbriiglobus sp.
TCCGATTCGAGCATCTGCTTGACGTTCAGCTGAACGATGAATTCCGTCTCTTTTGGGAGCACATTGTCGACTTCGGCCGCGCGACTCGGGGCGGCCATCGTTGTGGCGAGCAGGGCCACCATCAGAAAACGAGACACAGTACGCATGGGCGGTTTCCTTTTCAGCACTTCGGACAAGAGTGTCAGTCGAACGGGCGCAGCACGGGCCCTGTGGATTCGGCCTTCTCTTAATAATACCTTCTCGAATCGGTTGCAGTTTCGGTGCCGGAGAAAAAACTCAGCGAACGCCGATCGCCCGATTCGCTTTGACCATGGCGATGAGCCGCAGACAGTATTCCGGCAATTCATCCGGGCTTCGAGCGGTCAACAAATTGCCGTCGAGAATGGTCGAATCGTCGCGGTAAACCGCCCCGGCCATGCGGACATCATCGCGGATTCCGGGCGAACAGGTCACCGTTTTGCCGTCCAGGGTACCCGCGCTAATGAGCACCTGCGGGCCGTGGCCCATCGTGGCCATCGACCGGCCATCTTGGGCGAACGTCCGGACAACGTCGACGGCTTCTTCCCGCAATCGGAGCCGTTCCGGGGCCAATCCGTCCGGAATCACCAGCAAGTCGTAGTCGTCCGGATTCACCGAGTGGATCGGGCAATCGGGTTCCACAATGTACCCGTGGAGTCCGTTCAAAGCGTGCATCAGTGGGCTGGCCAGCGTGACATCGACGCCTTCTTCGCGGAGCCGATACCAAGGTAAAAAGAGGCTAAGGTCTTCGAAGCCATTGGCCACGAGGATGAGGGCGCGCATGGAAGACTCGAATGAGAAATTTTGGTATGCAGGATCAAACTGGTGTAGCCGGCGACCGGTCGAAAAAAAAGAGACGCAATTACACCATCTCTCAGAACGCTCGTTTTGCCGTGATCCTCAAGCCAAACAACTTCGGAATCCGTCGGTCAATTCGGTGCGATTCAAGTCGCGGCCGATGAACACGAGTTTGCTAGTCCGCGCTTCTCCCTCTTTCCACGGTGTGTGCGGCCGGCCATCAAACTGCATGTGAACCCCTTGGAAGACGAACCGCTTCGTATCCCCGGCGATATTCAGCACACCCTTCATGCGGAAAATATCTTGCCCTTTTTCGCGCAGCAGCGTCGAAATCCATTCGTTGAGTTTCTTCGCGTTCAAGGCACCCGACTCGACGATTCCAACGGAGGTGACCGTTTCATCATGGACGTGATCGTGCGCCTCGTTGTGGTCGTTACCCTCTTCGGCATGGTCGCTGTTGTGGTGATGGTGGGGGTGTTCCGGGTGTCCGCAATCGTCGTCTTGGCAGTCGTCCACGACGCCGAGCGAGAGCGTTTTTGGCTTGGGCAGAAAATCCGGTTCGTGCAGCATGATTCGGTCGAGATCGAACCCTTTCACGTTCAGCACGGCATCCATGTCGATGACGCTATTCGTGGTTCGGTGGATCGTCGCGGTGACATTCATGCGGCGAATCTTCGCTTCGAGGGCATCGAGTTCCGCAGCGCTCACGAGATCGGTTTTGTTCAAAAGCACCACATCGGCAAAAGCGATCTGCTCTTGAACCTCGCGGCTATCCCAGTGCAGGGCCACGTGTTTGGCATCGACGAGGGCGACGATTCCGTCGAGGGTCGTCCGGGCTTGCAATTCGTCGTCTGCGAAGAAGGTTTGGGCAACCGGGCCTGGGTCGGCGAGACCGGTGGTTTCGATCAAGATGTAATCGAACTTGTCGCGGCGTTTGAGCAAAGTGCCGAGAATGCGGATGAGATCCCCGCGCACGGTGCAGCAAATGCAGCCGTTGTTCATCTCGAAAATTTCTTCTTCGGCCCGGATCACTAACTCCTGATCGATGCCGATCTCGCCGAATTCGTTCTCGATCACCGCGATTCGCTTACCGTGGTTGGCGGTGAGGATGTGGTTGAGCAGGGTCGTTTTCCCGGCCCCGAGAAATCCGGTGAGCACGGTGACGGGAACTCGATCTTTGGTCGGGGCAGGCATGGCAAACTCGGGAGGTCTTTAGGTTGAATTATATGCCGGTGAGCCAACGAAATCACCCCGCAGATCCTCGCGATGGAGAAAGATGCAGGGTGCACGATGAACTCGAGTCGCCCGAACTCACTTGCCTTTACGCGGCTTGCCTGGGATGTAGGGCGTGACTGGCCCAGCGGTTTCTTGCCAGTGATTCATGTCGACTTCGGTCTTTTCGCCGCTGATTGGAGCTACGACCGAAACAGTAGGAACGACTGCAACAGTCGGCGATGGTTGCGAAGCGACCATCTGAGGCACCACCACCGCGGCTGCGGTCAGAATGGCACCGCCAACGATGGTATTCGCCAAAATTTGTCGAGTGCGAACGCTCATATTGGTTCCGATCCACAGGGTTTCTATTTGGTTTTTGCCGAAACACCTTTCCAAAGCCAATCGTATCCTTCGGCTTTGAGAGAGGCGTGAATTTCGCTCAGATGAACATAGTAACCTTTTTCCAGAGAATTTGCAGCGCAAATTCCAATAATTTGTCCGGCGGTGTTCAGTAACGGCCCTCCGGATCGTCCGCGGGCTTGTGATTTCTCCGCTTGCCAAAAGAACGCCACGGCGTCTTCCTTTCGCACGGCCAAACGCTTGCCAAGAATAGTTTCTTTCAGTCCTGTGGGTGTATCAGTGAGAGAACAGCCAATCGAAAACGCCTCAAAAGGGTACCGTTTCATTTTCGGCTCCGGCGGCGCAAGTTGCAGCACCGCAACATCTTGCTTCAAATCGACCGCCACTTGAAGCAACGCGAAATCAGCAACGGGCTTGCGGACGACGGCCTTGGCTCCTCGAATGATAAAGCTCGGCTTCGTCCGGTCGTTTTCGGCAAAGAATTCAAAAAACAACACCGTGGTATCTGGCCCGTCGGTGGCGTGATCCGCCGTGAGGAGATAGAGGAAGTTTTTTTCTCGACCGACCACCACGGCCGTGCCCGTACTCCGTTCACCGACTCGCATCCGTGGAGTCGCTTCCAGAGCTCGCCATTGGGTCGCCACGGGCAGCGTGGAAGTTTCTTCGATCGGAACTGCTGGCTCCGCACAACAGAGCAGCGAGGCCAGCAACAGTGCAAGATCCATGAAATCATTCGCCTTCATTTGAACCGGACTTTGGAGTTGTTCCTGCAAAATCGGATCTATCGGTAAACTCGACGCAACCTTCCAGTCGATACTGGCATCAGATACCCGACTACGGGCTTCGGGTTCCGTTCAGCTTGAGAATGATCATGTACTGGAAAGCCCTCGCATTCGCCATCTGTTTCCCCCCGTTGACGGGTTGCTTGATGGCGGAGCATACCGTCCGCAACTTGTTCAACGAGCCGGCGGAACTCCGCGACAACAAGAAAATTGTCCGTCGCCTCCGCCACGATGCCAAACAGGTTTGGAACCAAGTTTGTCAACAATACCCCCAGCAGACCTTTTCGGCGGATTACGTGGATGGCTTCCAAGCGGGCTACGTCGACTATTTGGACTCCGGCGGTACCGCACAACCGCCCGCCGTGCCCCCGCTGAAGTATCGGCGGAGCCGCTATATGAGCGTCGAAGGGCATGCCCAGATTCGAGATTACTTCTGCGGCTTCAAGTACGGTTGCGAAGTCGCAGCCACCTCGGGGCAGCGCGATTTGATCACCGTACCGATATTGCTCCCCGAGCCACCGGTTGATGGGCCGGTTCAAGCCCGACAGATTTCTGCAGTCAGCGTGATTGCCTCGCCGCGAATCCCAGAGGCACTGCCCACTCCGAAAGCGGTCAGCTTTGGAACCGGCTTGCCAATGTTGGATCGCCCACTGGCTACCGCCCCAGCAATGGGATTGCCGATTTCTCGGGACGCGCCGACGGTGAACATCCCCGAATTAACCCCGGAGCCGCTCGTGCCGGCCGCATTTGTGCCGAATTCACCGGTGGTAGAATCCGGAACCGTGGGGCCACTGCGTGAGCTCCCGAACACGGTGGTGAAGCCTTGGAATCCGGAATACGACGCCCAAAAGAATCCGCCTTGGCGTGGGAATTGAACGGCCCGGTATCGGAACGCAACATTCATAAGGGTGCAACATGAATCGGCGTGACGCGTTCTTACTATTCGTACTCGTTGGCTCCGGCTTCTCGGGTGGGTGCGCGTCGCTCTCGAATCCCGTGGCCGACGGAATTCCCGTTCGCCGACTGCCGGATGAAGTACTGGGTCGCCCGAAGGCCGATTTGAAACCGATCCCACTCACCTTGCTGCGCCAGAAAGAAATCGAAACCTACAAGCTCGATAAAGGCGACGTCTTAGCGGTGGTGGCCGAGGAAATCATCGCCCCGGCGAATACACCCGTCCCCGTGCGATTACCCGATCAATTCAACACCACCGGAACACTCGGTTTCCCAATCCCCGTCGGCGAAGACGGTACGATTTCGATCGCGCGATTACCTGCTATCAACGTGCGTGGCAAAACGCTCGCGGAAGTCGAGCAACTCATCAAAGACTTGGCCAGTGGCAAAAATGGCGGGCCAGAACTGGTGAATGCCAAAAATGCCCGTGTGACCGTTCAGCTCTTGCAGAAGCGGCTCTACACGATCACGGTCGTGAGGGAAGACACGCAACTCACGCCCATCACCGGCCAAGGCGGCGTCTTTCTCGGGGCCAACAAACGTGGCAACGGGTTCACGCTGAAGTTACCAGCGGGCGAAAACGATGTTCTCCACGCCCTCAACGCGACCGGTGGCCCGCCGGGATTGGACGCCAAAAACGAAATCATAATTCTACGGGGGCAGTACGATCCGAACGACCCCACGAAGAGTACCACGCGGATCCCTTTGCGAATTTACCCGGAGCAACAACTCACCATCGACGAGGCCGACATCATCCTGAAAGATGGCGACGTCTTGACCATCGAATCGCGGGATAGCAAGACCGAAGTGTTTTACGCTGCCGGGGTGGCAGGTTCTCGACAGTTCAACCTGCCCCGCGACTACGACCTCGACGTGATCCAAGCCCTCACTCTGGTCGGTGCGCCGATTGCCAACGGTGGCTTCACCCAGAATGCATTCATTGGCAGCTCAGTCAACAGTGGCTTGGGTTCCCCGTCCCCGGCACTACTGACGGTTCTTCGACCGTTGGCCAACGGTCAGCAGATCCCCATCAAAGTTGACCTGAATCGGGCACTGCGCGACCCGCGCGAACGTCTTCGGGTGCAAGGCGGCGATATCCTCGTCATGCAGGAACGCCCCGGCGAAGCGACGTTCCGTTACCTCTCTCAAACGTTACGCTTGAACACCGTTGCCGAAACCTTCAAAGGTGGTGGCATCGTCGGCTCAGCCAGCAGTAATAACCCGTAATCGAATCGTCGGTTCCTGGGTATAACCGGCGTCCTCGCCGGTTTGTGTTTTGCATCGGCGTCCCGCCGGATTCTGGGTTGCTCCTGCGTCCTCGCCGGTTTGTGTTGGATTTGGGTACCTCCGGCGTCCCGCCGGATTCTGGGTAGCTCCAGCGTCTCGCCGGATAGCAGTTCGCAGATGAATGCCGTTTAACATCCGTGATGGTCATTTTGAGGCGAAAACCGGCGGGACGCCGGTTCTACCCAGGAATCGGCGAGGACGCCGATCAACCGGCGAGGACGCCGGTTCTACCCAGGAATCGGCGAGGACGCCGGTTCTACCCAGGAATCGGCGTGGACGCCGATGAATACATCCATACACCCCGGCTACGCGGTGGCGATCACCACGGTGTAACCGCGGTTCTCGATGGAATCCACTTGGCCGAAGAGATCGACGATCTCCGGAATGGTTCGCACGGGCATCTTGGTGACGAAATAAAATCGACCGCCTGGGCGGAGGACTTCACGAGCCGTGGCGATAAACATCCGGCCCACTTCGGAGTTCGCGTAGTACGGCGGGTTCGCCAACACGACGTCGAATTCGCCGACGGGCACATCGAGCAGGTCGGAACTCAAGAGTAATTTGTAGTTCTTCACACCGTTCGCCGTGGCGTTCAACTCCGTCAGTTTCAACGCCCGCGCATTGCTGTCGACGAACAAGACCGACCCGGTCGGCCCGGCCGGAACGCTCGCCAAGCAACCGACGGAACCGTTCCCGCAACCGAGATCGAGCACTTTGTCGCCGGGGCGAATATCGGCGACTTCGAGCATCGCCCGAGAGCCGGCGTCCATTTCCCCGTAGCTGAACGTCCCGGGCCAGCTCACGAAATGCTGGCTCGCCCCGTCGTTGACCCGAGCGTGAAATTTCAATTCGTGACGGCGACGGGGTCGATCGCCCTCGCGGGTACTCCAAAAGCAAGAACCGTACTCGCTGCGCGGGGCTTCGCTGCACTTCCCGAACACTTTTTTGTGCAGCTTGGCGAAGGTATCGTCCCGTCGGTATTCGGACAGCGTGATGAACCGCCCCCCCGGCTCGAGCAAATGGAACCCTTGTTCCACCATGTCGATTTTGAGTTCGCGGTCGGCGTGCGCCGGACTCGGATAGAGGATCGTGTTGAACCGACCGGGGACATCCCAAAGGTCGCCGAGCACGACCACGTCCGCGCTGAGATTCTCTTGGGCGATCTTTTCACGCAGCCGCTGGGCTTGGAACAAATCCATCTGAAAACAGGTGACGGTGTGCCCCGCCAGGGCCTCGACGACTTGGGTGACAGGCCAGGGGGCACCCATCACCACCAACACGGGCGACACCACTTTGGACTGGACGATGGGGAGCAGGTCGATCAGGTTCTTCATGGTGTCATGATACTGTCCGGTGCGGGGCACCAAAATAAAATCGCCCCTCGGAAATCGAGGGGCGTTGTCCGTCCGAATTCCGCTGAAGCTATTTGCCTTCTTCGTAGCTCTTGAGTTCGAGAGTCGCTTCGGTTCCTTGGATGCTATAGTTCAACTTGACGATGCCTTTCCCGGGTGCGAAATAGTATTTCACCGAGGTTTCGGTACCGGCGATATTGAACTTCGGCCCTTCTACAAACACGCAGTCCAATGGTGTCGGGGACGCGGGAACTGTCACTTTGGCCGGTTCACCGATCATGAAGTCGCCGGTGAGCGGTTGCGTCGCCACTTTGCTTGCCACGGCCCACTTCGCGCCTTTGGCTTTCGGTACGAGTTTGCCGTCTTTCGTCTCCAACTCGAGAATCTTAACCGGCGGCTCGATCATCGTGGAGTTGATCTTGGTCCGATAGACCCCGTCCGCCTTGACCATCACCATTTCCGACGCGACATTCTTCGAGTTGGCCAGCGTATCGAGTTTCGTTTCGCCCTTCTCCGTCGCCCCGACGACCACGGTGACTTCGTTTTCGCCCACTTTGTAAACCCACTTGCTGCCCGCCTTCAACGGGTAATAGTCGGTGGTCATGGCGGCGACTGCGGGTGGAGTCACCGGTGCGACAACCGGCGGCGTGCCCGGAGGAGTCACGGGCGGTGTTTGGGCCAACGCGAAGCTGGTGCCCAGTACTAACGTGAGACCGAGGTACAACTTCCGCATGCGGCGACTCCCAAAGAAAGATGCCCGGACGGGCAACGGTTTTTGTTTAGGCTATCATACAGAAGACGAATCGTCTGTAGAAAGCGGCGTATCGTTATCTACCTCCTACGCTGGAACCCCTAGGGATGGTTCACCATGTCCGCTTCCGTTCGCTACGACCATCTCGGCACCGCGGCGCTGATCACTTTATCCCGGCCCGATAAACGCAACGCTTTGAGCCGGAGTTTGATCACCGGGCTCCATGCGGCATTCGAGAGAGCGACCCACGATCCTTCTGCTCGCAGTGTGATCTTGACCGGCGAAGGCAACGCCTTCTGCGCCGGGATGGATCTCGACGAACTCCGCGGAACCATCGGGAGCGACGCCAATCCCGAAATCATTTGGGACGATGCCCACCGCCTCTCCGCTTTGTACGAACTCATTTACAGTTGCCCGAAGCCGACCATCGCGGCCGTGAATGGGGCCGCCGTGGCCGGCGGAGCGGGTCTGGCCACCGTTTGCGATTTGGCCGTGGCCGTGCCCGGTGCCAAGTTCGGCTACCCCGAAGTGCGGCGCGGACTGGTCGCCGCGATGGTGCTCCCCCACTTGCTCCGGCACGTCGGCGAACGCGCCGCCCGCTGGATGCTCTTGACCGGTGAACTGATCGACGCACCGGAAGCCCTGCGCGTCGGTTTGATCAACGCGATTGCCGAACCGGACACACTGTTGGTGACCGCTTCGAAATGGGCTGCGTCATTGGCCGAGGGGGGGCCGAAAGCATTGGCGACCACAAAAACACTCCTGGCGCGCTGTTCGCACCGTGATTTCGCCATCGAAGATTTGGCCAAGGCCAGCGCGGAACCGCGACTGACCGACGAATGCCGTGAGGGGCTATCCGCATTCTTCGAGAAGCGTCCGGCCGCGTGGAAATGATTACGGTTTGTCTCCTTCTGTCGTCATGTGGAAGTGGTGCAGCAGTCGGTGGTAAACCGGCGCGAGAATCACAGCCACAAGCGTGAGGAAGGCAACACCACTGTAAAGTGCGTAGGCCGTGGCGAACAGTTTCCCTTCTGTGGTTTCCATTTTGTCGACAGGGCCCATCCCCGTGAGGATCATCGCGGCATTCAGCAAGCCATCGATCCAGCCGACGTTGCCAAGGTAGTGGTAACCGAGCGTGCCAATCACGAGTGATAACGCGAGGATACCGAGAGCAGCGAGGAAATTCCGACCCAGGCGCAGCAAGAAAATGCCGATGGGCGCCAACGGTTGCCCTTTACGCTCAAGGTATTTGATGCCGAACATCAACGCCCCCTGTTAGCCGTGAGACGAATTTAGCCGCGAGACGAAGTCGAGCGCGGACAATGAGATCACCGGCCAAAACCCGATGGTCACCCCCGGTTCCGCGCTCGACTTCGTCTCGCGGCTAACTTTACTTCGACAACTTCAATTCTTGGCCACTCATGATCGTGAAGTAGAACCCGTGCGGGTTGTCGCCGTTGCTCACCTTCAACACAATCGCGTTGGCTCCCTTCTTGAGCTTCACCGTCACGCTGTCCCGTTCGGGAACCGCGGCTTCCGTTCGGTCGTGGCCAAAGACCTTGATACCGTTCACGAACAACCGGCAGCCGTCGTCGGTACCGAGCAAAATCGTCGCTTCTTGATCGACGGGGCATTCGATGGTGCGGGTCATCACACTGAATGAGTTTTTCCCTTTCTCACCGTGGAAGGATGCCAAGTCGACGTAACCGCTCGGCAGGGGACGAATCATCTTCGATGGGACGGTGGCGATTTCGCCGTCCAACCCTCCCGAGAGCGGCCCCATGACTTGCCAGACGTCCGGCGTCAGCGAAGCCGTTTGCAGCTTAGTGAGGTACTCGACCACGTCGACGAGTTCTTCCTCGGTCAGGGTCGCCACCAGCCCTTCGGGCATGATGCTCGTCAGTTGTTTCTTCTTCTCGCTGCCCTTCAGCGGGAATTGGTAATCCTTGCCGTTGGCGTCGCGGATGGTGAGCGTCGTTTCGGTCTCCTCAACGAGCAGTCCGGTCACGCTCTGGCCGTCCTCGGCGTCCACTTTCCAACTCACGTATTGATCCGCAATCGCCTTGCTCGGCGTGAACAGCGATTCGTACAGGTTCTCTTTGCTCGCCTTTTTGCCGATCATGCTGAGGTCGGGGCCGATGCTACCACCCTGCCCGCGCACCATGTGGCACTTCATGCACTGGACTTCGCTCATCAACGACTTGGCCATCACCAACTTGCCGTTGTCGGCGTTGCCGACACGCTTGGCGAGTTCGACAATCGGTGGCAACTTCTTGGGGTCGAGTTTACCCGCAGCGGGGAAGAGTAGCATCGCTTTATTGCGGAGATCTTGGAACGGACTATTGCGGAGCAACCGGCCCACGAGTGGCGTCACCGCGACGGGTAGCCCGCCCCTTTCCTGGATCGCCATGAGCCATTGCGTGCCGACCCGCGAGCCGGCCAACCCTTCGATGGCGACGGTGCGGCTGACCTCGCTCGAAGTCTTCGCCAGCACCACGGCCGACAGGGCATCGACGGCATCTTTCTGAACCTGTCCCTGGCTCTTGCCTGCCAGCGCCGCGATGGCCCGGCAGATTTCGCCGTTGAGTTCCTTGGCACCATCGTTTTCCAACAATGTCCGGAGGGCGGTGAACGACTCCGCGCTCGGCAACTGTCCGAGTGTGTGGATCGCCTCCGACCGCGTGGCCGTGTCCTGCTTGGCGTCGGTGGCGATGGCCACCACTTCCGCGCGGCCGGCGTTGAACTTCGCAATCCCCACCAATTGCAGCCCGGCCGTCCGGCTCTTGCCATCGGCGAGCATCTCGGTGATCGCTTGGCCCAGATCCTTGGTGTTCGCCAAGCCGCTCCACTTGGTCGGCAGGAACAGTTTCAAATTGTCTAGCGCCCGGGCCTTCACTTCGGCCGGTTGATCGCCCTTGAGCAAGTTGAGCATCGACTTCCCGGCGGAAACGTCGTCGCTGGCTGCGAGAATATCGACGATGCGACCTTTCTGCGTTACCGTGATCTTGGCATCGCCCATCAGTTGTTCCATCTTCGGCAGCATCGACTTCGGCCGCAGTTCCCAGACGAGGTCGGCAACCTTGTCTTTCCACTCAGGGAAGTGCTTTTCGAAGTCGGCGAGGATTTTGTCGCGGCGGACGGGATCAGTGCCGCAGGCGATGTTCAGCGCGGCCCGATAGAAGATGTCTTGACCGTCGTAGAGCTTGGCAAAGTTGTAGAAGGAGTTGACGAGTTCACTGCTGAGGGGACAATTCGGCAAAGCCAGAATAACTTCGCGTTGCTCAGCTTTCGACAATTCGGTAGCAAAATCTGTCGGGACGTCGGCGAAATCGGATTGTTGCTTTTTTGAGGCTGCTGGAAGCAGACTTGCGATGATTCTCAGCCCCGCCTGTTTCAGCAGCGGCTCCTTCGCATTCTTCACCATGTCTTGGCCCAAACCGCCTTGCTCGGATTTCTTGCCGTGGTGTGCCGTGGAGGCTGCGAGCCTTGCATAAACAAACGCTGCAGGGCCTTCACGAACTTGATCGACCAGTTTCCCAAGCTCATCTTCCGTAAGTGAGAAAACGGCTGGCTGTCCTGCTGAACGCACCGCAAGACACGGCGAGGCAAGGGCCGCCAGCACTCCCTCCTTCGTATCCAGCTTCACCTCCGGCACCTTGTACCCTTTGTGACCCTTCGGTGTCAGTCGGTAAATCCTTCCGTCAGTCGGGTCGCCCATGCCGTGGCCGCCGACGCCGCGGTCGTACC
>JAYSYJ010000245.1:0-11243 GCA_043727675.1 Fimbriiglobus sp.
CTTCGCTCGCCACGTCGCCCAGCAGCCCGCCGATCCTTATGGCTTTGCACTGTTTTGGAACACGGCACCTCAGCCGGCGATGGAAATCCTGATGCCGCCGGTGCTGCCTTACTGGCTCGCGGTCGGGATTTCCTTGTTCGGCGAGCATTTGTTCTTGCTCAAGCTTTGGCTGTTCCCATTTGCCTGGCTGCTCTGCCGAGCCACGGCCTGGTTGGTGGCTCGCTTCACACCCGGCCAAGAGGTCAGCGGATTAGTCGTCATCGTTCTCTCGCCGGCCGTGTTAGTCCTGTTCAATTTCATGCTCGATGTGCCGGCGCTGGCACTCGGCACTGCAGCACTGGCCACATTCATTTGGGGCTGCGACCATCGCCGGCTTGGGCCGATTGTGGGAGCGGGATTGCTCGCGGGCTTCGCCATGCAGACGAAGTACAGCCTTCTGATCTTACCGCTCGTGCTGATCTGGTATGCACTTTTGCACAGGCGTTGGTTCGAAGCGATTGTTGCCGTTGCGGTGTCCTGTGTCGTCTTCTGGGGATGGGAATGCTGGTTGATGCAGAAGTACGGCCAATCGCACTTTCTGTTTCACGTCAAAGGGTCGAGCGATGACTCCGGCGGACTCTCCGATGCAATCCGTATGCGAGTGAGTTTGGTGCAACCGCTGCTCGGGCAGTTCGGCGGGCTGATGGTCGGCGTCTCGCTTTGCGTGGCGGCCGGCACTCGACTCAAGCTCGCAATTGGCATGGCTATGGTTTGTGTGTCGTTACTGATTCCAATTCTTCTATTGCCTCATGGGCGATGGCCGAGCGCCGCCCTCACATTTCAAATTTTCGGCCTGTTGATCTTGGTCAATTATTCAGATGCGATCTGGAGGCTTTGCCGAAACGTGGGCTTCCGCGATTCGGCATTTCTTATGGGATGGATCCTGTTGGAATCGGCCGGCGCCTTGGGGTTGTCGCCCTTCCCGGCCGCACGGAGGATGCTCGGAGTCTGTTTCGCGATGTCGTTACTCGGAGGGCGTGCTGTGAGTATCAACGGGCGCTCACCCCGAATTGCGGCCATCGGTTCAGTATTTTTTACTCTAAGTTTTTTCGCGGTGGACTGTTGGGATGCGCAGCCCGAAAAAGTTCTCGCCGAACGCGTTGCCGAAGTCGCTCGACCGGTATCGGGAAGTACGGTTTGGTTCAGTGGGCACTGGGGCTTCCAGTATTACTGCGACCGCGCCGGCATGAAACCGGTACTGCCAGGACAATCCAAGCTGATGCCGGGTGATTGGCTGGTCTACCCCGAGGTTCCGAGTGACGGTGGTTTCTACCGGCCTTGGCACGGTGGTGCCGATTTCAAAATCGATCCGACCTACACCGAAAGTGTCACGAAACTGATTTGGGACGATGCACTGCAAGCGCAGACCATCCCCAATCTTTACGGGGGGAGTGTCCCGATTCAAAATCGGGATCACCCACGTTTGGTGGTGGCGGTCTATCGCATTATCGCCGAATGGTCGCCCGAGCGAAAATGACTCACCGCACCATCGCTTTGATCACTGTGAAATTGGGATCTTTGGTGGGGAATGACCACGCCTCTTCGCCTTCAGGGGTGATTTCGAGCACCCGGGGCGGATAAACGTTGGTGTCGACGATAAGGAAGTTGCCACTCGGTAGTTTTTGGATGCAACGGGCTTGGTTCATCGGACGCTTGAAACCTTCGGCTTTGCCCGTCTTCAAATTGTATTCGACGAACTGATTCTGCTCGGTGAGAATGAGACGGTCGACGCCGCTTTCGATCATCGTCGAGAAATGATTGGGAATGCCAGTTTTCACAACCTTATCTTTGATGAGTTCGCCCTTGGCATCGATGGTGATCATTTGCGAAGCTTGACCGTTCGGGTTATTCGTCAGAATGCTCAGAACCGTTTCGCCAGTTTTGAGCCGGAGTCCAGCGTAGACATCGGCGTTGCCGTTGGCGTTATTCGGCCGCACATACTTCATCACTTCCTTACCATCTTGAGCGTATTCGATCACGGCTTGGCGGCACACCACGACACGATTGCCATTTTCGAGAATTTCAATCGACTGGGGATTGCATTGCATTTTGCCGCCCCCTTTGGCCATGTCGACCTCCACACGCTTCGAGGAAATCACTTTGCCAGAGCGATCTCGTTCGCTGAGAGTGCTTGTTTGAAAATCGACCGTGACAATCCGCCCATTTTTATCGAAGGCGAAGTCCGACGGATTGCCGAACCCGTTGATCGACCAGCGTTCTTTGAGATCGGGGCCGTACTCCGTCAGGGTGCCATTCACACCGAACCGGTTGTCGATCATTAACAGGAGGAAGTTCCCTTGCAAGCGAGGTTTCAAATCGAGCTTGGCCAAATCCGTACCCGCCTCGGCTTTTTTCCACCATTCTTTCCAAGCCGTCTGAGCTTTGACGAGTGAATCCTTCGACTTCAAGCACTTCACTTTCGGAGTATCTTTCCCGGCGAGCTGCATTAGCAAATCTTCGGTTTGCCAAATTTGCCCACGGTTCATCTCGGGGATCATCTCGATCAGCATCTCGACCGTTGCGATCTCTTTTGCATTCAGGAACAGCGACTTGATGATTTTGAATTTCTGTGCGTTGTCTTTCTCGGATTTGGCCAATTCCAGTACTTTCGGGTAGACATCCTTCAGGCGACCTTTGTCGGCGGCCGGAGCGCCCTCAATGAATGCGATTGCAGCACTGATGCGACGAACGGGGTTTGTGCTTTCGAGCGCCGCGAGCAAGATCGGATCAGGCTTCCCATCCACCACGGCCGACGCCGTCAGGGTCAGTTGGATCTGTTCGAGGATGGCCAAATTGTCGGACAGGGGAATGAACCCGAGCAACGTCGGTACGATCTCCGGATTCTTGACCTTCGAGAGTGCGCGAATGGCCGCCAATTCGACATCCGTGTGCGGCACCTTCTCGATCTTCTTCAAAATACTTTCCGACCGGTAGATCACCTCGGGTGAATAATTATTGTCTTTCGAAGCCAGTCGCAGCGGCTTGATCGCGGGAAGACCCATGCGCTCGAGATCGCTCGTCGCTTTGAGACGAATTTCGAAATCGTCGTTGCCGAGGAGTTTGATGACGACCTGAATTTTGGAGAGTTCGGTATCGGTCAGCGTGCGATCTTTCAAATATTTCAAAAGACCTTCCGGCTCGGTGGCCTTCAATTTGGCCGAGTCGAGTGCTTTTTTGTCCAGTTCTGCTTGGTCGAAAGACTTTGTCGTTTCAGTTATCCCCGTCTCCCCTGCAAACGGTGGGGGAACCGGCTGAGCCGGATCGTCGTCACTCCTAGCGGCACTCACCAAGATGATCGATAAGCTTGCAACAATTCCGAACATGACAAGAGATCGGATCGAACTAACGAGACGCATGGTGCTCTCCGGGAGAACGGTCGAAAGATCAATCCAAATTGTATCAACAAGCGATACCGGATCATACGAAGATAACGCTGGGTGCGCGGTTCGCTGGAAACGAATCGGCATCGGCAATCGAAACTGACCTGAGTTGACGAGCCAACGGCTCCATCATAACCTGTGAAGACTGTACTGGGCACCGGATGGCCGAGCCAACCCCGAGAAACGTGGTCATGGATGAACGGCAGATTTCAGCTCGCATTCATGAGAATTTGGCATGGGCCAAATTGGCGGTGGTGGTCAAACCTCCGGTCGCCAAAGTGATCGCCGAACCGGTGGCCGGCCCACTCTCCAAGATCGCATCGAGTTCGTTTATCGATCTGCCAACTCGGGATCGCGAACTCGAACTACCCGTCAAACACGAGAACATCCAAGCCGTATTGCCTACAAATCTGGCCGAGCGGAATGTGTTTGTATTTGTCGCGTATCAGACGATTTTCGGGCGCGATCCCAGCCCGGTCGAGATCCTGCATCACGCACGACTTTTGAGATTCCTGCCGTTGCTCTATTCCCGGCGACGATTCCTCGCCCGATTGCGAGGCTCTTGGGAAGCGATTGCGTTTCAAAGTCGGGTGCGTATACAAAACGAACAAGAAGTGCGTGGTCGATTTTTAGCGATGGAACACCGTCAAGAACTACTCCGTGTTCAGGTGCAAGCCCTCCAACGCTCGCTGACGGAAGCGTCGTATGGAATTGTTGAGGACATTCTCGAACGGCAGAAACAAATCAGTAAAGTTGACACGACTTCATCACCGAGTGGTGTGCAGCACCCAGGACACGACGTCCCAACTGGCGCGGCGAAAGGGGCTTTCTAGTGCGTGTCCTGATCGCGTCGACTTTCGTCCCGTTCATCAAAGGGGGCGGGACGAAGATTGTCGAAGATCTCCACCGGGAGCTGCTCGTCCGGGGCTTCGAGAGCGATACCGTGCTGATTCCGTTCTACTCAGCATGGCCGGAAATCGCCAGCCAAACGGCGGCTCTCCGCCTGCTCGACCTCACCGAAAGTGCCGGTAACAAGATCGACCGGCTGATCACGATCCGAACACCATCGTACGCGATCCGCCATCCGAACAAGGTCGCTTGGTTCATCCACCACCACCGCGAAGCTTACGACTTGTGGAACACAAAGTGGTGTGGGATCCCGGACAACGAAGTCGGTCGGCACCACCGCGACATGATGCGCCGTTCGGACGAGGTGTACCTCCGCGAGTGTCAAAAAATCTACACGAATTCAAAGGTCGTCGCCAATCGTGTGCTCGAATTCAACGGCATCCGCCCGGAAGAGGTGTTGTATCCGCCGTTGAATCACGATCACCTCTTCCGTCCCGGCCCGTTCGGCGACTACATTCTCTACGTCAGCCGCTTGACACAGCTCAAGAGGCAAGATTTGGCCATCGAAGCCCTCAAATTCACCGATCCTGCGGTCAAACTGGTGATGGTCGGAACCGGGGATGTTTTGGGATACGGCCAAACTCTTGTAGACCATGCTCACGAAGCCGGAGTGGCCGAGCGCATTCATTTCACCGAGTGGATCTCCGAAGAGCAAAAAGCGGAGTTGACCGCCGGTTGCTGCGGAGCGTTGTACTTGGCATTCGACGAGGATTCTTACGGCTACTCGACGCTCGAAGCATTTCATGCCCGCAAACCGGTGATCACATTCACCGACTCCGGCGGAAGTTTGGAAGTCATCCAAGACGGCCACAACGGTTACGTTTGCGAACCGGAGCCGCGGGCGCTCGCCGAAGCGATGGACAAACTGTGGAACGATCGGACGGCTGCTAAAAAGTTGGGGGAGAACGCCTACGCGACTCTCGAGCGGTATGGCATTCATTGGGATCGCGTGATCGAGAAACTGACCTCATGAAAGTCGCCATCGTCAACGTGCAGTGTCCGTTCGTCCGCGGTGGCGCCGAGTACCTCGCCGACAGTCTCGCGTACCGGATCGTCGGCCGCGGGCACGCCGTCGAACAGATCAAGATTCCCTTCAAGTGGTATCCGCCGCAGGCGATTGCGGAGCATATGCTCGCCTGCAAGTTGCTCTCATTAAAAACGGGTGATCCCGATCTCGTGATCGCCTTCAAATTCCCCGCTTACCTCTGCCCTTTCCGTCGGAAACGGCTCTGGCTGTTTCACCAGTTTCGGCAAGCCTACGAATTGTGGGGCAGCCCCTATGCCGGGATGCCCGACACCCCCGAAACTCGCGGCATCCGCGATATGATCCACCGTGCGGACTCCGAAAGCCTGGGCAGCGTCGAGAAGTTGTACACAAATTCGAAAGTCGTCGCCAATCGCTTGCGGAATGGCAATGGCATCGAAGCGGATGGGGTTCTCTACCCGCCCTTAGATCGGCCCGAACTCTTTGGGCCTGGCGATTTCGGAGACTACTTTTTCTACCCGTCCCGCATCGGGGCCGCCAAGCGGCAACTCCTCGCGGTCGAGGCGATGGCCCACGTCCGCTCGCCATTCCGCTTGGTGATTGCGGGTAAGCCCGATTCCGTCAATTACGGCTTGCAAATGGAGGCCCTGATCGAAAAGCTCGGCCTCCATGATCGCGTGCAGTTGCTGGGCTGGGTCACCGAAGAAGTGAAAGCCACTTGGATGCGTGGAGCGTGCGGAGCGATTTACATCCCATTCGATGAAGACTCCTACGGCTTCGTCACACTCGAAGCGTTCCATTCGCACAAGCCGCTATTGACCTTTACCGATTCCGGCGGAACACACGAACTCGTCCAAGATGGACGCAACGGACTGATCGTGGAGCCGTCGGCCGAAGCATTAGCCGAAGCCATGGAACGCACCTGGAACAACAAACAAAAGGCCCGCGACCAAGGCGAAGCTGGATTCGCAACGCTGGGCGAACACCACATCGAGTGGGATACGATCTTGAACCGATTGCTCGACTGAACCGGAGTGGAAGATGCGGATCGCTTGGTTCACACCGTTCGCCCTGAAAAGTGCCATTGGGGACTACAGCGAAGCCATCGTCGCGGTGTTGTCGAAGTTCGACGATGTGACCTTATTCGTACCGCAATCGCCGGATCACGGGCCGATCCGCGACACCGACTTGCCGTGCGAACCCGTGCCAATCGGCGCTTCCGAAGATTTCCTGGCCAAGCTCGCTTCGTACGATTTGCTCGTGTACAACATGGGCAATAACCTGCCATTCCACCTGCCGATTTATCAGACTGCGATCCGTTGCCCGGGCATCGTGATTTTGCACGATGTGGTGATGCGCGACTTTTTTCACGGCTATTTTTACCAAGAAAATTACGAACTCAAGGGTTATCCGGAATACCTCCGGCATGCTCACGGAACCGAGGCGGAGCAGTTCGGGTCCGATGTCATCACGGGGAAGATCGCGGAGACCATCGACGAACCGCAACGGTTGATGTACCCCTTGTTTCAGCCGATCCTCCACGGGGCACTCGGTGTCGTCGTCCATTCGAAATACGCGCGGCAACGTTTGATCGCCGAAGTGGCGACACTCACGCGGACGATCGATTTCCCCTCGTTCGGCCCGAGTCGAACGATCTCGGGTTTCAAAACGTCCCAATCGGATGCGCCCGACGGCAAAGTGCGAATCCTGTCATTCGGTGTGCTCAATTCCAACAAACTCATTCACGAGACAGTCTCGGCGATTGCCGGGAGTGAGATCCTCCGGCAATACTGCCAATACGATGTGATCGGCCGCGGGACGCAAGATCACGAAGCGTCCTTGAAACAACTCATTCATCAACACCGCCTCGAATCGACGGTTCGGTTGCTCGGTTGGCAATCCGACGAACGACTCCAAGTCGCATTGTTGGCGTCGGATATCGTCGTGAATCTTCGGAATCCGCACTTGGGAGAAAGCTCGGCCGTCTTGGTGACCTCACTCTTGGCGGGGGTCGCAACGATCGTCTGGGATCACGGGTATTACGGAGAATTCCCGGATGACGTCGTGATTAAGATTCACTCGGAAACGGAGATTGGCAAAGCGTTGGAACGGCTCGTCACCGAGAAAGAGACTCGAACCGCCTACGCTGAAAATGCCCGGTACCACGCACTCAATCGATTCAACACAGAGAATTATTGCGTCAACCTTCGAGAATTTGCCGCCGAAGTGCTTTACCAAAAGCCTCAGCTCGCCTTGGCCGATACCGTTTCGAAACTGCTGGTGGAGATGGGGTCGTCCGATGATTTCGACGGACTTTCTGGGCAATTCGCTAGTCTGATCGCCGGTATGGGCCCGGCCGCAGTTCACTTGCCCAAAGCGAGCGTGTAAAGGAGTTGCCTGTCTGACTCCCCGGCCGAAAGATAGCCCAGTCGTTCGTAAAGTGCCTTCGCCCGCAAATTGTCAGCGTACACCTTCAACCGGATCGACTTTGCGCCACGTGCGGTGGCTGCAGCATGAAGGTACTGCATAAACGCGGCACCCAGACCGGTGCCACGTGCGGACGGATGCACCGCGATTCCCAAACTCGGTACGGCGTACCCCTCGTCCCAGCCTCGCAACAACCCATACCCCAGCACGGAGCCGTCACACACGGCGACCAAGTACAAATCCTGGCCCGTGTAGGAACACAACCGCATTGCTTCCGCAGCAGTGAACGGATGCGGATGGAAGACGAGATCGTCTCGGTTGGTTGTCAACGACTCGAAGAACAGAGTTAGCCCTGGGGATAAATCCGGGGCTAAACGACGAAACTCCAAGACGGGGTGGATATTCATCACGCCACGAGGCCGATGCGTTTCCGGTTGCGTTGACGTTGAAAGTCGGCAATCGCACCGACGACCCGATCTTGTTCCGCTTCGGTGAGCATGTTGAACGTCGGTAAAATGATGCCGGTTTCCGAGAGGAGATCCGTCACCGGCAAGTGTTCGTTCCGTTTGCGAGATTCTTCGCGGAACGGCGGGAGTGTATGCAGCGAAATGAACATCGGTCGTGTTTCAATGTTCTTCTCGGCGAGCGACGCCATGAGATCGTCACGGGTGCCACCGAATTCGTCCGGGTCGATGGTGCAACAGTACATCCAAGGCGAGATTTCTGCCCAAGGCGCTGTTGGCTGCAAGAGAACACCCGGTACTGACTCCAGCAACCGGTTGTATCGGGTACACAATGCTCGGCGTTGCGACAAAATCGTTTCTTTGCGTTCCATCTGGGCGCACAATATCGCGCAGGCCAGATTCGTGAGTCGGAAGTTATACCCCGTGATGGGAAAGTAATACCTGCGGCTCGGATCCATCCCTTGGCCACGCAAGGCCCTCAGACGGGTCGCCAGTCGCTCGTCAGACAATGTGAGGGCACCACCCTCCCCCGACGTAATAACCTTGTTGCCGAAGAATGAGAACGTTGCAGCGTGCGACAGGCTCCCGACTGGCTGACCCTTGTATTTGGCGCCCAGTGCCTCAGCGGCATCTTCGATGACCCACAAGCCATGAACGTCGGCAACGCGATTGATGCGATCCATGTCGGCGGGGTGGCCCAAAAGGTGAACCGGGATGATCCCACGAGTCCGCCGGGTGATGGCGGCTTCGAGTTTGTCCGGGTCAATACACCACGTTTTGGGATCGACATCGACGAAGACCGGCTCCGCTCCCACGTAGCGCACCGCGTTGGCGGTGGCGACGTAAGTCAAGGAGGGCACCAGCACTTCGTCGCCCGGTCGAACATCTAATCCAAGCAAAGCCAGGTGCAGAGCGACCGTCCCGTTGCATACGGCGAGCGACGTCGTCGTGTTGCAATACTCGGCAAATTCTTGTTCGAAACGGTTCACGTAGGCGCCTGTCGACGAAATCCAGGTACTCCGGATCGCATCCACGGCGTAGGCTTCTTCATTTCCACTCAAATCCACAGATGCCACAGGTATTCGGCTCAACATGGAAACGCTCCCCCGAACGGACTCATTCGCACTCCGTCTACAACACTATGAGTATTATTTACCCGAATGAGGGGTGTGCGTAAAGACCTTTGCAAAAATGATAGACCCCGCAGGAACCGGGTTCCACGGGGTCTTCCGAGATCAGTCAGACGTGTCAGATCAGTTCTTTCATCACTTTTCCTTCGGCCAACAGTTGGGGCCGTCCGGTCGGATCGTTCACCGGGTTCAAATCCGGATTCAGACCGATGGACTGATACAACGTGGCAAAGACGTCCCCGAAACTCACGGGGCGATCTTTGGCATTCTCCCCCAAACGGTTGGTACTGCCCACGACTTGGCCAGTTTTCAAACCGCCGCCTGCGAGGATGGCACTGCTCACTTGGGGCCAGTGATCCCGGCCGCCGTCTTTATTAATTCTTGGCGTGCGACCGAATTCGCCCCAGGCGATCACCGTCACGTCGTCTAATAAATCGAGACGGTCGAGATCCCAAACGAGCGCCGAAAGCGCTTGATCGAGCTTACCGCCGTGATCGCGAACGAGGTTGAAGTTCTTCTCATGGCTGTCCCAACGACCGAAGCTGAGAGTCACACAGCGGGCCCCGGCTTGGACGAGCCTCCGGGCCATCAACAATTGGTCGTTCGCCGTCGGGGCACCATCCGCTTGAGATTTGTACGGCCTGCCGTCGCCGTAGCGGTCGCGGATCTTGGGGTCTTCCTTGGTCACGTCCATCGCTTCCATCAGCTTGCTCGAAAGGAGCACGTTCATGGCCCGTTGGGTGTGGGCATCCATCGTGCTGAGCACACTGTCGGATTCCATTTCTTTTCGGAGCGTGTCGAACCCGTGGAGCAACTTCTGACGCTCGCCGAGGTGCGCTTGATTGGTCGTGTTTTTCGTCATGTTGGCCATGTCTGGCCCGCTCGGTTTGAAAGCCCCATATTGGCTCCCGAGGAACCCGCATTGACCGGCGTCGCTCCACTCCACATGGTCGGTTCGCTTGGCCAAACCGACGAATGGAGGTACCGAAGGATCGACCGAACCGCAGAGTTTCGAGACGACCGAACCAATGCTCGGTCGGCCACCCATCGCCGCGAGTGACGAATGCGGGTAACCGGTGGTGCACTGGTAAGCGTCGTGGCCACCTTGAGCGCCGACGATACTCCGGATGATCGCAAACTTGTCCATCATCGCGGCGATCTTGGGGAAACACTCGCCAATATCGATCCCGGAGACATTCGTCTTGATCGGTTTGAATTCCCCGCGGATTTCCGCCGGTGCGTCCGGTTTCAAATCCCACGTATCGAGGTGGGCTGGGCCACCGCCGAGAAACACGTTGATCACCGCTCGGTGCTGCGATAACGAACCGCCGGTCGACAACGTTTTCGTGGCCGCTTCGGCCCGGTAAACGTCGGCCAAGGTGAGTGTGGTGGCACCGAACGAAAAGGCCCCGATTTTGAGGGCCGACCGGCGGGAGATGCCGTCGCAATAGCGTGACGGAGCACCGTGAAGAGTCAGCATGGAAGCCGCTCCAATAGAAGGAAAGTGCGTGTGGGGCAGGAAGGATTCTCCATTCAATGTTAGGATGTTACCCGATTTCGGACGGCTGCACAACCAGATATTCGGAAATAGTTTGCAGACGCTACGGACAAAGTGAATGCGATCTTCAGAAACGCTCGGTTCTCCGTAATGGGCGGTTGCCACTCGTGCCGGTTCGACCACAATAGTATTACCCACCGCGAAATTCTGTTTCCAGGATCATTGCTATGACGAATAGTTTCGGTGCCGAATCGACCCTCTCGGTCGGTGGCAAAGGCCACACCATTTACAAACTGTCCGTGGTCGAAACCCTCTACCCCAAAGCCAAGAACCTCCCCTTCTGTTTGAAGATTCTGTTGGAAAATCTGCTCCGCTGCGAAAACGGAGTCGCGGTGCGTAAAGCCGACATCA
>JAYSYJ010000246.1:0-32723 GCA_043727675.1 Fimbriiglobus sp.
TCGGTTTCGGTAACGGTGACCATGGGCATCCTGCCGGGGAGAAAACACCCGTATCACCCATCTCCCCCAAAAGTGCCAGAGAACTTTGGCGCACCCCAAAACCAGAGTGTGTCGCAACGATTCTCGGAGTTTTTTAATTTGACAGCATCCGGATTAGAGCTGATGCAATTAGTGTACGTAAGTATTAACCTACGGTTTCAACTTCGACAAGTTCTCGATCCACCCCGTCACGGAGGGTTCCGTCCATTGAAATACAGCCAAGCCAGGGATCACTCCGAGAACCACGGTGAGGATGGCTAACGGAATCAGCACGGTGGCTTCGCGGGCGCTCACGTCGGGATACTTCGCCGTCAACGGGTTGACACCGAGAAAGACTCGTTGCCAGGCCCAAAGTAGATAACCCGCGGTGAGGATCGTGGCGAGCATCGAAAGGGTGCCGAGAAACCAACAGTAGTTCCACGCGGCGAGCATTACTTGGAACTCGCCGACGAAGCCGCAAAGTCCGGGTAGTCCCATGGAGGCGAAGAACAAAATCGCACTCAGCCCCGAGTAAACGGGCATCGGCTCTTTCAAGCCGCCGAAGCGGTCGAGGTCGCGGTGATGAGCCCGGTCGTAGATCACGCCGACCACGAAAAAGAGTCCGGCGGACGTGATGCCGTGCGAGAGCATTTGGAACAGGGCCCCGTTGACACCCCATTGCCAGTATTCGCTTTTCGTACCGGAACTCCAACAGGCCAAACCGAGTACGACATAGCCCATGTGCGACACGGACGAGTAAGCCAACAGCCGCTTGAAGTCGGTCTGGCCCATGGCTACGAGTGCACCATAAACGATGCCGATGACGCCGATGAGGCCAACGTACCAAGAGAGTTGATCGGCCGCCCACGGGCAGATCGGGAAGGCGAAGCGGAGTAATCCGTAGCCACCGAGTTTGAGGAGGACGCCGGCGAGGATCATCGAAATGGGCGTCGGCGCTTCGACGTGGGCATCGGGCAACCAACTGTGCAACGGCACGATCGGAACTTTCACGGCGAAGCCAAGGAAGAGCAGGGCGAAGAGGATGTATTGGTGGGTCTGCGTGCAAATCGACTGCGATTTGAGGTGAGCGATGGCCGCATCGCGGTTCACGCCAGCAGCGAACAGCGGTACGGAATTCGGCGTGTTCGCCTTCGATTCCCGGCTCGTCAAACGGTCGTCTTGCCCGCTGAGCACGAGCATGACAGCACGCCCGACTTTCGATAACGTCTGGGCATCGAAGGTGTGGATCTCGGCTTGGGCGTTCACCTGATCGGCGTTCCAATCGGGGTGACCGCGTTGGATTTGTTGAACTTTAGCACGAGCCGTTTCTTGGGGGACGAAGTCGCGCACATCGACCGTGTAGAGCGAGATGATCGCGGCGAGCAAGCCAACGCTGCCAACTAAGGTGTAGATGACGAATTTGATGGCGGCATACTTGCGGCGTTGACCGCCCCAGAATCCGATCAGGAAAAACATCGGCATCAACATGACTTCGTAAAAGACGTAAAACAGGAACAGATCGAGGGAGAGGAATGCTCCGAGGACGCCACTTTCCAATACGAGAATCAGGATCAAGTAGCCCCGGAGGTTCGTTTCGATCTTCCAACTGGCGATGAGCGCAAAGAAAGTGACCAATGCCGTGAGCAACACGAGGGCGAGGCTGATGCCATCGACGCCGAGGGCGTAATCGACATCGAACTTCGAAACCCAAGGCCTGCGGACTATGAGATCATCGCTGAGAAACGAACGGTTGGTCGCGGTGCGTTCAAGCGCTTCATCGGCACGGTGATCGAGGCGGCTATCGGGATGGTAGAGGCTGCGGGTGTCCCGGTCGGATTGGGAATCGAGCAGGCGATGATAATCGACAAGCGTACAGAGTGCGACCGCCAGCGTTCCGGCGGCCCCGAACAACGCGAGCCAACGCATTCCTTCCCGGAATCGGCCCGGCCAGACGAGCAGCACCAGTGCGAAAATGGCCGGTAGGAAGATGAGCATCGAGAGCTGGATCATGTCCAGTTCGCGGTCGGCCGGGGGGAAAAACGGTGCGAGCATTCGGGGGACATCCTTCCATCAACGGGCGAGAACGCTCAGCATCCCGAGCAAACCGATCAGGGTTAACACCAATACCAACACGTACTGCCGCACTTGCCCCGTTTGGGTTCGTCGCAAAGCTTGGCCACCGAGTTGGACCAACGACGCCCAAGCACTCATGGCACCATCGAGTGTGAACCGACGCGGACTCTCCGGCGAACTCCGATCCGCATTCGCCGCTTGCACGGCCAGCTTTTGTGTCCCGCGCAAGAAGACGAAATCGTAAACGTCGTCGAAGTACCATCGTTTCGCCAAGAGTCCGTGCGGCTCTTGCAATTGTGCGGCAGTGGGGGCCTGCCGCCCATAACGGTGCCAGGCATATCCGGCCCCCAGCATACCTGCGACCAGAGCCAACCCACCTGCCAACAGGTGATACTCTTCTGCCAAAAGGCGAGCGTGCGAGAATGCGGGATGGTTCAGGATCGGTTCACCGTCGTGGAGTTGATGCCCGAGGTAACTCGCTTCCGCGTTCCAGAGGGGCCAACCCCAAGCCACCCCGATGCTGCAAAAAGCGAGGATCACCAGTGGCAGCTTCATTGCGAATGGTGACTCATGGGCATGGTTGTTAACCGTTCGATTTCGCGGCTCACCGGCGAAAGCGAGGAACCAGAGTCGGAACATATAGAAGGCCGTTAAACCAGCCGTGAGGAGTGGGCCGATGAAGAGCAGGGCGTGCCCGGGGTTCGACAAGCTGGTGCCCAAGGCTGCCGATAAAATTTGATCCTTGGAGTACCAACCGCTGAAGAAAGGCATTCCCGAAATGGCCAGTACCCCGACGAGCATCGTGTACGCAGTGATCGGCATTTTACGGCGCAGGCCACCCATCTGGCGGAGATCTTGTTCCTCATGGCAGCCGTGGATCACACTTCCGGCACTCAAGAACAGTAAGGCTTTGAAGAAAGCGTGGGTGAGCAAATGGAGCAGTCCCGCAGTCCAAGCGCCGATGCCAAGGGCCAGCATCATCATCCCGAGTTGGCTGCAAGTACTGAAGGCGAGGAGACGTTTGATGTCCGTCATCACGAGTGCGATACTCGCGGAAATCAGCATGGTTATGAGGCCGCAGTAAGCGATGGTCAGAAAGACTTCCGGGGCGAAGAGCGGGTAGCACCTTCCCACGAGGTAGACCCCGGCAGCCACCATGGTCGCCGCGTGAATGAGCGCCGACACCGGGGTCGGGCCTTCCATGGCATCGGGGAGCCAAGTTTGCAGCGGAATTTGGGCCGACTTCCCGACGCATCCGAGGAAGATTCCTAACCCCATCAGGATCCAAAGGCCATGGGACAACTCGGCCGGTTGCGAACCGCCGATTCGTGCGGCCAACTCTTGAATGTTCAATGTGCCGAACGAGGCGAAGGCGATGGCCATGGCGATGAGTAAACCGGCATCACCGACGCGGTTGACGAGGAACGCTTTGTTCGCGGCGGAACTGGCAGTCTTGCGTTCGTAGTAAAACCCGATGAGGAAGAACGAGCAGACGCCGACGAGTTCCCAACCGACGAAAATTTGGAACAAGTTGTCCGCGATCAACAAGTTCATCATGCTGAATGCAAAGAGTGACAAGTACAAGTAGAATCGGCCGAAGCGACCGCGCCGGATGGTTTGGGCCACGTGATCGTCGACGGTTTCTTCGGTTTCCTGTTTCATGTACCCGAGGGAGTAAATGAAAATCAGGGAGCCGACGCCGGTGACCATAGTCATCATCAACGCCGTCAGTTGGTCGATGTGGTAGCCGATCTGCAATGCGTTTGCGGGTCGGGTCGTTTTGGAAATGCCGATGCGGAGCCAATCGCCGCGTTCGCTCCAACGCATCGTCAATTCATGGGGGGAGTCGTGGTACGTGTGAACGTCTTCGTGAAATTGGAGCAACCCCCACACGGACAACCCGAATGAGCCGATCAAAAAGAGGATGCTGATAGTGCCGCCGGTCTTGAGCGGTTGATCGCCACCGAAGAGCCAGTAAACACGCGAAGCGACACTATCGGTGCCACTGCGGGATCGGGCCATGTTGCGAATGGTGGCCGCGAACAACAGCAATAGTACCGGAACGAGCGGCAGCAAAGTCGCCACGAGGTAAGCGCGACCGGGGTGTTCGGCGAAGTCGAAAGGGTTGAACACGGTTACCCTTTCAAGTCGTTGGCGGCGTCCACGTCCACGGTGGCGTGATTGTTGTAGAAGTTCAAGAAGATCGCGAGTGCGACGGCCGCTTCCGCCGCCGCCAAAACGATGACGATCACGGCGAAGAGTTGGCCTTCGATCCGTAAGCCGGGCACAAATCGGGCGGCGGCGACCAGGTTCAAATTCGCAGCGTTGAGGACGAGTTCGACGCCCATGAGCAGACCGATGGCATTCCGTTTGGTGATGAAACACGCCACGCCGCAGGCGAAGAGGAACGCCGCGAGGATCTGGAACGGCGCGAGTCCGACGTCAGCCATGCGGTTCCACCTTGGCGGCGGGCCGCCGTTTGGCCCGGGCCAAATAAGCCGCCGCGACGAGGACGACGAGCAGGTGAATCGACACGATCTCGAAAGGCAATAGATACGCCGTGCCGCGTTCGTCGGGCACGCCGAGGAAAGCCGCCCCCAGTGGGCCAGCACTGGGGAGTGTGTCCGTGTTCGATTCCGGTACGGGTTGGGCAGCCCGCAACGAGAAAGTGACCAAGAATGCGAAGAGTAAGGTGGCGACGGCCCCGCCGAGAATCCACTCGACGGGCTTGGTTCGAATCCCCGCGAATGGGCCTTGGTTAGTGATCATGACCCCGAAGACCATCAGAACGAGGGTGCCACCGACGTACACAATCAGTTGGGCCGCACCGAGGAACTCCGCACCGAGAAGGAAATAGCAGATCGCAACCCCGATGAGCGCGCCGAGCAACCAGACCGCGGAACGGACGACACTGCGCGACCCCACGACGCCGAGGGCGCTGAACGCCGTCGTCGCGGCGACGATGAGGAATAAAATGACCGGAAGAGACATCGCCATCCGGATGGTGAACAGTGGAAACGCCGAGACGCAGTTGGCAGAACAGCAACGTCTTGGTAAGGGATAATCGGTAGGGGATCGGTTTGCAAGAGACCGCCCCTCGGTTGCCGAAAATTAGACTCGCCGCTGGAAACCGTCGTGAACGCCGCTTCGCCCGAATTGAAAGCCTTGTTGAAGCGTTGCCGGGATGCCCCGGCCGACGATATGCCACGGCTGGTTCTGGCTGATTGGCTCGACGAGAACGAGGAATCGGATCGGGCGACGTTCGTACGCGTGCAGATTGCTTTGAGCCACCCGACAGCCGACGCGGTGCAACAGCAGCAATGGAAAGGCCTGGAACAGAATTTACTGCGGATGCACGCCGACGAGTGGTTCGGCGATTTGAAACCGATCCTCAGCGACTTCCGATACAGGAATGAACCGGCCAGACGCCCGAATCCGTTCGTCTGGGACGGGAATATGAAGTTCCTCCGGGGGTTCATTCTTTTCGATCTGTTATCCCAAGATTGGCTGCTCGATCCCAGTTTGCGAAATTGGTTGCGATCTCCGGCCGGCGATTGGCTGGAGCAGGTCAACTTGAGCCGGTTGACTCCCGAAGCATTTGAGCGGTGCACCATCCCGCCCGAATATTCGGGCAAGATCAAGTTGAACCTTTCTGGCCAACCCGGAACGTACTTCGATCTAGAAACGTCGTCGCGGTTGAGTTCCCCCGTCGAATTTTCCGTGCAAGATTGGCAACGATTCTTCCGGTCTACGAATTTTCTGTCCGTCCGCTCATTGACTACCGATGGTGGACTAACGTTTCTGAATCAACTGGGTCAGGCCGACGTCCGCCAACTGGTGTCGCTCAAAATTCGGAATTCAGAGTCGGGTGAAGCCGCCGCGCGCGTGCTGGTGACGATCCCATTTGAGTCGTTGTCGTCACTCGACTTCGGGCCGGTCAGTGAAGCCGCATTGCGTGCCGTGGTGGCGTGCCCGTATTTGCGGAACCTGACGGAATGGAATTTGATTGGCAGCCCGATCGGCGACGCGGGCCTGGTGGCCCTTTGTGAATCGCCCTTGGCCGAGTCGCTCAGCGAAGTGAGTTTTCCGAACACCGGTATCGGCGACGCGGGTATCCAAGCGCTGGTACGGTCGCCGTTGTTTGCCAAGCTGAACTCGCCGAGTTTGAATTTGATGATGAACCGTATTGGCGATGCGGGCGTTCAAGCATTGGCCGAAAGCGAACAGTTATTGCGTTACCGCGAGTTGGTGCTGCGAGAGAATAACTGTGGCGACGATGGAGTCGCGGCTCTAGCCAACAGCGCGTTCGCAGCGAATCTCACGTACATCGACTTCTGGCGAAATCGCATCGGTGACGCCGGAGCCGTGGCAGTTGCTGATGGGGAACAGTTGGGGAAAGTCGCCGATTTCTGCTTGAAAGAAAACATGATTGGCCCGGACGGCGCCGCGGCCCTTTTCGAGCGATTCGGAGAGCGGGTGAAGGTGTGAGGGTGCCGGGCGATCAGATGTTTGGTTGCGCCCGCTTCCAGTCGCCCCGGATCGGTCGGAGCAAGCTCAACCCGATCCCCAATAGGGATACTACGGTACCACCGGCCAACACGGTGCGGGTCACGTCGCCGATGGCCGAAGCCAAGTAGAGTTGCCAGAGTCCGACGCCGACCACCAGGACGCAGCCGATCGGCAAGAAATATTTCAGGCAAGTCATCATCACTTGGTCGATCCGTAGGCGTGGCAGGCTCCAGCGCAGCCACATCATCACGAGAATCAGCAATGTGCTTTTGCCAATGATGACGCCGGAGTTCAATAGGTTGCCCCACCAGTAGCCCAGCCGTTCGGTCGGTTCGAAGGGGAGAAATCCCGTGTGCCAGCCACCGAGGAAGAGCAGTACGGCCAAACTGCTGACGGCGAACATGCTGCCATACTCGGCGAGGAAGAAAAAGCTCCACCGCAACCCGCTGTATTCGGTGTGGAATCCGGCTACGAGTTCGCTCTCGGCCTCGGCAAGGTCGAAGGGGGCTCGCTTGCAACTCGCGGTGGCGGTGATGAAGAACAGGAAGAATGCGACGAAACTGAACGGATCGTGGAAGATGGCCCAGTTCCAGAACCAGCCGGTCTGCTGCTGGCCCATGAGCGTCAAACTCAATGTACCCGAGACGCAAACCGGCACGACGACGCTGAGCGAGCGTGGCACTTCGTAACTGACGACTTGCGCCGCTTCGCGGATGCCGCCGAAGAGCGACCACTTGCTGCCCGACGCGTATCCCGCCAGCATCACCCCGAAGACTTCGCTCGACAACACGGCCAAAACGAAGAACACGGCGATCGACAAATCTTGCGAGACTAACCCGTTGCCGAACGGGAGGGCGAGGAAGCCACAGAACGCCGCGCAAAATGCCAAATAGGGTGCGATTCTGAACAAGAACGAATCGGCCACGGCGGGCGTCGTGTCTTCTTTCGTGAGGAGTTTGATCCCGTCGGCCAGGGACTGCAACAATCCGAACGGTCCGGTGCGGGTCGGCCCGAGGCGATCCTGCATTCGAGCCGAAACTTTCCGTTCGGCCCAAATGTAAAGCAAGGCCGATGCACCCATGAAGCTTATGAAGAGTCCGGCTGCTACGAGTGCCAAGACAATGGAGATGAGCCAGGTGGGCAGGTAGTCCGATAGAAGTTCAGTCATGAGAATAATCCGGCCCGAAAGAAGAATCGATTCTCGGCTTTCAAATCAGCCGAATTCGCTATAGTTCGTAGGTCGAAACTATCACACGCAATGAATGCGCCCATCATGTCGTTGCCGGCACTCACTGAACAAGACTGGTTTCGCTCGGCGGATCCAATTGCTCTCCTTGAGCATGTGTTCCCGATGCACGGGTTCCACAGCACACCGGAGCAGCCGCGCAAACTGCGATTGTATTACGCGGCCTGCGGTCGCCGGGCCTATCGCCGGCTCGATGCCATCCAACGAGGACTACTGGAAGCCGCAGAACTTCTTGCAGATGGGTTGCTTCCAGTCGGCTGCCTAACGGACATCTTAGAAATGTGCGAAGACACGGCGAATGGGATCAAATTTCAAACTCGGGAGCTCCGCAAACTCGGAGAACTATTGGGGTGCGATCCTACGGTATGGGAAAACAAAAACCCCACTGAGGATTTGAACGAGCGTCAAGACTTGGGACGTCTGGTCTTACAGCCGTTTCACGACATCACTCCCGCGACGACTCGAATCTCTCGGCCGCTGCACTCCGCCGATATCGTCCGCGAAGTCTTTCCGAATCCATTCCGAACGCCGTGGTGGCAGAACGAATGGCGAACCGCGAACACGACGGGCATCGCCAAAAAGATGTACGAATCGCGACGGTTTCAAGCGATGGGAGAACTCGCCGACGCACTCGAGGAGTCGGGCTGCCAGGATCAACACATTTTACTCCACTGCCGCGAACAGAACGAACAGCACTACCGGGGTTGCTGGGTGGTCGATTGGATCCTCGACACGAAGAACAATTACTTGGGTTTGCAGTAACTCAGTGCCATGAGGACGTAACCAGAAACGAGGTTCGGGTCGCCTTCCATCCAACGATCCGTGGGATTCGTCCAAGTGCCGTCTTTGGTCTGCTTTTTCTCAATGGCTCGGAACAAGTCGGTTCGCCAGTCGTGCTTGACGCCTTTGTCGTCGACAAATTCATCTTCGCCCAGCAGATCGAGCGTCTTGGCCATGGTGTGGTAGTAGTAAAATAAACCTCGTGCCGCGAGTTGTGGTGGCATGCCCGGATTAGCTTCCACCGTGTAATTTTTACGGAGCCAGGACAGTGCCCCCTTTACCCGTGGATCATCCTTGGCCACGCCTGCGTAAATCATGCTCTTGACCCCGGCGTAAGTCATGCTGCCATAACCCGTGAGCGGGGCGTTCGCTTCGTCGCTAGTTTTGGTCGAGCCACCGCCGGCCGCACTGTAGATGAAACTGCCATCGTTGATCTTCCCGGCCCAGGGCATCGTGTTGAATTCGCTTTTCAAATTCTGGCAGCGGCTCACGAAGACCACAACTTTTTTGAACGCCTCATCGTCCTTGTTGATTCCCGCATCACGGAGTGCGTCGATGAAAAACTGGGTATTGCTGAGGTCGGGTCGTGATTTGCTGTCGTAGCCCGCGCCGCCGTAGAATTCGTCGTCGGGATTTTTGCCCTCGCCGTCGTCCCACTGCAGTTTCTTGAGGAACCCAGCGGCATTTCCGATCACTTTCTTGTATTTCTCCTCTTTTTTGGCGGCGACCAACGCCATCAGGTTCACGCTCGTCACGTAGTTTTTCAAACCATCTTTCGGGTTGTCCCCGGCGATATGGCCTTCTTTTTCGTTGATGAGACTTTCGATGTACTTCAGCCCTTTGGCGGTTGGTTCGACTTCCGGGCCGACACCGCAATCGATGAGTGCTTTGACGGCGATTCCGCTCACACCGATGCTCTTGGCCGTACTCCAGCCTCCGTTGTCGTCTTGGCTCTTCTTGAGTGACGCCACGGCCTGATCGACGACGGATTGCCACTCCGCCCTCGTCGGCTTCCGAAGCTCAGGTTGGGCCTGCGCAGAAGAAAGCAACAAGGTCAACAAAACAGCGAGTGGGAACCGGATTTTTTCGAACACAAAAGACTCCCGGATGGTGGCGAAATCGCTTTTCAGGCAACTGCAATGCCAAATGTGACAGAAGATTGGCTAATTTCCAGAGTTTGGGAATTATCGCAGGTCGGATTCTCATAAATGGGAATGTTTCTACCGTATGAACTCGTTATTTCTCTGCATCTGCTTGCGGTTCATAATCCAAGGCGATAGCGCTCGTTCGGTATTCTTTTTGCATCGTTGACGGTGTCCAGTTGTAGTTCAGCTGCTAAAACTCACCAGCACAAGTAACGAGATATCATCGTCAGACGGCGAAAGCGATTATGGACAACACTCCCGCAGCGGCTCCGGCAATCCAGAAAACCTCACCCATCACTCACACGACCCGTCGCGCGATTGCGACGTCGTCGATGACATTGGGAGTGTGGTCTGTGCTGGTGTTTTGGTGGTATCCGTTCGGAATGATGGTCGGCCTTGCGGCGAGCACGATGGCGATGACGTCGATCATGCTCGGCTGGCGTGCCGGCAAAGAAGGACAGCACTTGGCTTGGTTTGGGCTGTTCTTCGGCGGTTCAGGTATCGGGTTGTCGATCGCGTCATACCGTTTTATGCAACTGGTGTTCGAAGACACACTCCCACAATTGCCGCTACCGATCTGATCGTGGATCTCGGTGGCATTTCGATATTTGCGACTCAAGAATCGAGGAGGCAGACATGCCCCAAGTTTTTCCTAAAGGGTTGAACATCATCGTCCGGGTGACGTTGCTCGGTCTTCCGCTCCTGCTCTCAGGTGGCGGGATTGCCGGGGCCGCGTTTTACCGCAGCGATTACACGACCGGAACGCGAGAAGTGGTCGAACAGCCGGTGCCGTTCAGCCATAAACACCACGTTTCTCAGCTCGGCATCGACTGCCGCTATTGTCATACGTCATTTGAAAAATCGGCATCGTCCGGCTTCCCGCCGACGAAAACGTGCATGAATTGCCATCAGCAAATGTGGACTTCGGCGAATTTGCTCGAGCCGGTGCGGGAGAGTTACGCCAAGGGCAAGCCGATCTCGTGGACGAAGATCCATAACGTGCCGCATTACACCTACTTCAACCACAGTATCCACGTGGCCAAGGGTGTCGGTTGCGTGTCGTGCCATGGCCAAATCGACCAGATGAACTTGGTGTTCCAGTCGAAAACATTGCTGATGGAGTGGTGCCTCGATTGTCACCGGAATCCGGAGAAGAATCTCCGGCCGACGGACGAGATCACCAACATGCTTTTCAAGCCGTCGATGGTCGAGAACAAATTGACCGGCGAGCCGCACACGCAGGCGAGCCTCGGTGCTGAACTCAAAGAAAAACACATGATCCGCGAAGCGAGCGTGCTGACGAATTGTTCCATCTGCCACCGCTAATCAGTCGGCTCACCCGAAGACATCCCCGGACAATTCACGGGATTTGAGGATATGCGAATGCCCCCCGAACACGCCAGCCAGACTGCGACGGCCGAACCCGAGTTTTGGCAATCCGTTGACCAGTGGATGGACACGCCCCAGTTCCGCGAGATGCTCCAAAACGAGTTTCCGGAAGATGCTGCGGAATGGGTCGACCCCGTCAGTCGCCGTAAATTCTTGAGCCTAATGGGCGCCTCCGTGGCGCTCGCGGGTGCGGTGGGTTGTAACCCTTCGATCCGCCCGGCCTCGCGCCGGCAAGTGGTTCCGTATGTGAATCAGCCCGATCAGATCCTCCCGGGTGTCCCCCTCTTTTTCGCCACTGCGATGGCGCAAGCGAACGGTGTCGGCCTCGGGTTGATTGTCAAGAGTGTCGATGGGCGACCGATCAAGTGCGAAGGCAATCCGAACCACCCGAGCAGCTTGGGATCGGTCGATCTTCAAGCGCTGGCCGCGCCTTTGAGCTTCTACGACCCGGATCGTTCGCAAGCGGCACGGATGGGCGAAACCGCGACGACCACCGACAAAGCCATTGCCGCGTTCAAAGAAATTCTGAATCGGCAATCCGAGAAACCACTCGATCAACGTGGCGAAGGTGTTCGTCTGTTGACGGAACCGACGACCTCGCCGACTTTGATCCGTTTGATGGAAGAGTTGCTCAAACGTTTCCCGGCAGCCAAGTGGGTGCAGTACGAAGCCGTGGGGAATTCGAACTCCCGCAAAGGTCTCCTCGCGGCGTTCGGCAAACACCTCACGCCGGTTTATAATTTTGCCGCTGCCGATGTGGTGTTGTCGTTGGACGCCGATTTCCTCAGTGGCCCCGGTAGTGTGCGGTATGCCCGCGATTTCGGTAGCCGACGCAAGATTAGCACCGTTGATGCGGCCCACGAACTCGAAGAGAAAAACCACAAAGCTCACCCGAAAGACAACAGCCACTACCACCCCGCGTGGGAAGAGGTCATCGCCGAAGCGACCGAAGGCTTGAACCGCCTTTATGTGGTTGAAGGTGGTCTGACCAGCACCGGCGCTATCGCCGACCACCGCTTGCCGCTCAAGCCGAGCCAAGTGGAGCTGTTCGCCCGTGCCCTCGCCGTCGAACTCAAAGTCGACGGTGTCACGGTCGGTACCGGTTTGCCAGAAGCGGCGTTCGCTTGGATCAAGCCACTCGCTGCGGATTTGTCGGCGCACAAGAGCCACGCGGTTGTGATTGCGGGTGAACACCAATCGCCGGCGGTTCACATTCTTGTCGCCGCGATCAACAACAAGCTCGACGCGGATCACGCGCCGTTGAAGTACACCAAGCCGCTCGATGCGCTTGAAGTTGTCCAGCGGATGCTCGACGCCAACAGAGGCGGCGATGTCGCAAAAGGTTGGCCGACGGCCGATGCGGCGGACGACTTCAAGAAGCTCGTCGGCGAGATGAGAGATGGTAAAGTTCACACCTTGGTGATGTCCGGTGTGAACCCCGTGTTCGACGCTCCGGCCGATCTCGATTTCGCCAACGCGTTGAATGTGGTCAAAGCCAAGAAAAATGGTGGTGTCTTCCACCACGGCTTGTACGTGGATGAATCGGCCGTGCCGTACGCCACGTGGCACATCAACGCAACGCACTTCCTCGAAGCTTGGGGCGATGTCCGTGGCCACGACGGAACCGCGGCTTTGCAACAGCCACTGATTGCACCGTTGTACCGTGGTAAAAGCTTGCTGGAAATCGTGGCCGCGGCCCTCGAATATCCGATCACGGATGGGCAGGCTCTCGTCAAAGACACGTGGGAGAAGTTCCACACGGACAAGAAGATTTCCGGTGAGACGCCGACCTTCGCCCAGTACTGGGAACGCACTGTTCGCGATGGGGTGCTCGCACAATCTAAGAGCGACTTCCCCTATTACCCGGCAGCCGCACTCGGTGCCGTGAAGCTCGATAAACTCGCGGCCGTTGGCTTCACTCAAGCCGCGATCGAGAAACTGGAGATTCAGTTCCGCCCGGATCCATCGCTGTATGACGGCAGACAGGCCAACAATGGCTGGCTCCAAGAGCTGCCCAAGCCGGTGACGAACTTGACGTGGGACAACGCGGCGATGATTTCGCCCCGCACCGCCGACGAATTGAAGTTCACCCAGAACTTCTCGTGGACCGGTGGCGAACGAGGTTCGACTGAAACGGACATTGCCGAGATCACGGTCGCGGGTCGCACTTTGAAAGTGGCCGTGCACGTACAGCCGGGAATGGCCGACAACGTCGTTGTGCTCCACCTTGGTTTTGGACGGGAACGGGCCGGGAAAGTCGGTGACGGACGCGGGTTCAACACGTACAAGCTCCGCGGTACCGACGCGGTTTGGAATGCCGCCGTTCCCGAAATGCGGCGTACGGGTGATCGTTACACGTTGGCTGTCGCCGGTGCCCATGCCGCGATGGAATCGCGACGGCCGGTTCGGCACGCCAGTATCGAGCAGTACAAGGATGACGAAGCATTTGCCCAAATTCCTGCGACGTCCGCCTCGGAGTTCGAAGAAATCCGGATGCTGACGCCGGGCACCATCGAGAACTTCGAGCTCAATGGGCTGAAACACACACACGCTCATGACCATGGTGATCGCGCAGATCATGAGCACAAGACTCACGACGCTCGTCTGAAGAAACTCAGTTTGTATCTGGTCAATCCGATTACAGTCAACGGTGAAGAAGCGACCAAATCGTATCGTCGTTGGGGCATGGCCATCGATCTCGGTTCGTGCATCGGTTGCAGTGCTTGTACGTTAGCCTGCGTTGCCGAGAACAACATTCCCGTGGTCGGCAAAGATCAGGTGATGAGGGGCCGGGCGATGCACTGGATCCGGATCGACCGGTACTTCAGTATTCCCGGCGTCAAAACGATGGGCGACGAACTCGGGGCCGCAAAAATCGGCCCAGCCGCCCGCAAAGAAAAGATCAAGGAATCCGCGGCCATTCGGACGCACTTTCAGCCGGTGCCGTGCCAACAGTGCGAAAAGGCGCCGTGCGAAGTGGTCTGCCCGGTCGGAGCCACCGTTCACGGTGCCGATGGCCTGAACGATATGGTCTACAACCGTTGCGTTGGCACCCGCTATTGCAGCAACAACTGCCCGTACAAGGTACGTCGCTTCAATTTCCTCCAGTACACGGACTACACGACCGACTCACTGAAGCTTCTGAACAACCCGGAAGTGACCGTGCGAACGCGGGGCGTGATGGAAAAATGCACCTACTGCGTGCAACGAATCCGCAACGCGGAAATCGAAGCCGAACGCGAGTGGGACAAGAAGAAGCCCGATGGGTCGTTGGCCCGCGAACGGGACACCCACGGTCGGCCGAAGATCATGGACGGTGAAATCCTCACGGCTTGCCAGCAGGCGTGTCCGACGGCGGCAATCACCTTCGGGGATCTCAACGATCCGAAGAGCGACGTCATCAAACTGAAAGCCGAGCCGCACAACTACGGGCTGCTCGCCGAACTCAATACCATGCCGCGAACGAGTTACCTCGCGGCGATTCGCAATCCGAACAAAAACATGCCTCAGGGGGCCTAACCAGTTATGGCAACCGTGACTGAACCGGCCACCAAAGGCCACGTGATCCAACAGATTTATCCGCCGCACCCGGAAGGCCTAGTCGACGGGAATCACGATATTGTCACCCTCGGCGATAAGATCGCCGACGTGGTGATCGGCGGGCACACCCCGAAAGCCTGGTGGGGCTTCTTCCTGTTCGGCTTCATGCTGTTGCAGGGCCTCGTCATCGGCCTGACATACTTGTTTTACATGGGCACCGGCGTCTGGGGGATCAATCAACCCGTCGCTTGGGGCCTCGCGATTGTCAACTTCGTTTGGTGGATTGGCATCGGCCACGCCGGCACGTTGATCTCGGCCATTCTGTTGCTCATGCACCAGAAATGGCGGACGAGCATCAACCGCTACGCCGAAGCGATGACACTCTTCGCCGTGTCGTGCGCCGGGATTTTCCCGCTCGTTCACATGGGCCGACCGTGGGTCGGGTATTGGATTTTCCCAATGCCCATGAACTATGGCGCTTGGCCGCAGCCACGCAGCCCACTCATGTGGGACGCTTTCGCCGTGTCCACTTACCTCACCGTGTCCCTGGTGTTCTGGTATGTCGGGTTGATCCCCGACCTCGCCGTCCTCCGCGATACGGCCAAGAATAAACTCCAGCGCATCACCTACGGCATGCTGTCCCTCGGCTGGCGGGGTTCGGCTTACCACTGGCGTCGGTACGAGAAGCTTTACTTGCTCCTCGCCGGTCTCGGTACGCCGCTTGTGTTCAGTGTGCACACGATCGTGTCGTTCGACTTCGCAGTGGCTATTGTGCCCCTCTGGCATGCGACGATCTTCCCTCCGTTCTTCGTAGCCGGAGCGATCTTCAGCGGCTTCGCGATGGTGGTTTGGTTGGCCGTGCCACTCCGGCACTTTTACGGGATGAAAGATTTCATCACCGGGAAGCACTTGGAGTTGTGTGCCAAGGTGATGATCGCAACCGGTCTGCTCGTCAGTTTCGGTTACTTCTGCGAACTGTGGATGTCTTGGTATAGCCACTCGTTATTCGAGTGGGAAACGACCTACCAGCGGATCTGGGAAGGCCCGTATTGGTGGAGTTATTGGGCGTTGATCACGACCAACACCATCATCCCGCAGTTGCTCTGGTTCAAGCGGGTGCGAACGAACGAACTCTTGTTGTTCATCATCGCCGGTTCGGTGCATGTCGGCATGTGGTTCGAGCGCTACGTGATCATCATCACGCTGACGCGCGATCATTCGCCGGGGGCTTGGGGCCGTTACGCTCCGACCGAATGGGACTACGCCATCATGATCGGCTCCGTGGGGCTGTTCATCACTCTGTTCTGTTTGTTCATCAAATTCTTGCCGATGATTTCGATCACAGAAATGCGAGAGTTCCTGCCGCACCGCCAAGGCGGACGTGACGGACACGCGGTCATGGAGAACGCCAAGTGAGTGACCTGCACGATACCACACCCGCGTTGCACGGGATCATGGCCGAGTTCACCAATGCGGATGCACTGGTGGCGGCCGTGCGAACGGCCCGCGAATCGGGTTACACCCGCATGGACGGTTATAGCCCGTTTCCGGTCGGGGAAGTCGCCGACGAACTCGGCTTTCCGCGGTCTGAAATCGGGGCGATCATGTTCATCGGTGGTCTCTGCGGGGCGACCTTCGGGTTGCTGATGCAGACCTGGATCACGGTGTACGATTACCCGCTCAACATCGGCGGCAAGCCGTTTTGGTCATGGCCGATGTACGTGCCGATCACTTGGGCCTTGTTGGTGCTCACCGCGAGCCTCAGTGGGGTCTTTGGTCTCCTGGCACTCTGCGGGTTACCACAACCTTACCACCCGGTTTTCAACGTGCCGCAGTTCAAGCGGGCTACGCGAGATCGGTTCTTTATCTGCATCGAATCGACCGACCCGAACTTTGGCGACGGGCAGGGCGTTAAGACGTTCCTTGCCACGCTGAATCCGGAAAGCATCGCGGAGGTGCCCGAATAATGACGCTTTCACTATTCACCATCGTTCGGTACTCGGCACTCGGTGTGTTGACCGTGGTCGTGCTGGCGGGTTGCCAGCAGAAAATGGCCGATCAACCGGCGCACCGGCCGTACGAAGAAAGCACGATGTTTGCGAACAAGCAATCCGTGCGACCTCTCGAACCGGGCGTGATTCACCGCAATCAGAAGCTTTCCGACGACGTGATGATGACTTGGTTGACCCCGGCCGGGAAGAGCATCAAAGCCGATGAAGAGTGGTTGAAGACGGTCGATCCGACCGGTAAGACCGCTCCGCCACCCGGTGCCCCGACCAGCAACGATAACTTTGTAAAAGAGTTCCCGTTCGCGTTGCACGAGGACGACTTCAAACGCGGGCAAGTGCTTTACAACGCAAACTGTGCACTTTGCCATGGCGGTGCAGGTCATGCGAACGGCAAGATCCCAGAACGGGGTTTTCTGCGTCCGCCGTCGTATCACCTCGACATCAAAGGCGAGGCGAAGGACTGGTCGACATTGACCATCAATAAAGAAACGGGCAAACCCGAACCGAGTTACACCGGGAACCCGCAAGGCGTCTCGCGTGGGTTCTACCGCTACGGTAAGGTTCAGCCGCTCAAAGACGTGAACATTGGCTACATTTTCCAAGTGATCACTTGGGGCTACGGCGGAATGGGTTCGCATGAAACGCAGATCCCCGATGTCGCCGACCGCTGGCGTGTCGTGGCCTATGTACGGGCCTTGCAGCTGAGCCAAGCGGCGAATGCCGCCGAGCTGCCCGATGATCTGAAACGCTCACTCGATCAACCGAAGTCTGTTGCTCACGCGCCGGGGGATAAGCACTAATGGCCGCCACTGCGACCCATCACGATCATCCCCACACGGACACGATCATCCCGCAAATCGCCATCAACGTCGCACCGGTGCGAAAGTTGGCGGTGCTCGCGGTTGTCCTCGGTTTCGCCGTTTATCTGGTGGCAGGGTTCATCAATGCCAACACGGAAGGCAACACCGATGGCGTGCGAGAATTTATTCTCTCTTACGCCTGCGGTTTCGTCTTCTGGTCGAGCCTGCCATTCGGCGCACTGGCACTGATGATGATCGGCTACGTCACCGGTGCAAGCTGGGGGGTCGTCCTTCGCCGACTGTTCCAAGCATCCGTACGAACTTTGCCTGTTTTATTCGTTCTCGGTGCACCCCTGATCGCCAGCCTGTTCATGGCCGACGGCAAAGACTCACCGTATTGGTGGGCCAATGGCGAATGGATGCACGCGACTGAGAGCCAGAAGGCGGGCACCAAAGGCTTCGACGAAAAGGTTGCAAAGCTCAATAAACAGGGATTCTCGAACGAGATCGCCGAAGTGGCTACGGCCCAGCAGATGCGGCCGGAAGCGATCGAAGAGAACCAACACAAAATCCACGATTACTTGAGTGTCCATCCCGGTTCGGCACTCGGAATACCGGGGCGTTACATCGTCTATTTCGGTGTGCTCGGGTTGATCGGGTTCCTAATTCTCGGTTGGGCTAGAAGTTACGAAGTTCACGACGATGAAGCCAGCAAGCGAAAATTGATCGGTCTCTGCGCTCCGGGGATCGTGGTCTGGGCGCTGCTCATGACTTTCTTCGCCACCGACTGGGTGATGTCGATCGAGCCGACTTGGGCATCGAGCATGTTCCCGGTCGTATTCGGAATGAATCAACTTCTCACGACGTTTGCGTTTAGCACGTTTGTGTTTTACATGCTTACGAAGGGGCAGACCGACATCCTCGCCATCGTGAAAGACAAGTTCCGCATCGACATCGGTAGCCTGATGCTCGGATTCACGATGGTTTGGTCGTACGCTTCGTTTTGTCAATACATGCTGATTTGGGCCGGGAACTTGCCCGAAGAGATCCCTTACTACATCAAACGCGGTGGTGGTACCGAACCGAACGGTTGGATCTACCTCGCGTACTTTCTGATGCTGTTCCATTGGCTGACGCCGTTCATCGTACTGCTGTTCCGAGAGATCAAGTTGAACCCGAAGGCCATGCAGTGCATGACCGGTCTTTTATTGATCGTCTGTGCCTCGGACGTGGTGTGGTGGTTGGTGCCGGCCGTGCCGCACGAACACGGCAAGCTCCATGTGGTCATGGCCTTCGCGGCGATCACGGGCGTCGGTGGTCTCTGGGGTTTGGCTTACAGCCGTGAACTGTCGAAGGCACCGATTTTGGTAAACAACAGCGAAGGTAAATTCCTGGCGACCTGGGGTCAGCACCACTAAGTTTTGTAACGAATTAATTTCGATGAAAACCTACGCCGGAGACGGCCACGATGAGCGATAAACTTCAAACTCAACCCGCCGAGGAATCGGCGCTGAATCTGCTCTGGGTCTCGATGACCGGAGCATCGGCCGGACATGGCGAAGCGCCTCCCGGCTTGGACGCCAACAGCCAAAAGGTCGGTCACGAACCCGATTCCTTCGGCATCAAAGGAATCATTGCCGTGCCCGTGGCCGTGCTGGTGATGTTGGTCTTCACCTACTTGGTGGTGACGGGCGCGTTCGCCTACTTGAAGTCACCCGAGGCCAACTTGGCAGCTCAAAAGCAAAAGCCCTACAACGACCGGGCCGGGCGAATCAGCTCGACCGATCCGCATGCGATTGACGATGTGCCGACCACGGCCGTGCCACAACCGCGACTCGAATACATGAAGCAGGTCAAGGATGTGCGTGCCGGTGAAACGGTTGCCGACCCCGCCTACATCCGCAGCTTCGAAGCGAAGGAAGGCAACAATAACTCGCCCGAAATTTACCCGCAGTTTTATCGGCCCGAGAACTTCATCGATCCGACCAGCAAGCGGAAAGCTCTTCTCGAGAACGAATGGATCGACAAGCCGAAGGGTATCGCCCAGATTTCGATGAGCGCGACGATTCAGTTAATGATGTCGACGATGAAACCAGCGACCAGACCCGGTGGTTATGCACCCGTGGTGGGCACACTCGGTCAGGCGAAATTAAGCACTGGCGGACGCGGTGGCCCATCCGAGCCGACTTCTGCCACGAAACCGGAACACGACCACAAACACTAATTAATCGAGGCCGTCATGCGTTCGTATCTGACATTCATCGTTGTGACTTTACTGGCTTGTGCCAGTACTCGTGCCACTGCGCAGAATGTCGGCGCGTATGGGATGGCTCCGAAACCCGGCGAGTTCGACCCGAGCACCCGTGGGCCACTCCAAATTCAACAGAATTTGAATGCTCAGATCCCGCTCGATGAGAAGTTTTACGATCACGACAACAAGTTGGTGTCGCTCCGAGAGATCATGGCCGGCAAGCCGACGATTCTGGTACCCGCTTATTACCGTTGTCCGAAGATGTGCAACGAGGTGTTGAACGGATTATTGAAAGTGCTCCGCGACTTGCAAGCGAACGATCCTGAGTTTACGGCGGGCAAAGCTTTTAACGTCGTCGTCTTCAGCGTCGATGCCCGCGAACCGTATGCTCTCGCTCGCAAGAAACGCGAAGAGTACCTGAAGCAGTACGACGGCCGCGATCCGAACGAGCCGGGTTGGTGGTTCCTGACGGCCAGTGCCGGGCAGTTCTCGGATGCGGAATCGGCCCACAAAAAGATTCGCCGTGTGACGAATGTGTTGGGTTATCCGTTCATCATTGCGGATCGCAAAGTGGAAAAGAACTCCGAAGGTGTCGAGTGCGTCGAAAATGATTGGGGCGACTTAGTTCCGCTCGGCGATGGCCCCCGACCGCAAGGATCGAAGGAGCGCGACATTCAGCACTCCGCTGCCATCATGCTCGTCACTCCGGACGGCCACATTGCCCGGTACATTGCGGGAGACACCTACGAACGCTCGACCATGCGGCTCTCGCTCATCGAAGCATCCAAAGGGACGATCTCTCCGAGCAATAAAGATTTCTTCGCCCAGCTTTGTATGACCTACGATCAGAAATCGGGACACTACAAGTTGAGCATGAAAGTGTTGGGTATAGTCGCGGCACCGTTCGTACTGCTGATCTTCGGCATCACGATCTTCACTCTGCGGAAAGCACGCGGAGAGCCGAAACTGACCCTGCCTCCAGAACCGATAGCTCCGCCGACCGTGGTTTGACTCCCGAATCGAAATCTTCACCCATCGGGGTTTGTTTTATGTTTGCGTTTATGGATACGCCGCCGATCTTGCCCGAGCAGGCTTCGGAGTTTTCGAAAGAGTACGATGTGCTGTTTTGGTACATCACAGGCGTGTGCGCCTTGGGCAGCGGCGTGGTCTATTCTCTCCTGGTGTACTGCTGCTTCGCCTTCGCCAAAAAGGAGGGCGTCGCCCCGAAACGGATCTTGGGCTCGAACAAGCTCGAATTCATCTGGACGATCATCCCGCTCTTCTTCTTCCTGTCATTCTTCGTGTGGGGAGCGCGGATGTACGACATCGCGATCAACCCGCCCGCGGAATCGGCCGACCGCGAATACACGGTGGTCGGTAAGCAGTGGATGTGGAAAGTTCAACATCCCACAGGTCACCGCGAGATAAACGAAATTACATTGCAGCAAGGCGTCGCGGTGCGGATCACCGGCACCAGCGAAGACGTGATTCACGACTTCGGCATTCCCGCCTTCCGAAGTAAGTTCGATGTGGTTCCCGGTCGTTACACAAGTGCTTGGTACAAGCCGATCAAAGTCGGTTCGTATCACTTGTTCTGCGATCAATACTGCGGCTTTGCCCACTCTCAAATGGTCGGTAAAGTCAACGTTCTCAGCCAAGAAGATTACGCGTCGTTCCTCGAAGGGATCTACCGCGTCCGCGATGGTAAAAACCCCGTCGATGGTTCGCCGGCCTGGGAAGGCCGTAAGCTCTTCTTGAAGTTGCAGTGCTTGGGCTGCCACAATAAGGAAAGCGAATCGCGGGCACCGACGTTGGAAGGAATCTACAAAACCAAGCGGGCCTTGCAGGGTGGCACGACCGTCGTTGCCGACGATACCTATCTTCGGAACTCGATACGCAACCCGATGCTCCAAGTACGGGACGGGTGGAAGCCGATCATGCCGGCGTACACGCGGAACCAAGTGACCGAAGAAGAATTGTTGAACGTGATCAGTTATTTGAAGTCGCTCAAGCCGGGCGACCTGCCGAGCCGGACGGAAATGAACCCGGTACCAGTCGGTGCACCGAACGTTGATACTTCGGCCCCATTGGCTCAACCCTCTACGACACCCAAGCCAGGAGGCCAACCCTAATGGCCACTGCCACGATTGAAACGACCAAACTCGACTACACCCCGCAGATGCTGCCGGAGCGGGAAGTTTCGTTCGAGAAGAATCCGGAAAAGCTCCACTACCTCAACCACCAAACCGGGTTGTTGTCGTGGTTGCTCACCGTCGACCACAAACGCATCGGGTTGATGTATTTGGTGTCGGTGTCCGTCTTCTTCGTGTTCGGAGGTATCGCCGCCGGATTGATCCGAACGAACTTGATCACTCCGACTGGGGCGATCCTCGAACTTGACCAGTACAACAAAGCGTTCACCGCTCACGGCACGATCATGCTCTTCTTGTTCCTCATCCCGGTGATCCCGGGTGTGTTAGGGAACTTCCTCGTGCCGATGATGATCGGTGCGAAAGACATGGCGTTTCCGAAGTTGAACCTCGCCAGCTACTACGTCTGGGTGGCCGGGGCACTCTTCTTCGTTTGGCAGCTCATGGTCGGTGGACTCGACACCGGCTGGACACTCTATCCGCCGTACAGTTCCAAATACAGCCATACCAGTGTTATGTACGCGGGCCTCGGGATCTTCATCACCGGGTTCAGTAGTATTCTCACCGGTATCAACATCATCGCCACGGTTCACAAGATGCGGTGCCCCGGTATGACATGGGGCCGCTTGCCGCTGTTCATATGGGCGATATACGCGACCAGCGTGATCCAACTGCTCGGCACACCGGTCATCGCGGTGACGGTAGCAATGTTAGCCGTCGAACGTATGACGGGCACGGGAATCTTCGATCCGAACATCGGTGGCGATCCGATTCTGTTCCAGCATATGTTCTGGTTCTACTCCCACCCGGCCGTGTACATCATGATTCTGCCGGGGATGGGGGTCATCAACGAAGTATTGACCTGCTTCAGCCGCAAGAACATTTTCGGTTACAAAGCAGTTGCTTGGAGCAGCGTGGGCATCGCCGTGGTCGGGTTCCTCGTCTGGGGACACCATATGTTCCTCGCGGGCCAAGGTTACTACTTGGCCATGGTCTTCGCTCTGTTGACGATGTTGGTCGCGGTTCCCTCTGCCATCAAAGTCTTCAATTGGACGGCGACCCTCTACGGTGGCAGTATTACCTTCCAAGCGCCCATGCTGTTCGCCATTGGTTTCATCATTCTGTTCACAATCGGTGGCGTGACGGGATTGTTCCTCGGCACGCTCGGCACCGATATTCACCTACACGATACTTACTTCATCGTCGCTCACTTTCATTACGTGATGGTGGGTGGCATGATGTTCGCATGGATGGCCGGCTTGCATTTCTGGTGGCCCAAGATCACCGGCAAAATGTATTCCGACTTCTGGAGCCGGTTGGCCGCGATCGTGATGATGGTCGGACTGGCACTCACCTTCGCACCGTTGTTCGTGGTCGGCTACTTGGGGATGCCGCGACGCTACCCGAACTATCCGCCCGAGTTCCAGATTTACAACGTGCTCAGCACGGCGGCAGCTTACGTCCAAGGAATTGGCTATCTGATGCCGATCTTCTACCTGGGAGCGTCGCTGTTCTTCGGCAAGGCCGCCGGTAATAACCCGTTCAAGGCCACGGGACTGGAATGGCAGACATCGAGTCCTCCGCCGCCCCATAATTTCGAGTCGACCCCGCAGGTCTACTTCGGGCCGTACGAATACGCCGTGGCGGATGGATTGAAGATTGTGCCGTTGAACGATGGCAAGATCCACGATATCCACCACGTCGATCCAGACTTTGTTTCCATCAATGCTCCGGCCGGGAAAGAGGCGACCCATGGCAGCTAACACCGTGGAGGGGCCGGTTGCCCACCACTTCAACAACATGGGTCAGCAACTCGCCACCGTGCGGTTCGGCATGTGGTTGTTCCTGGTCACGGAAGTCCTCTTCTTCGGAGGAGTCTTCTGTGCTTACACCGCTTACCGAATTTGGTACCCGAAAGACTTTGAAGCCGGGAGTGCCGCCCTCAACGTCGGCATCGCTTCCGTTAACACACTGTTGCTCCTCAGCAGCAGCCTCACCATCACACTCGCCATTCGGGCCGCGTATGTGGGTAGTCGGGCTGGGCTTGTTCGGAGCTTGATCCTCACGATCGTGCTCGGCAGTGCGTTCTTGGGACTCAAAGCCCGGGAATACCACCTCGATTACGAAGAAGGATTGACGCCGGGCACCGCCACCGTGAAGCAAATGCAAACCGTGATGGAAGATGGCAAAGAAGTGCAGGTCGAAGTCGCGGTGCCCAAGTTCAACATCGCGCTCGACAAAGCGTTGAAGCACGAGAACTTCAAAGGTGTCGCGGGCAAGGATTACGACCCGAGCCGGGTGCAGTTGTTCTTCATGTTTTATTACAGCATGACGGGCTTGCACGTGTTGCACATGATCATCGGCATCGGTTTGCTGACATGGCAATTGATCCTGGCGAAAACGGGCTTCTTCGACCAGAACGCCCGCTATGTTTACATCGAAGTGATGAGCCTCTACTGGCACTTTGTCGACATGGTCTGGATGTTCCTGCTACCGCTGCTGTACCTGTGCGGGCCGCATACCTCGCACCAGGCCATCGAGCAGTTCAAGATGGCCATTGGCCTTTCCCAAGGCGGATACTAACCGATGTCCCACACAACGAATCCGGCCTTGCACGAGCAAGAAGCCATCCACCACGAAGTCACCCCGAACTCCAAAACGTTCCTGGTGTTCTTCGTGTTGGCCGGACTGGCTTTCCTCGCTCTGTTCATTGGCTTTTCCGACCTCGGTTCCATGAAAGTCGTTGCCAGCTTGGCCGTTTCGACGGTTCAAGCTTGTGTACTCGCTTACTTTTTCATGGATCTGCGTTCGGCCGATAAGCTCACCTGGCTCGTGGCGGCCTCGGGGATCTTCTGGGTGTTTTTGATGTTCCTGTTCATCATCACCGATTTCGTCACCCGCCATCTCGGGGTGCTGTAAGGCTCCGGCTTTCATGATTTCCAGCTTCTATAAACAGTGCGGCGGGGTCACGATTCGGGCAACCGAGTTGTGCCTCGCCTTCGTACTTTGTGGCTCGGCAGTCGGCTGTGGAGTATCCACCGATGACAGCTACGAACCACACCTGCGTTATGCGAGTCGTTCCGATCCAGTCATGATTTCCGTACCTGCGAATCAACCCACGACTGCACCGGATCCGCTCAAACTCGACGAGTTTTTGTCGACATTGCCAACGCTCGGTGCCAATGTCGTGCTGCCATCCGAAGTGCCCCCCGCTCAGCGCGAACAACTGAAACAATCGCTCGATGCACTCTTCGGTACCCCCGCCGTGCCCATGTTGCCCGAGGGAATCGCTGCCGTCGGCTCGTTGTTACTCGACTCGGAGACGCTCGCCAAGGGAAGTGCGAGCTTCCGCATTCGTTGCAGTTCGTGCCATGGAATGGCGGGCGACGGCAAAGGAATCAGTGCGGGCTTCCCGTATCCGCGTGACTTCCGCAATGGCCAATTCAAACGCATCACCGGAGTGGCCCAGAATGGTAAGCCACAGATCGCGGACATGGAAAGGGTCATCCGGGGTGGCATTCCGGGCACGTCGATGCCGCTGTTCGATCTCTTGGCCGATGACAACGTCGATGCACTGGTGGCGTATGTGATACACCTCAGCATTCGGGGCGAAGTGGAATCCACCCTGATCCGCCGGCTCCACCAGGATTCCGAAGACGACGTTACCGACATCATGGCTAGCGCCCGAGCCATCTCTGCAAAATCGCACCGGCAATGGCTCGAAGCCCAGCTTCCCGATACGCCGCACTCGCAGCCCGTGCTCGTGGGTGACACGCTGGGCCGATCCGTACGGCAGGGTCACGCGTTGTTCAAAGCGAATGCGTGCCTGAGCTGCCACGAGTCCTACGGCAAAACGACGACGTACCGCTACGACGTTTGGGGACTGCCGAACAAAGTTCAAAATCTGACGCAACCGGAATACCGCTGGGGCCGGGAACCCGCCGACTTGGCCCGCCATCTTCGACATGGCATCAAGCCTGCGAACATGCCCGCGGTGCAAATGAAAGAGACCGATATCGCCGACCTTGTGAACTTCCTGCGGGCATTGCCGTACCCGGCACAATTGCCAACGGATGTCCGAAGTGAAGTCGAACGCCCGGCTACGGGGAGATCACCATGAACAACAGTCGCCCCATTGCTTGGCCCGTCCGCACTCTCGCCGTTTTGACGGTGCTGGCGACCGTCGTGTTGCTGACGCTCGGTGCGCTCACGACTTCGTTCCGTGCCGGTATGGCCGACCCCGTGTGGCCTACGGAACCTTGGTTCCTCGTGGTCAACGGTCATAAATACAACCTCGAACAACACCGCGGTTTCTTGCTCGAACACACCCACCGCGCGGCCGGTTTCAGCGTGGGTATTCTCGCGTCGCTCCTCGCTGTTTCCGCGTGGATCGCAGGGCCGAACTTCAAAAGTCGACTGTTCGGCTTGGTCTCCATCGTCGCGTTGCTTGCCGTTTATGGTGGCTTCCACCGTGAAATGCACGTGGCCTCCGATGGCAGAATCGCCCGGCAACTCGCGTTGCAAAGCGGTCGAACCGACATTCCACCGCCGGAAGTGTTTCCGCTGGAATCGGGAATCGCCACGGCGATCTGTGCCGCACTCGTACTGCTGGCCAGCGGTGCTCACCTCGCAACAAATCAACCAGGCAAATGGGTTCGCTCGCTCGCCGGAATTTTGTTGGTCTGCGTGATGACCCAAGGCCTGCTCGGCGGGTATCGGGTGTATCTCGATCAGCTGCTCGGGCCGGAGTTATCTCAAGTTCATGGTACCTTCGCTCAAGTTGTGTTCGCCACCATGTGCTGCGTGCCGTTGTTTGCTGCGGCTCCGTCGCCGAATCGTCAACTTCCTGAATACGAGCGCAGCCGCGTCGCTCGGCTCAGCTTGGCGTTACCCGTCGCGGTCTTTGTTCAACTCGTATGGGGGGTGATTGTTCGACACACGGCTAGTCCGTTGGCCCAACGACTCCACATGCTCACGGCATTCGTCGTCGTGGGGATCGGCATTTGGCTCGCGGCTCGTGCATTCAGTTCCCCGGCCGGTCGGCGCGTACTCGGCTTCAACGTTTGGCATCTGTTGCTAATGTTCGCGTTCCAACTGGTTCTGGGCGTCGAAGCCTATCTCGGCAAGTTCGCAGCATTCGGCCCACAAGGAGATGTGTCGCCGATGGCCCGCCGTGTGACCGAAGAAGCCGGGGTGATTCGAACTCTGCACGTGCTCATTGGCACCGCGATTTTAGCTTCGTCCGTGGTGTTGGCAGTAAGAGTTTGGCGGCGGGTGGCGCCGAACCGAACGGTTCCAGAATCTCAACGATTGGAACGGATTGATCAGTATGAAACTGTGGCAGTTTAACGAACACGACTTGAAACTCTTACACTAACACTTGCGAAATCCACCGATGAGTATTGCCGTGCCGACCGTGGCCCACCTCAGTCCCGCGACTCGCCGAACGGCTCATCCCGGCCTTCTAGGTTCTTCTGAAACTATGCGCAGCCGTCTCACGGATTACGCCGAACTTTGTAAGCCGCGCATCGCCACCATGGCCCTCGTGACGGTGGCCGTCGGCTTTCTACTCGGGGCCGCTCCCGATCTGAAAATCGAACTGCTATTGCACACACTCTTGGGGGCCGGGGTGGTCGCGGCCGGTGGCAGTGCCATGAATCATTGGCTCGAACGGCACGCCGACGCGAAAATGCTGCGCACGGCCAATCGGCCTTTGGTGACAGGTCGATTGAAGCCAATCGAAGCGCTCGTGTTCGGGGCGACTTTGGGACTCTCCGGCGTTGTTTACTTACTCGTCACGCTTCCGAGTCCGGCCGCGGCAATTGCGGCCGCACTCACATTCATTTTGTACGTCGGGGTCTACACGCCGCTGAAACGTGTCACCATTTGGAACACGGTCATCGGTGCGATTCCCGGTGCTTTGCCACCCGTAATTGGCTGGTGCGGAGCGACCGGGGGAATGGCCGCACCGGGCTGGGCGCTCTTCGGCATTCTCTTCGTTTGGCAGCTCCCGCACTTCTTTTCCATCGCTTGGATGTACCGTGCCGACTACGCGCGTGGTGGCATGAAAATGCTACCCATCGTCGACGCGCCCGATGGCCGGTTGACCGGTCGGGCGACCGTGCTGACTGCGATTCTGTTGCTGTTCACGACCGCCATGCCGTTCTTCTTGGATGCGGCCGGTTTGATTTATCTCGTCGGATCTTTACCCGCTGCGATCTGGTTTTTGGCCCGGTGCATCCGCTTCGCCCAGAGTCCGACCGACCGCACCGCACGAACAGTCCTACGCGGATCGCTCATCTACCTCCTCGCCGTGATGACACTCTTCGTCGCCGATGGCGTCGTCCCCCGCTACTTTCAGTAACCGAGGTCACTATGTCCGTTGAACCGATGCCAGCCACTGTGCGCCGCGGGCCCAAGGCTTGGGTGGTCTACCTTTTCCTGGCTCTTGCCATCGGTTGCCTCGGTGCAGCATTCCTGATTCCATTACCGAAGCGTACAGATCGCACCCAGTCGAGCACCGAAGCGGCGCCGGACTCGTTCTTCGACGCTCCGCAGTTCGCACTAATGGAACGCAACGGTGGCAAAGTTTACACAAATGATCTCGTGGGCAAGGTCTGGATCGCCTCGTTCGTCTTCACTCGCTGCACCATGGGCTGCCCGCAAGTGACCGCCACAATGCAGAATCTGCAAAAAGAGTTGAACCTCGCCGGCTCCGACGATTTGCGGCTCGTGACCTTCACCGTCGATCCAGAAGCCGATACGCTCGACAAGTTGAAGACGTACGCCGAGAAGTTCCAAGCCCATGAAACGAAGTGGCTCTTCCTCACGGGCGAAGAGAAGGCGGTCCGACCGTTGCTACAAAAGGGGTTCAAAATCACTGCGATGAAGAAGGAAAATCCGAAGCCCGGCGACGAATTCGAGCACAGCACCAAAATCTTCGTGGTCGACAAACTCGGTCGGGTTCAAGGAACGTTCGACGGCATGCAAGGTGAGCACGACACTGACGGCACCCACTACGCTTCTAGCTTGGTGAGGCTGAAGGAACTGGTCGCGGAATTGCGAAAGTAGCGTTTCATTTCACAAGTATCTCGTACGCCCCGGACGGAAACTGGCCAAAATTAGCCGTGGCAACGCCATTGGCGACCGTCCCTCCATAAACACCGGGGTCTTGTACGAGGCGCACCTTGATGACTTTCGTTTCACCGTTTTTGACTGCCCCCGCATGGACGGCCGCCGTACCCAGGGTCGAATCTGCGGTGTAAGGTCCACTCCCCCAGACGGCGCCATCGATTCTCCCGGTCACGGTGATCCCGACCACTTTACCCAAGTGCGTCTGGCACAATTGGTAGATGTTCGCGCCGTCGACCATCTCTAGCTTGGCATCGATCCCTGAACCCTTTCCGAATTGCAACGTTTTCGCATCGGTCACCCGCAGATTCAGTTCACCAAATTGGTAAGTGTTAATCCGCAACTGCACCGCGTCGAGTCGTCCAGCGAACACGGAATCGTCGGTGCTGATGGTGTCGTAATCGCTCGGTTCCCGTTGCCGCTGATCGCGGTCACCGGCCACAGCTTCATAGGCTTGTTCGAGATGCGGCCGTGCGGCACCATCGCTTTTGCGAATCGCTCGTTTCAAGAATGGGGCGATCTTGTTCCCGAGCGTTTTGAGCTGGGCCTTGCCCTCTTCGCGCGTTTTCGCATCCCTGGTTCCGACCGCGATGATGGCCGCATCGAACTGCTGTCGTTCCGCAAGACTGAGGCGGACGCCCATTTCGATTTTCCGAATATCACGTGTGGGAATCGTCAACGTTCCGTGGGGAGTTTGCAGGAGCAGTTGCTCATCGAGCAGCGACACTTTCATCTTGCTGTCGTCGGTGAACAAAACTTCCCAATCGCCCGTGACAGATTTGCTCTTTCCCACTTTGGTCGCAGGGGGAGTTTCGCCACCGGGTACCGGCAACGGTTGACCTTCGGCATGGTAGCCGAGGAAGATCAACGCCACCAAAAGTGCAATTATGCGGATCGTGTTCATGCAAGGTCTCGACTCGGGAACAATCGAATCACCAGTTTACCAGAATCATTTGCGGAGCGGAAATGAGACCCCCTTTTACGTTGCTTGTGGGAACAGATATCGAAGCACGTCGCCGAAGCGTTGGCCCCAGCTCGACTCGTGGTGCGACCCGAACGGATCTTCGAAATAGCGGTGGTCGGCCCCGAGTTGTACCAGTTGCTCCGCGAGGCCGCGGGTCCGGCGGAGCATCCCTTGACGGCCGGCGTCCGAACCGCCTTCATTCATCCCCACATCGAGCCAGATTCGGCAGCTCTTCGTCCACCGTGCCGCCGTGTGGATGCTCTGGGCGAATGCTTCTTGATCCCACCACAACGATGGCGACAACGCCGCGCAGCGCCCGAACAGATTCGGATACCACTTACTCAAGTGCAGTGAAATCAGCCCACCTAAAGAGGAACCGCCGATACCGGTCGATTCCCGATCGAACCGCGAGCGGTAAGTTCCGTTGATGAACGGCACGACCTCTTCGGCGAGGAAACGACCGTACGCTCGGGCATGATCATCGGCGGTCGCACTCCGGCGCGGGCCGTATTCCAAGAGTCGATCCGGCGAATTTGAAATGCCGACGATAAGGAGTGGTTTGACGCATCCTTGGCGAATCAATTGCTCCACGGTTTCATCGCAACCCCAAGCCACCCCGGCATAGGACGTCTGCGCATCAAACAAGTTCTGCCCGTCGTGTAGATAAAACACCGGGTACCGCCGCTCCGGTTCGCGGTCGTACCCCGGCGGAAGATAGACCGTGAGCGTGTGGGGATGCGGCAGAAATTCCGAGCGGATGTCGCGGTGGTAGCGAAGACTGTCGCGCCCCCAACTCTGCACATGGTGCACGATCCGCTGCCCGCTCTGTAGCTCGATGTCCCGGGCGTCGGTGCCGGTTTCCACATTCCGCCAATGACCCCGCGTGGCCAAAAAACGGATCCTTTCACCCTCTTTTGGCACCGGCAGGGTGAACCGGTGCGTACCATTTTCGAATCGCTGACCACGCTGGCCGGTCGCACACCACCGACCCAAATCGGAACGGTCACCCGCAAGGTAAACCGGCTCGAGAGAATCTGGGTCGGGGGTGTGAACGACGATCTCAACCATGAACGCCCGTTTCCTGTTCGGCTTCGTCGTCGAGTTGTTTCATCTCGGCGCTCTCGCGCTTCGATTGCCACCAAGCCCAAGCCACCGCGAGGGCCGCCACCGCGGCGATTCCTCCCCCGAGCATAGGATTGCCGGTACCATCTTTGATGTTGTGGACTATGACGAGCGGCAAGGCGAGCAAGCTGACCATATTCATAACTTTGATAAGCGGGTTGATCGCCGGGCCGGCGGTATCCTTGAGCGGATCGCCGACGGTATCGCCGGTGACGCTCGCTTTGTGCTTGTCCGACCCTTTCCCCGAAGTTTTCGTTCGCGGTTCGTCTTCGATCATCTTCTTGGCGTTGTCCCAAGCGCCGCCGGCGTTGGACATGAACACCGCGAGCAGTTGCCCGGAAACAATCATCCCCGCTAAGAAACCACCGAGCGCGAATGGCCCGAGAATGAAGCCGACGATCAACGGGGTGCCGATGGCCAGCAAGCCGGGGCCGATCAACTCTTTCTGGGCGGTGCCGGTACAAATATCGACGACACGGCTGTAGTCCGGCCGCTTTCGCCCTTCCCAAATGTCCTTATCGCGGAACTGCTTGCGGCACTCGTTGACGATGAGGAACGCGGCCCGGCCGACGGCCCGGATTGTCATACTGCTGAACAAGAATGGCACCGCCGCACCGATTAACATTCCGATGAACACATACGGGTCGGCCACGGTCAAGTTCGCCGAACCACGCTTGAAATCTTCGACCGTCAGTTGGCCGATCTTCTCCTCGGCTCCGGTCACCAGCACGGCGATGAAACTGGCGAAGAGCGACACGGCCGCGATCACCGCCGAGCCGATGGCGATCCCCTTCGTGATGGCCTTGGTCGTGTTCCCCACGGCGTCGAGGTCGGACAAGATTTGCCGCATCGCTTTGAGGTCGGCGGGCGGAATGTAGTCCGGATCGCCCGGGGAAAGATCCTTGGCGTTGATGTCTCGGTTGAAGGCCATTTCACCGATACCGTTGGCGTTGTCGGCGATGGGACCGAAGACATCCATACTGATGGTGTCCCCCGTGAGGGTGAGCATGCCGATACCGCACAGCGCAACACCGTAGGCGATGAACAACAAGTTACCGGTGTCGGCGAAGACCATCACCGAGGCGAGGATAGCCGCGGCGACGATGAGCGCTGCCCAGACGGCACTTTCCAAGCCGAGAGCCAGCCCGGAGATGATGTTGGTGGCGTGCCCGGTGCGGCTCGCTTTCACCACTTCTTTCACGGGGTTGTAATCGGTGCTCGTCCAATATTCCGTACAGCGGTTCAACGCGACGGCGAGCAAAATCCCGATCAGGCAACAGATGGCCGCAGAGAGATCGAGTCCTTCTTTCAAAGGGGTGTAATGCGACTGGGCGAAGGCGAGGAGCGAACTCGGAACGCCGGTGTCGGGGGTTTTGGCACCGAGCGGATAGGACACGAGCGTATTCCGGCACAGTGCATTTTGCTCGACGTCGCTGAATGATTTCCATTTCCGCTGCACGTCGAATCGGGCAACGGTCAAAGCGGATTCATTCTCGCGGCGGAATGTCGGATCGGGTCGGCCCAACGCATCGACGCGGATGCCGGGGATCGAGTCCATCCCCAAATGTTTGCGGAACTCCGGTTCCGCAAACATCC